>JBEEIB010000466.1:0-19034 GCA_041167675.1 Verrucomicrobiota bacterium
CTTTGGCTAGACAATATCACGCGAGACCTGCTGAAAAGCGGCACGCTCGGCCGCTACATCAGCGAATTCTCTGTCACCGGGCTGACATCCAACCCAACGATCTTCGATCATGCGATCAAGAATAGCACCACCTATGACGCAGCTATCCGTCAGAAACTCAAGGAAGGCGAGTCAGGTGAGGAACTGTTCTTTGAACTGGCGCTCGAGGACCTCACCCAAGCCGCTGACCTGTTCCGGCCAATCTACGATCGGACCTGCGGTGTCGACGGATGGGTTTCGCTGGAAGTCTCCCCTCTGTTGGCTCATGACACCAAAACCACCCTGGCCGAAGCCAAGGATCTGCACGGCCGGGCGCGGCGTCCCAATCTTTTTATCAAAATTCCTGGCACCACAGAAGGTCTGCCCGCTATCGAAGAGGCGACTCTTGCGGGCGTGCCGGTCAATGTGACACTCTTGTTCTCCCGTGAGCAGTATGTCGCGGCAGCCGAAGCATACTTGCGCGGCATTGAGCGACGAATCGCCGCCGGGCTCAGACCCGAGGTCAGCTCCGTCGCCTCGCTTTTCATCAGCCGATGGGACGCTGCCGTCATGGGCAAGGTGCCTGAGACGCTCAACAACCAGCTCGGTATCGCGATTGGCAAACGCACCTACAAGGCGTACAGCGACTTGATTGCATCGCCGCGTTGGAAACGTGCTTTCAACTCCGGCGCCCGTCCACAGCGACTCTTGTTCGCCAGCACCGGAACTAAAGATCCTAAGGCTTCGGACGTGCTTTACATCCAGGCTCTGGCCGCACCCCTTACGGTTAACACCATGCCGGAGGGCACCTTGAAAGCCTTTGCCGATCACGGCGAACTCGGTCAAACAGTGCCAGCCGATGGTGGTGATTGCGAAGCGGTATTGGGCCAGTTCGCTAAGGTCGGCATCGACATTAACGCCCTGGCGGCGAAGCTCCAGGACGAAGGGGCCAATTCGTTCGTCAAATCCTGGAATGAACTCATGGCGGTGATAGCATCCAAGAGTGCCATTCTTCAGGAGGTCTAGGAAATACTGTTTCGACCTAGCACAGTTCGTCGTCGGTGTTAGTCTTTTCCTGGCGACGAAGGTGATCGAAGAAGGGCGCGATTTTCCGTTTGTCGGTCAGCAGTGCCAGATTTCCAGGGAATGAATGGTGTAACTAAATAACAACCAAGCAACTATGACGGCAGCAATCCAATCACTCACCGCGCGCCCATCGTGGAAGGCGCTCGAATCCCACCATCAAAAGGTGCGGCAATCACACCTTCGAAAGCTCTTTGCCGATGACCCTAAGCGCGGCGAGCGCTTGACCACGGAGGCAGTGGGTCTCTACCTCGATTACTCGAAGAATCGCATCACCGATGAAACCCTCAAGCTCCTGCTTCAACTGGCAGAGGAATCCGGCTTGCGAGCGCGGATCGATGCGATGTTTCGAGGCGATAAGATTAATATCACGGAGAATCGAGCCGTTTTGCATGTCGCTCTGCGCGCGCCGAGAAGTGCATCGATAGTCGTCGACGGCGAGAATGTAGTGCCCCAGGTCCACGCAGTGCTTGATAAGATGGCCGATTTCTCGAACCGGGTCCGGAGCGGCACCTGGAAAGGACATACCGGTAAGCGCATCCGCAACGTAATCAACATCGGCATCGGAGGTTCCGACCTTGGGCCGGTCATGGCGTACGAAGCGCTGAAATATTACAGCGACCGCGCGATGAGCTTCCGATTTGTATCCAACGTCGATGGCACTGACTTCGCCGAAGCGGTTCGCGATCTCGATCCAGCGGAGACTCTTTTTATTGTTTCCTCAAAAACTTTCACGACTTTGGAAACGATGACCAATGCCCACACGGCGCGGGACTGGTCGCTCAAGGGCCTGGGCGGCGATGTCAAAGCTGTGGCCAAGCATTTCGTCGCGGTCTCGACCAATGCCGCGAAGGTATCCGAGTTCGGCATCGATACCGTCAACATGTTCGAGTTTTGGGATTGGGTCGGCGGGCGTTATTCCATGGACTCGGCGATTGGGCTCTCGACGATGCTCGCCATCGGCCCGGAAAACTTCCGATCTATGCTCGACGGCTTTCACGAGATGGATGAGCACTTCCGCACCGCACCGTTCGAACGCAACCTGCCTGTTCTCCTGGGCCTTCTGACGGTGTGGTACACTGATTTCTTCGGCGCAGAGACAGTCGCGGTTCTACCGTACGAGCAATACCTCAAACGTTTTCCGGCCTATCTGCAGCAACTGACGATGGAGAGTAATGGCAAGCACGTTACGCTTGATGGAACCGAAGTAGACTATCCGACCGGGCCGATCTATTGGGGTGAACCGGGTACGAACGGACAGCACTCGTTCTATCAGTTGATACACCAAGGGACACGACTGATTCCGTGTGACTTCATCGCGTTCGTTAAGACGCTCAATCCTCTGGGCCGGCACCATGATATGCTATTGGCGAACGTCTTTGCCCAGACCGAAGCGCTAGCCTTCGGCAAAACGCCTGAGCAAGTGAAGGCCGAAGGTACGCCGGATTGGCTCGTACCCCACCGGGTCTTCGAGGGTAACCGTCCATCGAATACAATCCTCGCCGAAAAGCTCACGCCGAACTCCCTCGGCAAGCTCGTCGCATTATACGAGCATAGCGTTTTCACCCAGGGCACCATCTGGAACATTGACTCGTTCGACCAGTGGGGCGTAGAACTCGGCAAGGTCCTGGCTCAACGGATCATCCCGGAACTCGAATCCAAAGCAGAACCCGAACTCAGACATGACAGCTCGACCAACAACCTGATCCGCCGCTACCGCAACTCTAGGAGATAATCGTATGAATATCGGATATGATAAGCCTCTCTACATCCAACCTTTTGATCATCGTGGCTCGTTCCAGACGAAGATGTTCGGCTGGAAAGGGACGCTGACGCCAGAGCAAACCGCGGAGATTGCCGCCGCTAAGCAAGTTATCTATGACGGATTCAAGGACGCCATTGCTGCTGGGGTGCCCAAGGAAAAGGCCGGTATCCTGGTCGACGAACAGTTCGGCGCAGCGATCCTCCGCGACGCGAAGGCGCACGGTTACACTACCGCGTGTCCAGCCGAGAAGAGCGGGCAGGACGAGTTTGATTTCGAATATGGCGAGGAATTCGCCAAACACATCGAAGCGATGGACCCGACGTTCACCAAGGTGCTGGTGCGCTATAATCCTGAGGGTGACGAAACCCTGAACCGGCTACAGTCTGCCCGCCTCAAACGTCTATCCGATTACCTGCATTCGGAAAGTCATCGTCTATTCATGTTCGAGCTGCTCGTACCGCCGGAGAAAGCGCAGCTCGACCGCGTGAATGGAGACAAGCACGCTTATGACGTCGAAGTTCGGCCGGGATTGATGGTGGGGGCGATCGAGCAGCTGCAAGATGCAGGGGTCGAAGCGGACGTATGGAAAATCGAGGGGCTCGACCGGCGGGAGGACTGTGAGAGGGTCGTGGCGGTTGCGCACCGGAAGGGACGCGACAAAGTTGGCTGCATTATTCTTGGGCGGGGCGAGAACGACAAGAAGGTATATGAATGGCTGACGACAGCCGCCAAAGTTCCTGGCTTCATCGGTTTTGCCGTCGGCCGGACTGTCTTCTGGGAGCCGCTCATTGACTGGCGAGCCAAGAAGATCACGCGAGAGGCAGCCGTTACCGAAATTTCCCGTCGCTATCGCCGGCTGGTCGAAACCTTTGAGAATGCTCGCGCTTCGTGAGCAAAAAAAGGGCCGGGATATAGGAAAAGACGCAGTAAATCCGGCCTGGTCGTACCGCGGGTCGGTAAACAACCAAATAAAGTAAATTTATCTTAAAGAGCAAACCGCTCTAAAGAAAGGATCGTGTAATGCAACTCGGAATGATCGGGCTGGGAAGAATGGGCGCGAACATGGTGCGACGCCTCTTAAAGGCGGGACATGAAGGTGTAGTCTTCGACGTATCGCCAAAGGCAGTCGAGGGGTTAGTCCAGGAGAAAGCGGTTGGCGCCTCCTCGCTGGCCGATCTCGTTAAGAAACTGGCGCGACCGCGGGCACTCTGGTTGATGGTACCGGCAGCCATCGTGGACGACACCATCGCTGAGCTCGCGGCGTTGCTCGAGCCGGGCGACATTCTCATCGACGGTGGCAACTCTTATTACGTGGACGATATCCGGCGAGCCAAGGAGCTTGCGGTGAAAAATATCCATTACGTTGACGTCGGAACCAGCGGCGGTGTCTGGGGCTTAGAGCGTGGTTATTGCATGATGATTGGCGGCGAGACCGCGGTAGTGAAACACCTCGATCCGATCTTCGCTACGCTGGCGCCGGGGATCGGTGATATTCCGCGTACCCCGGGACGAGACAAACTCGGCACCACCTCCGAGTTGGGATATCTACACTGCGGCTCTAACGGTGCCGGTCACTTCGTTAAAATGGTCCATAACGGCATCGAATATGGAATCATGGCCGCATACGCGGAGGGGCTTGGCGTCTTGCGCGACGCCAACATCGGCAAGCAGCAGCATGCCATTGACGCTGAGACCACGCCACTACGCGATCCAGAGTATTATCAATATGATCTCGATCTTGGCAACATCGCCGAAGTGTGGCGGCGCGGTAGTGTGATCGCCTCTTGGTTGCTGGATCTGACAGCGATTGCCCTAGCCAAAGACTCCGCGCTTTCGGGATTCTCCGGTCGGGTCTCGGACTCAGGGGAAGGGCGATGGACGATCAAGGCCGCGATCGACGAGGGCGTTCCGGTACCAGTGCTGACCACGGCCCTGTACGAACGATTCAGTTCGCGCGGCGATGCGGATTTCCAGGACAAGCTCCTTTCGGCCATGCGGTTCGAGTTCGGCGGACACTTGGAAAAGTCCGTGAAATGAAGCGGGAACCATGACACCTCTTCATTCGGATGCTTTGGTGTTTTTCGGAGCTACTGGAGACCTAGCTTACAAGAAGATCTTCCCGGCACTGCAGGCGATGATCAAACGGGGGCACCTGAATGTGCCAGTCATCGGTGTGGCCAAAGCCGGATGGGGCATCGACCAACTGAAAGGGAGAGCGCGGGATAGCTTGGAGAAACACGGAGGACTCGATGCCGCGGCATTCGAAAAGCTGTGCAGCCTGCTGCACTATGTGGATGGCGACTACCAGGATTCAGTGACGTTTCAAGCCATCCGCCAAGAGCTCGGTTCGGTCCAACGCCCGGCCCATTATCTGGCCATACCGCCTGTCTTATTCGGGCTAGTCGTCGAGCAATTGGCCAAATCCGGATGCACTAGTGGCGCCCGGGTTATCATCGAAAAGCCTTTCGGCCGGGATCTTGCCTCGGCCCAAGATCTCAACCGGATTCTGCTCGGGACGTTCGACGAGAATAGAATTTTCCGCATCGACCATTACTTGGGAAAGCGGCCGGTGCACAATATGCTCTTCTTTCGTTTTGCCAACGCGTTCCTGGAGGCGTTTTGGAACCGCAACTATGTCGAAAGCGTACAGATCACCATGGCAGAGGATTTCGGAGTCCAGGGCCGAGGAGCTTTCTACGACGAAACGGGCGCGATCCGCGATGTGATTCAGAATCATCTGTTTCAGGTTCTGGCCAATCTGGCGATGGAGCCCCCTCCCAGAACTGACAGCGAGTCGATCCGAGATGAAAAGGTCAAGGTTCTCAAGGCGATTCCGCCACTGGAAAGTAAGAACCTGATTCGTGGCCAGTTCCGTGGCTATCGCAACGAAAAAGGCGTCGCGCCTGACTCTCAGGTGGAAACCTTTGCCGCGCTGGAACTGCAGATCGATTCCTGGCGATGGAAGGGTGTTCCCTTCTACATTCGGGCGGGAAAGTGTCTTCCCGTGACCTGTGCAGAAGTCGTCGTCCGGCTCCGTCAACCCCCAACAATGTATGAAAAGTTCAATCTGACGCCAAACTATTTCCGGTTTCGAATTAGCCCCGAGGTCACACTTGCCTTCGGTATGAACGTTGTCGCCCCAGGAGAGGATACGGCCAGCCAGTCGGCCGAGATGGTAGTGAGCCGCCACCCTCGCGCAGACGAAATGGACGCATATGAACGCGTCCTGGGAGACGCGATGGCAGGAGATCCGACCCTGTTTGCGCGAGAAGACTATGTCGAAGAGGCTTGGCGAATCGTTGATCCGGTACTGAAGTCAGGCACGCCGGTCATCGAATATGAGCCGAAGAGCTGGGGGCCGAGCGAAGTCGATCACCAAGTTTCACCCCGCGAAGGCTGGCAGAACCCGATTGTGAAAGAATAATCTGGATTGCCTTTGATGCTCGCTCGCGGCGGCAAAAAGAATAAATCGAAACCATGAAACGAATATGCGAGTAGGAATCGCTACCGATCACGGTGGATTTGGTTTGAAGGAAGAAATGGTTGCCCAGCTCCGAGCGGCGGGACATGAGGTACTCGATCTTGGCGCTTACAGTCTGGACCCAGTTGACGACTATCCAGATGTCGTCATTCCGCTCGCGCAAGCGGTCGTGACCGGCAAGGTCGATCGTGGTGTAGCGATCTGCGGCAGCGGTGTCGGCGCATCGGTTTGCGCCAATAAGGTTCCGGGCATTCACGCTGCACTAATCCACGACCATTTCTCGGCTCGGCAGGGGGTCGAGGATGATCACCTGAATATCCTTTGTATGGGTGGCCGCACGGTTGGACCCGCCGTAGCTTGGGACCTGATCCAGACATTTCTGGCAGCAGAGTTTAGCCAAGCCGAACGGCACCTGCGTCGGTTGAGCAAGGTGGCTTCCTTGGAAGCAGGCATTTACGCCAAAAGCGCGGCCGGCGATAGCTAAATTGGGCCAAATCGAAATCGCATTGTCCACCGCTGCCCAGTCGCTCTTTTGGGTAACCAGAGGATCGCTCTTTCGTCGCGTAGAATAACGGGGCTCACTCCACTACCTTTCAAAAAAATTTCGTGCTCTCGAGTAAGTGAGTCTGGGGCAAATTAGATACGAGCACTTCAAGCGTAAAATCCGAATATTAATCAGAGGGCAAGGAATTGTGAACGAGCAACTCACACTGGGCGGGCTTTATTTAGCAGCATATCTCGTTGCTCTGGTCCCTTCCGTTCCGCCTTTGTGCGGTCTAGTAATTACGTCGCTGGTAATAATCAATATCGCTTTCCTACTCTTGCCGGAGAGGTAGATGGCGCCAGCTCCAGGTCGCGATGCGATTCGCTCCATCGATTGCGTCTTTCTGGCAAGAGAGAAGGTCATCGGCATCATCGAGTGAGATAAAACTGTTCGGATGCTCCGTCGCCCGATTACCAGATGTCGATGCCGGGCAGAAGCCGGCAACCGCAATCAGCGCAAAGTCGACAATCGAAAGCCTGCATCTGATTGTCGTTGTGCTGATATCGCTGCCGGGGGGGCTTCGTTCCGGCGATGCGCTACGTTAATTTCTCTCGCCGGCCACGCCCGCCTATCGCCGCTCCGGACTTTTTCAGGTTCACGACAATAAAGCCACGAACATATCGAATCCTTCCACTTCCGCGGATCAGATCCGGCCCTTTGCCCGACATGGGGTAGTAAGCGTGGGTTGTGCTTTTGCAAATAACCATGAAAGGATCTCTCCTTCCTCTTGTTTGACAGTAGGTACCCTACCGCCAGATAAGCCGGTTCGCTATTGGCCAAAAGAGCCTTTATCGACTACCCGAACGAGGGATCCGCTCTATTCTTTCTGCCCGACGTTGGCTCCATTCAACGCGACGATGATCTTACCGACCTGGGCATTTGTGCCCATGTAATCATGGGCTGCCGCGTATTCCTCCAGCCCAACGAAGACACGATCGATCTTTGGCTTGAAGCGCTCCGATGCTAAGCCATCAAAAATAAATTTCTTTGCCCGCTCGATTGCTCCCCGATTCGGCGGAATCCTTAATCTGCAATGGCCGGTAAAATCAAAAATCTTATAACTGGTGTGCAAATTCAGGCCTCGCAAGAAACACGCACCGAGAGGCAATGGTGTTGTGTCCTCCATTGCTCCGAGATGTCCGTAGACGATGACGTGCCCAAATCGTTTCGTCGCCCAAACCAGTTCCTCGAGACCGGGGCCGCCCACGCCATCGTAGATCACGTCGGCACCATCGCCCGCAGTTATATCGAGAACTGCTTCCTGGACATCGTCAATGCCGGCAATAACGACATGATCGGCCCCGGCCGCAGTCAGGTGTTCTCTCTTCTTCTCGGATCGAGTGACTGCAACAATCTCCGCACCCATTGCTTTGGCCAGTTGAATCGCGGCGATTCCCATCGAAGAACTGGCGGCGGTAATCATCACATACTGATCAGGCTGCACGCCGGCAAGCTCAACGAAAGCGAAGTACGCCGCAAATAGTCCGCTGTTAACTGCGGCGGCCTGTCTGGCATTTAGGTTTTGCGGATAAACGAACAAAGCGTCCTCCGGATAAATTGCGGCCTCACCATGGGCCGTGTAGTTTAACAGCGAGACTGCCGGAAACGTGGAGACACGATCGCCCACTTTGAAGGTTTTGACTTTGGGTCCAACCGACTCGACCACTCCCGCCGCATCGTAGCCAATCCCTGCGGGCAGCACCGGTTCTTCAAAATAAGAGCCTTCGCGCCAAAGAATGTCGGTTCGGGTCAATGCGATAGCATTCACTCTCATTAAGACTTCGCTGCCGGTCGGCATCGGCAGAAGCAGCTCTTCCGCTTTTAGTACCTCCGGTCCGCCGGTTTTGTGAAACCGAATTACTCTCACGCTCTTATCCATAAAAGGATCGATCCTGAAGACTCTGACGGACTCGCATTGTAAACATTCACTATAGATGCGACGGTTTCTTGCGCCTACTCTCAGAACGGATCGTTTGTATTCACTCAAAGGGGCTACCAGGAGGACGAATAGTAATCAGTGATCGGTTATCGGTATTGGTTGTGGGCGAAACGCACCCATAATTGGTAGAGCGAAAGCCCGACTACGTAAAACCGATGATCGTCGATTCCCGATGATTTCTGCCCCCTTGATGATCGCTGCTCGAAAACGCGTACCAAACGTATACATCTTCTAGATCCCGTACTCACCAATCACTGATTACTGATCACCGATTACTGATTACTGATTAGCTGTCGGCTTCCCGCCCCTCACCCTATTGGGTGATCGCCTGATAGCTACTTTGAGCCAAGCGAAACTGCCCGTTGTGACGATAGAGAGTGAATTCAGTAACCTGCTAAATTGTTTGCGGGGACGCTGATAATTAATCGAACTTTGGGTACCGGGTAGCGACACAATTGCGCTCTGCCAATGCGCAGGGCACTGACTAAACCATCGGCGAATAAAACACTCGAACTGCGACCGATCCCGATAGCCGCTTTGTTTTGCTTACCGATCAAATCATGACCTCTTCTGTTACTGATCAGAAAATCCGAATCCTAATTGCGGATGATCATCCGATTTTTCGCGAAGGGCTTACTACCATTCTTTCGCTGCAAAAGGATATGAAGGTGGTGGGTAAGGCCAGCGATGGAGAAGAAGCTTGCCGGCTCTATGACCAGCTTTCGCCCGACGTCCTGATCCTCGACCTCCGGATGCCAAAAAAAGATGGCCTTGAGGTTGTGAGGGAACTCATGTCACGGGCGCCGCGACCCCGGCTCATTGTGTTGACCTCTTCTGAGAAACCGGAGGATCTTCGGCGCTCACTGACAGCAGGAGTTAAAGGCTATATTTTGAAGGGAACCGAGCCGCGGCAGATTTGGAATACCATTCGCGAGGTTTACGCCGGCAACTCTTCGCTTCCCGATGAAGTCGCCGCCAAACTGGCAGACTCTCTAGCTCACCTGCAACTGTCCGAACGTGAACTTCAGGTCCTCGACCAGATGGCGCTCGGTAAAAGCAACAAGGAAATTGGACAACAACTCTATATCAGCGAATACACGGTAAAGAACCACGTAAAATCTGTTTTGAAAAAGCTGAACGCCTTTGGTCGAACGGAGGCAATTGCCATCGCTCATGAACGCGGGCTGATCAAAACGCCTTAGTTGGTTTGGCTACCGCTATCGCTCGAGGTCGAAGCGACGGCGGAGCACCAGTATCATCGTTCACTTGCCGATAGAGCGTAATATCGAATCTTACAGAGAGCTGGCTTTCCCGGTCTATGTTGGACCGTACAACGGAGAGCAAGGTCACCAAATGGCGCCAGAACGAACACGCCGAATGCCCGTTTCCAATGAAGCCTAGCCAGACCCATCCATTTTGGCGCTCGGCAGCGCTCTGTTTCCTTAGCTCGGTTGCTCTGGCCTCAGTGACCTTTGTTTGCTTTCGACTCCATGATCTTCCCGCAGCGGCGGCCCTTCTCTATATGGTTATCATCGTCCTGGTATCCCTCCAGGGGCGATTGATTCCGGCAATCTTTGCGTCATTCGTTGCCGTTTTTTGTTTGGACTACTTCTTTATTGTTAAGCCGGTCTTCCGAGTAGCGTTGGCCGAGACTCTGGACGTGGTGGCACTGGTTGCCTATTTGACCACGGCGTTAGTCGTCACCGGCCTGCTGTCCCGAGTACGCAAGTCGTTCCAGCAGTTGCTCCGCAGCGAGGCTCGGCTCGCGGAAAGCGAACAGCGGCGTGCGGCCCAACTAGCCAAAGCGAACGAAGCACTTCGCGCATGTCTGGATAGGCTCGCGCAGGTCCCTGAGCTGGATGACTTTCTTGGACAAGTCATGGCCGCTATCACGAGGCAATTGGGTGCTTTCTTTTCCACCTTGCGAATGCTTAATGTAGAGCAAAACCGATTGACGTTGGAACTCGTCTTCCAAGAAGATCGGGTACTGTCGCCGATCGAAGCGGGATTCCCGGAAGCGTGGCGATCCGTATCGCCAGACGAGCAACATCTCGCCGCCTATCAGGCTCAGCCAACCACGGTGACCCGACTGCTCGATCCGCAGTCGCCAACACCGGAGGGCCTGCGCGATTACCTGCTTGGACTCGGGATAAAGACAGGATTGATTATTCCACTGGCCTCGGGCCGTCAGATGCACGGTTTAGTAGCGTTGTATTTCAAAGCGGAACGCGATTTTGACCAGGAGGAGCTCGAAATTGCGCGAGCGTTAGTCACGCAGGCTGCCTTGGCCATTCATCTTACTCGGTTGGCTAAAACCGCCAGACAATCTGCCGTCTTGGAGGAACGCAATCGATTGGCCGGGGAGATTCACGATTCACTCGCGCAGAGTTTTGCCGGGATCTCCATGCAACTATTCGCCGCACAGGAGGTCATCGAATCAATCGACGACAATGGCCTCGGCTATATCGAACGAGCAAACGACCTGGCGCGTTTCGGTTTAGCCGAAGCCCGACGTTCCGCGCTCAGCCTGCGATCAGATATTATAGAGGAGTCAGGACTAGTCGAAGCACTGCAAATGTTGGTCGAACGTTCGAGTATCCCGGGTCGGTTACGCTGCAATTTTCGATCAAACGGCGTACGGAAAGAAAGCTTACCCCTTCACATCCAACAAGATTTCCTTCGCATTGCTCAAGAAGCGATCAGTAACGCGCTTCGCCACGCCAAGCCAACTGTCATCAGTGTTAATCTTCGATTGGATTCCCCGAATCTTATCCTCGAAATTAGAGACAACGGATCGGGAATCGACAACACTCGCCTGGAAAACGGAGAAGGTTTAGGACTGGGCAACATGCGCGACCGGGCGAAAACTCTGGGCGCTGAACTAGACATTCGAACGGCGGATGGTCGTGGCACCAGCATCATCGTCCGATTACCAGTCGATCCATTTCTCGGTCACTAGTGCACCAAGTCTGAGGCTCGTGTAGCAGCACTGCTATACGAGCCTCAGACTTGGCGCGCTAGCCCGCAAGGTAATAGACTCAGCTTCCAGCTGCGAGGTTGCTTTTTACAAGAGCGCGCAAAGACAGATTTTTGAACAGGAGATCGCAGAGGTCTCAGAGAAGGTAAGGGGTCTAGAGTCCGGAGTAAGAGAGTTGCTTGTTCGGTTATAGGCCCTAAACCATCAGATTGAGATCTGGTTTGCCCGGTTATTGTTGGGCTGGATCGACCCGGTGAGCGCGAATTTTTTTCGGGTGGACATCCGCCCGAAAAAAACCAAAAACACTACGAATACGTAACCTGAAACAACTACAGTGTTACCGATGTTCAGACTGCGCCCGATTGCCGCATACTGACTACTGCATATTGCATACTGCTTACTCTAGATTTAGTTCCTCTCTGAGATCTCTGCGATCTCCTGTTCAAAAATCTGTCTTTGCGCGCTCTTGTGGTATCCTGCTCTCGCCCTACCCTTACCTTAGTGAATGCCTAATCCATTAGGGTAGGCATAAAGCACTCCTTCCGCCTATAGCGATGCGACGCGGCTACTAGTAGAGTCGTCGGTACAGTGAGACATGGGCGGCTTTTTCCGATCCTGTTCGGCCGCAGCGAATACAATTTTGAGGACTCCGAGTCAACGGATCCGAGTGATGCAAGAGAGCAGCACCATCAATTCTTTGACCCCGAACCCGGCTAACCCAATGACGGCTGCAGCTCCGCTTGAGCCATTAGTTAGTTTGGGCGGAGAAAAAATCGAGCGGGGGGAGCAAACGATGAGCGTAAGTAACTTGAAGATAGGCGGAACTCAAGAGCACAAAACCGCTCGACCAAAGACGAAGACGAAACGAATAATCGTTTTCTTTGCCGCCGGCGCCATAGTTTGTATCGCAATAGCCCTCGTTTCACGTCAGCTGCGCTCGGCTAATCCCCAAGTTCTTCAGTCGCCAGCGTCAGCAGAGATGACTGTCAGCGTCGTCCATCCGGAGAAGGTGTCTTCGACGGTTATCCTGGATTTGCCCGGGCAGCTGCAAGCCTATACCGATGCACCAATTTTCGCCCAGACGAGTGGCTACCTGAAAGCGTGGCATTTTGATATTGGGGCTAAGGTAAAGGCCAATGACATACTGGCTGAGATTGACACACCAGAGGTTGATCAAGAGCTGGCCCAGGCTAAGGCCCAACTCCAGGTCGCCCAGTCAGCTCTCCAGCTGTCTCAAGTCACCTATCAACGTAATCAGGACCTTTTTAATCAGAGGGTTATTGCTCCACAGGATCTTGATACGGCGGCTGACACCTATTACGAAAACCAGGCAACGGTAGCGGCAGACGAGGCTAATCTTGACCGGCTCAACGCCCTCGAAGCGTTTAAGCTCGTGCGCGCACCATTCGATGGCATCGTCACAGCGAGAGATATCGATATCGGGGCATATGTTGCCGCGGGTTCCGGCACTCAGCTCTTTCGCGTAGCGCGGACTTCGCCATTGCGCATTTATGTTAACGTGCCTCAAGAGTCCGCGCAGCTAGTAAAAATCGGCGTCGAGGGAGATCTCACTGTGCCTGAATTCCCTGGCCGAATATTCCCGGCCCACGTCACCAATGCGGCCGGTGCAGTCGATCCAATCGCCCGTTCCTTGCAAACCGAACTACAAATTCCAAACGAAACCGGTGAACTGCTTCCGGGCGCCTATGCCGAAGTAAGCCTGAGACTCAACGGTGACAGAGGCTTGGTCACGATCCCATCCAATGCGTGGCTTTTCCAAAGGGAAGGGGCAACCGTCGGGGTAGTTCACCCTGACGGAACGGTAGAGATCCGAAAGGTTACAATCCATCTTAATCTGGGTAACAAACTAGAAATTTCCCAGGGGTTGTCTGATTCGGACCAGGTAATAGTGAACCCCTCAGATGGGTTAGCCAAAGGCATGAAAGTCAGTGTGATCGAACCAAATCAGCCGCCACGTACGGCACATTCCCTAACCACTCCGGCACCACATGGCCAGTACTGACCCGCCACGCGGTAAACCGTTGCTCACTAATCTCAGAATTGGCGAGGAATACAGGGTAGCTCATTCGGGTGGGATAAAAGCGCTCGTTCCGGTAAAAGCATATAAGCGCGAAAGATGTTAGTAAATCGGACGACCGCAAGATAGGTCAGTGACCGAGCGACGGTTCGGAAAGGATCTGAACTGGCTATAAAGTGGAGATTAACTTAGATGGCAGAATCGGTAAGTCAGAACACTTCGAACGAAGCGGAAGTTTCGTCTGGCCCTTCGCTCAAGCCTAAAGAAAAGAACCGGCGAAAGCTCCGGTTCTTCTTCTTCGCCGCAGGAGCGCTATTTATCGGCGTTGCCACGCTCGGAGTTTATACGCGCAACACATGGACAGCGCAGCTTCAGCAACGCACGAACCAAGCTGCGCAGATGGTGGTGCAGGTCACCCATCCAGAGATGGCCGTCGGCATGATACACCTTCAGCTACCCGGCCAGGCGATGCCTTATATCGACGCGCCGATCTTTGCTCAGACCAGCGGCTACCTGAAGAAGTGGTATTTTGACATTGGCGCTAAGGTCAAGGCCGGTGCTGTTCTGGCCGAGATCGATACGCCCGAGGTGGATCAACAACTGGCGCAAGCCCAAGCCCAGCTCAAAGTAGCACAGGCCGCTCGTAATCTAGCCGAAGTAACCTACACGCGAGACCAAACTCTCTTTAAAACCAATGTTATTGCTGCACAGGACTTCGATACCGCGGCCGACAACTATGCGGGAAGTCAGTCCACCGTAATTGTCGATCAAGCTATAGTTAATCGTTTGGCAGCTTTGGAAGCATTTAAAATCGTTCGGGCTCCATTCGACGGCATTGTAACGGCGCGGAATACCGATATTGGAGCATTCGTGCCGTTGGGCTCAGGAACTCAACTTTTCCGGATGGCACGAAATTCACCTCTGCGGGTTTACGTGGTCGTACCACAGGCCTTCTCATCGTTTGTGAAAGTCGGCGGGCAAGCAGAGCTTGCGGTCAACGAGTACCCGGGGCGAACGTTTCCGGGGCATGTAGTGGGAACGGCCGGGGCCATCAATTCGAGCACCAAAAGACTCTTGACGGAATTAGACGTACCCAATCCAACGGAGGAGCTTCTCCCGGGCTCATATGCGCAGGTGACATTGCAGCTCCAAACTGACAACGGCGGCGTTATGATCCCGCCGCGAACGTTGCTGTTTCAATCCGGAGCGCCCGCGGTCGGCGTGGTTCATCCGGATGGTAAAGTCGAAATTCGGAAAGTTAGTATCAATCGAGATCTGGGAGACAGGCTAGAGATTTCCAAAGGCCTATCAGAATCGGACCAGATCATCGTCAATCCTTCGTCTGGCCTGGTAACCGGGACGGTTGTCACGATAGCGAACCCAACGTCAGAATCGATGTAGCAAGCACTGACCCCAACATCATGATCACGTTATTTTCGGCGGGAAGCTGCGGTGCGCGGCCAGCCCAAGTTTAAAGGAGCAACCATCGCATGTGGATCGTAAACCTGGCATTAAGACGCCCTTACACCTTTATTGTTCTATCAATTTTCATTTTGATTGCCGGTGTTCTTTCCATCTTGAGCACCCCGAAGGACATTTTCCCATCAATCAATATCCCGGTTATTTCGGTAATCTGGACCTTTACCGGTATGGCGCCCGAAGAGGTCGAGCAGCATATCACTTCGCCTTACGAACGCGTTCTTACGACGACCGTCGACAACATTGAACATATCGAGTCGCAATCGTTGAACGGCATCGCGGTAGTCAAAATCTTCCTGCAACCAAACGCCAGCGTACCGGCGGGAATAGCACAGGTCACCTCAGTTTCTCAGGCGGTTCTCAAACAGCTTCCGAATGGCATTACTCCGCCGCTGGTGCTGAGCTACAGCGCCACGAACGTGCCAGTGATCAACGTCGGACTGAGCAGTAAAACTTTATCGGAGCAACAGCTCAACGACTACGGGTTGAACTTTGTTCGGACCCAGCTCATCACAGTTCCCGGCGCGGCCGTTCCTTACCCATACGGAGGAAAGCAAAGGTACGTGGAAGTGGACCTCGACTATAAGGCTTTACAAGGTTACGGCCTGACGCCTTCCGACGTCGTTAACACGATCAACGCGCAGAACCTTATCTTGCCCTCCGGTACTCAGAAAATCGGTCGCTTCGAATACCAAATCGGAGTAAACGCCAGCCCACCCACATTTGAGCAGTTAAACGCCATTCCCATTAAATCTCTGTCGAACGGCACCACCGTTTACATGCGAGATGTGGCGCGCATTCTCAACGGGAACATTCCGCAAACCAACATAGTCCGTTTCAACGGAACGCGATCCACCATGCTGGTGGTGCAAAAAACCGGCAGCGCGTCGACCTTGGATATTGTGCAGGGAATTAAGGATAAAATCCCGCGACTGAAACAGACCTTACCGCCCGCGCTGGATATTTCAACGCTATCGGATCAATCGATTTTTGTTACCGGCGCGATTGAAGGTGTGGTGCGAGAAACCGTGATCGCGGCGTGTCTCACCGCAATCATGATTCTCCTTTTTTTGGGTGATTGGAAAAGCACTCTCATCATTGCCATCTCGATACCTCTGGCAATTCTCTCTTCGATTGCGGTGTTGAGTGCGCTCGGCCAGACGCTTAACATCATGACGCTGGGCGGGCTCGCCTTAGCGGTTGGGATTCTGGTCGATGACGCGACGGTAACGATCGAAAACATCGACCGGCATCTAGCAGAAGGTAAACCGACGTTGGACGCAATTCGGGACGGGGCAGCTCAGATTGCCGTCCCAGCGTTGGTCTCGACGATGTGCATTTGTATCGTTTTCATACCGATTTTTTTCCTCTCGGGAGTCGCCAAATACCTGTTCTCGCCGCTGGCTGAAGCAGTCATTTTTGCAATGATCGCCTCTTACATCCTGTCGCGAACGCTCGTTCCGACCTTGGCCATGTATTGGATCAGCAAGCACGGTGAAGAGTCACACCAAGCCAAAGGGAGGAAGACGTTTGCGCTTTTTACCTGGTTTTCTCGTTTTCACCGATGGTTTAATAATCGATTCGAGAAATTCAGAGAAGGCTATCGCGATCTGCTGAGTTTCGGACTCCGAAACGCCGGGAAGCTCATTACCTTGGTACTCGGCTTTACCGTGATCTCGATGGGTTTGTTTCCATTTCTCGGACAGAATTTCTTTCCCTCGGTGGATTCCGGACAATTCGATATGCACGTTCGGGTGAAGTCTGGCACGCGGATCGAAGAAACCGCGCACTCGATCGATCAAATCGAACAGATGATCCGTCAGGTTATCCCAGCCAGCCAGTTACACGGCATTGTCGATAATCTGGGAATTCCCTACAGCGGCATTAATATCTCCTACAACACCACTGGAACAATGAGCCCAGCCGACGGCGACATTCTGGTTTCGCTCAACGAAAACCACGATCCAACGAATAAATTTGTCCAGGTTATCCGAACTCGCATGCACCATGATTTTCCCGACGTCGGTGTCTGGTTCCCGCCGGCTGATATCGTTGCGCAAGTTCTTAATTTCGGTTTGTCGGCCCCGATCGACATTCAAATTACCGGCGCGAATAGAGCAGCTAACTTCGCGTTTGCCAGTAAGCTCATGGATCAGATTCGCCACGTTCCAGGTGCGGTAGATTTCCGGATCCAGGAACCGAATGATGCGCCTCAGCTAAATGTCACGATCGATCGCACTATGGCATCGGTCCTCGGCGTTACCGCGCAAGCGGTGTCAAACAGCGTCCTGGGTGCGCTGGCCGGATCGAACCAGACTTCGCCAAACTTTTGGGTCGACCCGACCAATCGTGTCAGCTATCAAGTCAACGCCCAAGTACCGCAGTATAACATGGATTCTCTGGATTCTTTGCGGAACCTACCAATCCTGGGCGGTAGCAGCACTGGACAAGCCCAAATTCTCGCGAACGCCGCTTCGATTTCACGCGGCACGACATCCCCGGTGGTCGACCACTACAACATCACGCCGGTGATCAATATCTATGGAAACGTCGACGGCAAAGACTTGGGATACGTCGCTGATCATATCCAGAAGTTAGTGGATGCCTCTAAAAAGAATCTTCCCAGAGGCAGCTTCATCGATGTCCGAGGACAGGTCAGCACCATGCACGATTCTTTTACCGGGTTGTACCTCGGATTGGCATTCTCGATGGTGCTGGTCTACCTGTTGATGGTGGTGAATTTCCAATCCTGGACGGAGCCATTCATCATCATCACCGCTCTCCCCTGCGCGCTGGCCGGGATTGTCTGGATGCTCTTCATCACGGGCACCACCTTGAGTGTGCCCGCCTTGATGGGTGCGATCATGTGTATGGGAGTAGCGACGGCGAATAGCGTTTTGGTAGTCACTTTCGCCAATGAGCTGCTTGAACAGTATAAGGACTCTTATCGCGCGGCGCTTGAGGCTGGTTACGCTCGGCTTCGACCGGTGCTCATGACGGCGATGGCGATGATCATTGGAATGATTCCAATGGCATTAGGTTTAGGCGAAGGCGGCGAGCAAAACGCTCCCCTGGGCCGAGCCGTGATCGGAGGATTGATCTTCGCTACCGTAGCCACATTGTTCTTTGTTCCAACGGTCTTCATGATCGTTAGAAGAGGGCGACATTCTCCCTCGGATGAATCTTCCCCACAGCTAGCCTTTGGGCCCGAAGCAGAGGGCCAACCGAGCTAGCAGCAAAGAGAGGATCCGGTATGACCAAAATTCTTTGCCAACGGCCAATGAAAAATGACTTTCTCATTCGCGATTGCCGATTAGAATCTCATTACTGGCCGACCGTCATGAAACCACTCTCTAAACTACCAACGAAGGTCATTACTGTTCTGATTGCGGACGATCATCCAGTCGTTCGGGAAGGGTTGGTGGCAATCTTTAAATCTCAGAAAGATATAAAAGTCGTCGCTGAGGCTACCAATGGAGAGGAGGCCTGCGAGCTCTGCCAGAAGCTTTCTCCCGATGTTCTTCTGCTCGACCTGCGGATGCCAAAGAAAGATGGGCTGCAAGCAATCACTGAGCTGATGGCGCGCGGAGCCACCAAACCGCGGATTATCGTGATGACAACTTATGAGAGCGAAGAGGATATTCGCCGCGCCTTGAAGGCCGGAGCCAAAGGTTACTTGGTCAAAGGGACTGCTCCCCAACAGATACGGG
>JBEEIB010000467.1:0-12873 GCA_041167675.1 Verrucomicrobiota bacterium
AAAGGCTGCCCAGTAGTCGCCGGTGCTCACCGCCGTTGCCATGTAAGAACCCAACCCCGGCAATTGAATATTCTTACCCAGCACGGTGATTGCCTCGCTGGCGCTTACCGCAAACCAGCCGGCGCCAAACGACATCATGCAATTCCAGATAAGACTATGCATCGATGCTGGGACCTCGAGCTTTTGAAACCGCTGCAGAGCGGTGAGGCGGTAATTCGTCGCCGCCTCATGGAGATCCTGCGGGATAGTTACCATCGAGTGGTAGAATCCAAATGCCATATTCCATACCTGGCCGGTAAAGACCGTCAGGACGCTCGCGCACTCGACGCCGATCAGACTTCCGGGAAAGAGTGACACGAAAAATGTGATGAAGATCGTGAGAAAACTGAGTACGGGAATGGACTGCATGATGTCCATGAACGGAAGGATTATCGCCCGAGCGATTCGGTTCTTCGCGGCAGCGTACCCTACGGAGAACGTAAAAATCAGGGAGAAGCCGAATGCAATCCACATTCGGAGTAAGGTCCGTCCGGCGTAATAAGGAATGTGCCGGATATGGGTAGATATCGGCAGCGATTGTGACGTCGCGTCGAAATGCACCATCATCCCGCTCCCAAATTGGAGAATGCTCCAGAGCACCCCTAAAACGCCGCCAAAAATTAGCAAATCGACCCAGTTAAATGTTCGTTTCCCGTCGGCAGCGCCAAGCTGAGTAGCGGTCGATTTCATTCGCGTGCTTTATCGCCCAGCGGAAAAAGGAGTTCAAGAAACAATGGGGCGTGTCGGCGTGTCGGCGTCTCGGCGTCTCGGCGTTGTTTTCGGTATCAGCGGCGACTGTCCCGTTACGTCTCTGACTCTGCCTGACCAGAAAGACTTAAACCGGAGCAAAACAGGACGGCACGACCACAAATCGCAGTCGCCACATCGTTGTCCGCTCGAAAGAGATGGCCGACTGCACGTTGAGATCAGTGGAGCCAATCGCGCGGTTTTAGCCTTTCGCTCGGGCGGAGTCAGGAACATAACGGACGGTCGCCGCTACCGAAGACAACGCCACGAGACACCTCAAGGCAACGCCAACACCACGGCGCCGGAGACGATCAGTGTTGCGCCAATCGCTCCGCGCAGACTTAAGCGTTCGCCCAGAAACGTGATCGAAAGCAACATCGCGGCGACCACGCTCAGTTTATCGATCGGGGCCACTTTGGTTACGTCTCCAATCTGCAGTGCTCGAAAGTAGCAGAGCCACGAAAAACCCGTCGCTACTCCCGAAAGCAGCAGAAAGATCCAAGTCTGTTTAGAGACTTCGGTCAGGCCGCTCGCTCCGCCAGTCCCAACCGCGATCGCCCAGGTGAAGACTAGGATGACGGTAGTGCGGATCGCGGTCGCCAGATTCGAATTGATCGTCGATACGCCGACTTTAGCCAAAACCGCTGTGAGTCCGGCGAACATTGCTGATAAGAGTGCCCAGATGAGCCATCGCATTGCCTATCATCGCGAAAAAAATCGGACTTCGCCACCTGGGTTCGGCACGTCGCCGTATCGGCGTTTGGCGTTCCCGACGTTCCCGGCGTCGGCGGCGCCGCGACGTTTCGCCGTTGCACCTCGCGCCTCTCCATGTAACTCTCTCCACCCTGATGGCCGCGCGAAAGCACGATTACGACGAGAGCAAGATAAAGACGCTTTCCTCCCTGGAACACATCCGACTTCGAACCGGAATGTATATTGGTCGTCTGGGCGATGGTGCGCACTATGACGACGGTATTTACGTCTTGCTGAAAGAGGTCGTCGATAACGCGATCGACGAATACATCATGGGTTACGGCAAGGAAATTGATGTTGCGATCGAAAAAGAGACCGTCAGGGTTCGCGACTATGGCCGCGGAATCCCATTGGGCAAGGTAATCGAGTGTGTCTCTCGGATTAACACCGGCGCTAAATACAACGATGACGTTTTCCAGTTCAGTGTTGGCCTGAACGGAGTCGGTACCAAGGCAGTGAATGCCCTTGCCTCTCGATTCACCGTGGTGAGCTTTCGCGATAAACAATTCTTTCGCGCAGACTTTGCCCGAGGCATCCTAAACGCCCAAAAAAAAGGAAAACAGAGCGAGCCGGACGGAACCGAAATCGTCTTCGAGCCAGATCACTCGATCTTTAAAGATTTCCGATTTCGAGAAGAACACGTTGCCCGCCGGCTCCGCCTTTACACCTATCTCAACGCCGGCCTTAAAATCCAATACAACGGGACAACCTACACTTCCGCCAATGGTCTAAGGGATCTGTTGGAAGAAGAAGTCGGTGACGAAGCAATATACCCAATCCTGCATCACCGAGAAAAAACGATCGAGATTGCTTTCACCCATAGCAACCGATTGTCCGAAGATCATTACTCATTTGTGAACGGCCAGTATACTTCGGATGGAGGAACCCATCTGAGCGCCTTTCGCGAAGGCATGCTTAAAGCGATCAACGATTTTACCCAAGCCAAATTTGACGGCGACGACGTCCGGGAAGGTTTGGTCGGCGCCATATCAATTCGCTTGAAGGACCCGGTTTTTGAATCACAAACCAAAAACAAGCTCGGTAACACGGAAATTCGAACGGAGCTGGTCGCGCGGGTCCGCGAATTGGTGACAACGCTGCTCCACCGTAACAGTGAAGCGGCCGAACGGCTGGTGGCCAAGATTCAGGAAACACAGCGTGTACGTAAAGAATTACAAGACGTTCGAAAGCTTGCCCGCGAACGCTCCGCCGCGATCTCGTTGCGAATTCCCCAACTGAAAGATTGCAAAGTTCACCTGCATCTCGAAAAGGGTGTCGGCCGCGAATCGATGATCTTTATCACGGAAGGGCAGTCAGCGGCAGGCTCGATCACCAGTTGCCGCGATCCGAATACTCAGGCAGTCTTCACCTTGAAAGGCAAACCGCTCAATGTTTGGGATCTCAACCGGACCGTCGTATACAAGAATGATGAGATCTTTAATTTGATGCGTACTTTAAACGTCGAAGAGAACGTACAGAATCTACGCTATGGCAAGGTTATTCTGGCGACTGATGCCGATGTCGACGGTTTGCATATCCGAAATTTGTTGATCACCTGTTTTCTTCGATTTTTCCCGGATATTATCATCCACAATTATGTCTTTATTCTCGAGACACCGCTGTTCCGAGTGCGCGATAAGAAGCAGACTGTTTATTGCTATTCAGAAAAGGAACGAAACCAGGCGATGCAGCAGATCCGAAATCACGAGGTAACCCGGTTTAAGGGGCTTGGCGAAATTTCACCTTCGGAATTCAAACATTTTATTGGGTCCAACATGCGCCTGACCCCGGTTACGGTCGACGACGGACACGCCGTCCAGCCCCTGCTACAGTTTTACATGGGCAAAAATACTCCCCAGCGTCGGGAATACATCATGGATCATCTCGTCGTCGAAGAACCGGTCGGCGCCTGAAAAATCTCGCGCCAAGACGCAAAGACGCCAAGACAAGAGTACAGAATTTAGAGACACTGGCTTCTGCCTTCTGGTTTCTAAATTCTATCTTCTCTTTTGCGTCTTTGCGTCTTGGCGTGAGTTTCTTTATTCTTGGCTTCTTTCCCAATGCCGCAAGATTCTGCCGCACTTCATTTGCCCGAAGATCCGCTCAAGGATCTGATCAACGAAAATTTCATCCAGTACGCTTCTTACGTCATTCGCGACCGGGCTATCCCCCAGCTGGAGGATGGCCTGAAACCGGTCCAGCGGCGTATTCTTCATGCGCTCTACGAAAAGGATGACGGCCGATTCAATAAGGTCGCCAACATCGTCGGACATTGCATGCAATACCATCCCCACGGGGATGCTTCGATTGAAGACGCGCTCGTTAACCTCACCAACCGAAGTTATCTGATTGAAGGACAGGGAAACTTCGGAAACGTCCTGACTGGCGATCCCGCGGCGGCTTCTCGCTACATTGAATGCCGGTTGACCGAGCTAGCGCGAAACGAAATATTTAATCCGAAACTCACCGAATACGTCCCGAGCTACGATGGCCGGAATCGGGAGCCGCTTTTGCTCCCGGCCAAGCTACCATTGCTCCTGATGCTTGGCTCGGAAGGAATTGCGGTTGGACTTTCTACTCGAATATTGCCACACAATTTCATCGAGCTTCTTAAAGCGCAGGTCGCGATACTACAAGACAAACGCTTTCGCCTTTTGCCCGACTTCCCCCAAGGCGGCCTGATGGACCCTTCCGACTACAACAAGGGAAACGGTAAAATCAAGGTTCGGGCCAGGATCGAGAAGCGAGATAACAACCGGTTAGTAGTGCGTGAGTTGCCGTTTGGAACAACCACGGAGACATTAATCGCTTCGATCGAGGATGCGGCCCGCAAGAAGAAGATTAAAATCCGCTCAATCAGCGATTTCACGGCGGCAAATGTCGAGATCGTTATTACTCTTTCTCCCGGCGAAGATCAGGAAAAAGCGATCGCCGCGCTCTATCACTTCTCGCAATGCGAGATGACGATCCATTCCAATCTCATAGTAATCCAAGGCGACCGGCCGGTTCAGATGGACGTCGATCAGGTGATCCGAACGAATACTGATCAGTTAGTCCATCTGCTCAAACGCGAATTGGAAATCAGCGAGAGCGAGCACGAAGATGAACTTCATCGTAAGTCGCTGATTCAGCTTTTCATCGAGCATCGCATTTACAAAAAAATCGAGGATTGCGAGACGTACGAAGCGGTGCAGAAGGCCGTGCTCCGTGGATTGGCTCCATACCAGCGGCAGTTGACCCGGGATATTGCGCCAGATGACGTGGAGATGTTGCTGGCACTTCCGATCAAACGTATCTCCAAGTTTGATCTCCAGAAGAACAATGAAGAGAAGGCCAAGATCGTTCAGGAACTGAAAGAGATCCGCAAAAACCTGCGGCGGCTGATTCCCTACACGATTGCCTATTTGGAAGAGCTCATTACCAAGTACGGAAAGACTTACAAACGCCGCACGCAGTTAACCGAGGCAGAAGCGATTGACGTGCGCGAACTCACGGCCGAGGAACTCCCGATCGTGTACGATCAAGAGCGCGGCTTCCTCGGCTCCGAGGTGAAAGGCGAGACCGCATTTCGCTGCTCGCCCCTAGATCGATTGATGCTGGTCTGGGAGAACGGGCGTTACCAGATGATCCCTCCGCCGGAGAGAGTGTTCGTGGATAAGGATTTGCTCTATTTCGGGATCTACGGCCGGGAACGCATTTTCACCGTCGTATATAACACATCCAAGGCGACGTTTTTGAAACGCTTCGCCTTCGGCGGCGCCATTATGAATCGTGACTATTCGTGCACTCAAGAAGGTGCCAAGATTCGTTTTATTACCGATAAGCCAATAAAAGAGCTTCGTCTCAAATATCGGCATACCAAAGGCGCCCGAATCGACGAGCAAACTTTTGCGGCCAGCGATATTATCGTTAGAGGTCCAAAAGCTCGCGGACTTCAAGTGACCAAACGAACGGTTACGAGCGTGATTGGGAGGTAGCTGGTAGGGATCGCCCTCCGCGCGCGTCCGTCATGCCAGGCTCTAATATGGGCCCGGCCAATTACGGGCGAAAACCCGACTACGCACAAGGCTTCGTCGCGGGCACACGTTGGGGCGGCACTTCCTTAAACCTAGGGCGCCGCCGTAGTCTGCGAAGGTCGCCTCGGCGCGCTAGAAACGTTGAGAAGTCTCTTCGCATGACCGCGCAGGGTTTGAGCAGCGTACGGGGATTGCTCTCGATTGTGTCCTTTTTCCGCGCGCCCGAGATAGAGGCCGATAGGTAAGATCACAAATGGCTCAAGCCGATTCGGCGCGTGCCGAATCAGGCCTTCGCCCTACCATTCCGGATTCTGCCTTCGGATACATCTTGTCCAATTCCTCGGCCACAACCACCAACTTCTCTTCGACCCCAGGATGCAGTTTCGGACGCTCATGCGACGCTACTAAGAAAATATCGTTAGCTTGGGTCGCGGTAAGGAATTCGTCTCCGATCTGGAATGTCACAATTTGCGTGCTTGAGCTCCTTCTTTCCTGCGCTCGATTCGGCCAGTTGCTGAACAAGCGTTGATAGTCTCGACCCGGAGTTTTCAAGTGATTACTCAGACCCTCCGGCAAGCTCCCTGCCAAAACTGCGCCTCGCTGCCGAACAACCAAGACGTTTTCGATCCCCGGAAGCTCTGAAACCAAATGCGCTACGCGGTTCGCCTCCAGGGTCTCTTCCGTGAAGAACTCGCTTTCCAACCGATAGGAGTCCCACGTCGTAATCACTGCCGGCAACGGCTCGTTAGTCAAGAGCGGGAGGGCGGGATCCGACTCAGGTTCCTTGGCAATAGCTTCTGGCGCAGCTTGGCTAAGCACAGGTCCCTGCATTAGTTCGCTGAGTACAGGTTCGGCCATATACTCCTGGAGCACGAATTCTTGCACTGGTTCTTTGAGCCCGGGCTTTTCCGCCAACGTGTCCGCTTGATTGATCGCAACTTCTTCCGGCTCCTGGTGTCTCTCCGATTCGGCTCTCACCTGCTGCGGCTTTGTTTCTTGTTCATGAACGTGTTCCAACTTAGAAACCGCCTCGTCATTCTCCTTCTCAGTGACTGCCAGGGCAGCACGAGCTTCGTCCAGTTTTTCGAGAGTTTCTGCATACGAAGATCGGGCTGAACTCAATCGGCTTTGGAGTCCGGCAAATTCCTTCTCGACCATATCCCGCTCGTTCGCCAGCCTGATCCGTTCTTTTTCAATCCGCTCAATCTCTGACTTCAATTGCTGGATCTCATCCCGCATCGATTCTGTTCCATGACCAATGAGAGCTATTCGCTGGGCATTCACCCTAATGTCGCGGGTGCTCGTCAACTCCGCGACATGCCGCTCCATCGTCGTGATCTGTTGGATAAGCGCCTCTCGGGCCACTAATCGTTCGTCTAACTCTTTTCGAAGTGGTTCTACCTGTTGCAGGACCTTGTGCTGCTCCTCATGCAGAGCAGTAGCCTCGCTCTTCAAGCTCTCTATCCCGGCGCGAACCGTACGCTGCTGGAGCTGCAATTCGGCCAGCTCGTCAGATGCCGCCGTCTGCTCCTTTCGTGCTTGGTCGATCTCGTTCCTGATCGCGATAAGTTCGTTCTGAAACTCTAGATATTTAGATCGCTCCCCTTGCAGTTCGGATCTGGCTTGCGCAATCTCGTCAACAACTCGCTCATGATCGGCTAGACGAGTGTTGAGCTCATCCTCCGCGGCCACGACTTGGCGCTTGACGCCCGCGACCTCTTGTTTCGCCTGGTCGATCTCGAGCACGATGTGAGCAAGTGCCCGTTGTGCTTTCTCATATTCAACCTTGTTCCGCATCAACGCCGACAATGAGCCGAGGAGCTCCTCTTCGGTTTTTGATAAAACCGTCCGGCTCATTTCCGGATCCATCCGGAGCCACGGAGGCGCATAGCCTTCTACCGAAAGATGCGGAGATCGTTCCGATCCTAAAGTTAACTCACCGAGGGACTGATCTGACTTCTGCTTTTCCTCTTCGGGAACCCCGCCCGGAGCATCGGTCTCATTCGCCATAAAAATATATTTCCAGGCGGGCATTTTCCAGGTTAGTCCTCACCTGTCGAGGAAAAACGGACGGCCGGAAGTAGTGCGATACTCCGCTCCGTCAATTTAGATTATTTCAATGCGTATATTACCTGTTCTTATTATGGCTCTTGGCGGCGCATGCGTTAGCTTGCAGGGACCTATCAACGCTCGTCTTCGAACGGCAGTCGGATCGCCGGTGATGAGCGCAGCAATCTCATTTCTCTCGGGCGGCCTCATTCTCTGTTTTATCATGGGAACCGGCGCGTTTGGTGGTACCGGAACCGGATGGAAAGGACTCCAAACCGCGCCCAGTTGGGCTTACCTGGGTGGCGCCATGGGAATAACTTTTGTGCTGGGATCTATCTTCTCCATCCCCCAAGTCGGATCCGTAGTTGTAATCTGCTCGGCAATCTGTGGTCAAATGATTGCCTCGATCCTCATTGATACATTTGGCTGGTTTGGATTGCCCGTCGTTCCGCTGAGTTCTTGGCGTTTATCGGGGATTCTGCTGTTGCTGGTCGGAGTGGCTCTCGTCCAGAAGAAATGAATTGACGCAGAATAGTACGGCAGGTGGGCAATAATCGGAAGGCCCCCCAATCTTCACTCGACCATCAGGGCCCACCGAGCGTTATTCCGCAAAAATCTTTGTGGCACATTTTTTTCTGAAACCAGGTCATTCCTTTCCCTTTGTAAGCTCCTGAATGGTCGTGCGTCCATTGTTCGTACGACCTTTACCACTGGCTGAATCTCACAAGCTGCGAATCGTCGCTTATTTGTCAGATCCAGCCGCTTTCACCAAAAAAGAAAATCAAAGAGAAATATTATGACATCCGAAGTTCTTCGGGTCACAACCTTCGACACTGTCGAGCTTGATGACAATGACTGGGACGGTCCAAAGCCACTAGGCGAGTTGCTGACTTACAAGTCAAAACACGACGCCGCTTCTATAAGGGTAACGCGAGGCCCGAGCGTAGTCTTCGATAAGGATTATCCCGGGGGTAAAACGGTAACGATCGACGGCAACATCATCCATTTGCCTGAGGGAGCGGGGCAGGAAATATAAGGCCCATCAAGCCGTTCCGGAAAGGGCGAGGGTGTAAAGCTCTCGCCCGTTTCATTTTTGCAGTACATTTTGATGGATCGGGTTCCGAGACTTCTTTACTTGACGGTGTCGCTGTCCTGATAAATAGGTTGGCTCTTCTCGTGCCGGTGTAGCTCAGTGGTAGAGCAAGCGCTTCGTAAGCGCTGGGTCGTCGGTTCAATCCCGACCACCGGCTTCTGCCCTTCAATTGAATTGACGCGAATTGTGTTTTTGGCATCGGTCAGGCACTTTGATTGCTCGGCCGAATCGCAGTTTACATCACCAATTCTGCGTGAATTGTTCCTCGTGCGAAAAGAATCTCGGTGGGCGACAGGATTGATCGTGCTCGGCATAACGGCCTTTCTTGCCGCATGTAAAAACGGCGGAGCTGGCGCTTCCAAGACAGAAACTGATCCAAACACAGCCTTTGCCGAATATGGTGCACGCACAAATACCCCTACCGGACCTCCCGGAAATGTTTCGTCTCGAAGAGGCACTGGACTTTCCGGCGGATCTGGTGCACGGGGCGGGGGTAGCCAAAGCGGCTTTTAGCGGGACTCTTTCATAAACTTGAACTGATCCGGTGATCGCTTTCCTGGTCGGTAAGTGCTGGTTTTCCGCTTGGTAATGATACCCTCCAGTCCTTTCTCTTTGGCTAGGCGATAAAGATCGATTCCACGATTCTCGACATAACCGTCGACCTGGATTTCATCAACCGGAGTAATGATCTGCCCGGAGCGTCGCGAACGATTTGGACATCGGATAGTGTTTGGCGGCTAACTAATCCTAAAGCGTCGATTGCGTCACACCAACGCGATCTTGTGGTGCGATTCGCAACTTCTCGCGAAATATTCGCGAAATTCCCGCCTCCTTGCGACTGGATCGAAGTCGGGTTCTTTCATGGATCGATCTCGATTGGACGAAGTGAGCATGCTTTCAACCTGAAAATCCATCCTGCTTGGCTCCCATTTCATGAACAAAGCCTTCATGTTCATCTATCGACTCGATGATTCTGGCAACATCTTCGCGATAGCGATTACTCACCTTTGTTATGGATTCTGAACATCGATTCCGCGATAACGATGGATCCTCTCTACGAAATACCTAATTCTCATTGCCATATAGGTCAGCAGGACCCTTGGCGGTGGAATACGAAGCGGATTTACTACACCTCGGCAGATCTTTAGATGAGCTACTGTGCGGTCGCTCCGCCCGAGTAATCGGTGCAGCTATAGGAGTGGACGGCAGGAGATCGCGAACTTGACCTCATCGGTGTCATTCTGGTAGTTCTTGTTTTTATATCCGCTGTGCTGTTTCCAATGCGCTCACTGGATCGATGAATTTGCGGAAGGGATGTGTAAATCCGCAAATTGTTACACGGACTGTAATAAGAATGGACTCAATGACATCGGCTGCCGGCCACACTGCGATCTCTAAATCACCCAACCACAGCAAACCAAAGGCGCATTGTTTCATAAACCGTGTGGGGATTTGGATAGCGGCCTTCGTATTGCTAATTCTCTCGCGACCATGCGAGGCCCAAATTGATGTGTACGGCTTTCTCGCCGACATAAATTCAAATCCCGGCCGGGTATCGATGTTTGACACTCAAACGAACAGCATAATTGGAGCATCGATAACCGTCGGGAATCTTCCTCAGGGCGTTACGATTGCTCCTGATGGTAAATATGCGTATATTGCGAATGAAGGCACGAATGCCATTTCAGTGCTTGATGTAGCGACAAGGAATGTTGTCGGCACAGTCCCGGTAGGTTCCGGCCCATCTGCTGTGGCGGTGAGCGCCGACGGCAAATTTGCTTACGCAACAAATTCCAATAGCAACACGGTTTCGGTGATTCAAACAGCAACGAATCAAGTTGTTGGATTGGCTATCCCAGTGGGAGCAGAACCGCTAGGCATAGCGGTATCGCCAGACGGAAAGTTTCTGTACACATCAAATTTCGGCAGCAGTAGCGTGTCGATCGTTAATACCGCGACGAACACGGTGGTTAACACCATTTCGGTGAATCCCGCTCCTTTCGGAGTAGCCGTAACCCCTAATGGTCAGTATGTGTATGTTACTAACGGGTCCAACGGGTCCAGCAATACGGTTACTGTTATTAATACAACAACGCTAGCGACCACAACCATTGTAGTTGGAGGCGCTCCACTAAGTGTTGCAATTACTCCAGACGGAAAATTTGCCTATGTCACTAGCCAATCCGGTTATGTATCGGTAGTCGATACTGCAACCCAACAAGTGGTGGCAACTATTCCGATCCCCAACGGGGCGATAGGCGTAGCAATAACCCCCAATGGCCAATTTGCATATGTAACCGATGGAGGCGGCGTATCAATCGTTGCGACGGCGACCAATACGGTCGTAGGATCATTTCCATTTTCCGGAAATGCCGATGTAAACGGATCGATTCTTGGACCCAACATCATCGTAGCTCAAGGAGGCCCGTTGCTGGTCGGAAGTGATGCGGCATTATCGCCTCTGGGCTTTGGCCAGTTCGTAGATTTTAACGGTGGAACGCTAAAACTCACCGGAAATATGACAACCTCGCGGACGATATCGCTCCTAGCACAGGGAGGTACGATAGATACCAATCACTTTAATGCCGCTTTCTCCGGAGACATCATTAATTCGGGTTCGCTCACAAAGACTGGCTTGGGCACGCTCACTCTGTCCGGTAATAATACTTACAGCGGGGGAACGAACTTTAACGGGGGCGTCCTTGCGGTAAGCAGCGACGGCAATTTGGGGACCGGGCCGCTCAGCTTTGACGGCGGCACGCTCCAAGCACTGGCGACTGGGGGCGGGATCACGTCGACCAAGGCGATCACGCTCAATGGCGGCGGCGGCACGTTTCTTGCCGATACCGGTACCACATCGACTTTGAATGGCGCAATGGGCGGCGTGGGGTCCTTCACCAAGGATGGTTTGGGGACATTGACCCTTAGCGGAGCAAATGCCTACAGCGGTGGCACAACGATCTCGGCCGGCGTTCTTATTGTGAGCGCCGATAACAACTTGGGCGTTCCGTCGGGAGGACTTACCTTTAATGGTGGTACGCTCCAGTTTGGATCAGCGTTCAACCTTGGCAATACACGAACGATCACCCTCAACGGCAGCGGCGGAACGTTCGACACCAATGGCTTCAACACCAGTATCTCCCAGGGAATCACCGGGATAGGCGGACTGACCAAGACAGGCGCCGGCACACTCACTCTGTCCGGAACCAACAGCTACAGCGGAGGCACCGTACTTAACGCCGGTATCCTGGTAGTAAACAACGCCCAAGCACTGGGCCTTGGTAACGTTACGGTCAACGCAGGCATCTTGGAAGCCGATCCGCAACCGATCAACGTGAAGAGAAATTATACGCAGAACGCGGGAGGCACTCTTTTGCTGCAGGTTGCCGGCGCCGGCTCTGGCCAATACGACTTTCTCAATGTCAGTGGCAACGCGAATCTGGGGGGAACATTGCAACTGACTAACCTCGGATACAAACCCAAGGCGGGCGATCAGCTAACCTTAGTAACGGCCGGAGGCTCGGTGACGAGCCGGTTCGCACGCTGGGTAGATCCATTCACGACGGGACCCGGGATTAACACGATTGACCTCATCTATAGCAAGAATTCCGTTACGCTAGCATTCCTGAACCTGACAACTCCGGTACCACCAGTAGGACCAAACCCGCCGCCTGTCGTCATAACCACCGTCGACTTTGCCTCGTTCGCTCAAACTCCAAATCAGCGAGCGGCGGCCAACTTGCTCGACGATTTGCAATTGGATCCCAGAGCATCGAACCTGATGTCCTTCCTTAATAAGGAACCGTTTGGCAATCTGCCGGGTGACTTCGAAAAAATCTCGCCGGAATCGCTAACCGCATTTTACGAGATCAGTTTTTCCGGAGCCAACATCCAAAGGTTAAACCTGGAAAACCGACTTGAGGATATCCGCAACGGTTCCGGTGGCGCGAGCGTTACTGGCGCCACGGTGTATCTGCAAGACAAGGCCGATGGCAAGTCTTCCAAGAACCCGCCGATGCTTCCGCCCGTGCGGGAGAAGCGTTGGGATCTCTGGTCTGCCAGCTTTGGGGACTTTGTCCATGTCGATTCTGATTTTAATGCCCACGGCTATAAGTTCACCACCGGTGGGATCGACCTGGGAATCGATTACCGGCTCACCGATCATCTGGCGTTTGG
>JBEEIB010000468.1:0-3926 GCA_041167675.1 Verrucomicrobiota bacterium
ATCATCCCGACTTTCACCGGCCGGCGCAGGCCGAGTACCTGCGATGCTAAAACTGGAGTATAAAACGACATAAACAGCTACCCCTTACTCGATCACGATGGTATTGTCCGGGCCCGCCACCGCCTGGCCGTTCTTCCTAAGTTCCAGCGCGTTCTTGTCAGGCAATTTTAGCCAAAAACGTTTCCCTTGCACAACGATAGGAGGACTGCGCGGGCCGATAAAATCGTTGTAAATCGGTTCGTCGTTTTGTTTGTCTTTGGTTACCCGCAGCCAAGTGCGTTCCCGAACCCTGATTTCGAGGGTTTCCATGTCTGCCGCACTAGAGGTAGGAGATGGGCTCGCTTGGGCGACATCTCCAGTGGGCGTCACGGGAAGCGCTCTTCGAACTTCGACACTTGGTTCTCCCGAGGCGGATGGAGACGGAGTCGCCTCGACCACAGAAACACTGGCAGTCGGGATAGGCGAGATTGAGCTCGCCAACTCTTTGGCTCGCTCATCCTTGTCGGGTATTTGTAAAGCTGTTCCTCCTCCATTGGGCGAAGGAGTCTCGATCGCAGTTTGGTCAACAGACGGAGCCCCTCCGCCAAGCCGTGAAATATCGATGGCCAGAAAAGCGATCACCGGCACTCCGATGAGGACGACAAGCGCCACGATCGCGAGCAGCGCCGCGGGCAACTTTAGTCCACTCGGCTCGCGCCGGCGCGGCTCCGGCTGGAATTTCGACGGCGGCGCAGCCCGCAAGTAGTGGTATTCGCGGAGGTCGACGGTGCTACCCACCTGAATTTGTTCGAGGTCGTCGTAAATATCGACGCCCAAGTACTTGGCGTAATTAACCAAAAAACTGCGCGCGTAGACCAAGCTGGGGAAATGTGATAGGTCGTCTCCCTCAAGGTCAACAATCCGTTCCGGGCGAATCTTTGTCGCTGCCGCAACTTCGTCGACGCTCAAGTCTTTGGCTTGTCGGGCCTTTTGCAGCCTCCTCCCAACCGTCTCAACCATCTTACCGGAAATACTCAGACCAATTACAAAGAAATCGTTAACCCTGGTAGAAGGCGCCCTGATCAACCCCAGAATCTGGCGTTAAGGCGTCTAGATTGACCAAGATCTGCCTCGGCCTGGCCCCATCACCAGGGCCCAAAATGCCTCTCTGCTCCAGAATGTCAACTATACGTGCGGCCCTGGTATAACCGAGGCGCAAACGACGCTGCAACATTGAGGTCGAAGCCCTCTTCTCCTGGCGAATGATCTCCAAACATTTATTTACCAGCTCGGCATCCTCGTCACTGACGTCATCCTCGGCCGAGGCCGGCGCGTCGAGCTGAGTCTGCACAACCGGATCAAAAGCCGGGGTTCCTTGGGCAGAGACAAATTCGACCAGTTCACGTATTTCTTCATCGGTGACGAGCACACCCTGCGACCGTACCAAACGCGAAGTCCCGGGTGGCCGATAGAACATGTCGCCTTGGCCCAAAAGGCGTTCCGCGCCATTTTCGTCGAGGATTACTCGGCTATCCAAGCTCGATGCTACCTGAAAGGCAATACGCGTTGGGATATTTGCTTTAATCACCCCAGTAATGATATCGGCTCGCGGCGTCTGCGTTGCAACAATCATGTGAATACCGGCCGCCCGCGCCATTTGCGTAATTCGCGCGATGGCATTCTCGACGTCCGCTGGCGCTGTCTGCATCAGGTCCGCTAACTCGTCGATAATGACAACGATATGCGGCAATTTTTCAGGAATGACCAAGTCATCGTCCCGACTACCGCTGCTCACGGCGTCATCGCTGTCGATCGACCGCCCGGAATGCTCGACCTCTTTTTCCGACCTGGACTTTGGACGCCCGTTAAACGCGGTGATATTTCTGACTCCCGTTTGAGCGAAGATCCGGTATCGCTCCTCCATTCTTTGGATCACCCATCGAAGTGCCAGCAGGACCTTTTTGGGATCGGTCACCACCGGCATTATCAGATGCGGCAGCGCGTTATAAATCTGCATTTCGACCACCTTTGGGTCGATCATCACAAAGCGCAGGTCGTCCGGCTTAAACCGAAAAAGGATACTGGCAATGATGGCGTTTATGCAGACGCTTTTGCCACTTCCGGTTGTTCCAGCCACCAGGCAATGCGGCATTTGGGCCAGATCTCCCAGGACGATTTTGCCGTACACATCCTTACCGAGCACAATCGGAATACGCATGGGAGTTCGAGCCCATTCCTCCGATTCGAGAATCTCCCGTAGTGTAACCTTTATTTTCTTCGTGTTTGCGATCTCGATTCCAACGGTGTCCTTCCCCGGAATTGGAGCAAGAATGTTAATTCTTTCGGCCCGGGTTGCGCGGGCCAAATCCCTTTCCAAACTACTGATTTTGTCGACGCGGACCCCTCTTGCCGGATAGACCTCATACCGAGTGATTGTCGGTCCCCGCGTAATGTCGCCAGGACTCACATCGATGTTGAACTGCTTCAATGTGTCAACCAAAACGCCTTGGATCTGCTTCAACTCATTCGGATCAGTCGCTCTCCGATTCTCAAGTTCGACCTCATCCAGTAGGGTCACCGGAGGGAGTTGGTAGTCTTTGATCTTATTAGATTTCGCGGCCCGGCTCAGCTTAGCCAGTTCGTTTGTCGTCGCTTTACCTCGGATGGGTACCGTGGCAAGGCTATCGATAATTTTGGTCTCTCGCGGCTCGGCTTCTTCCACTTGCTCACTCGTGGGCACAACCCCCTGCTTCTTAAGCATGCGCTCCTGGCGGCGAATCTCGCGCTCTATCTTTTTTTGATTGGCTTCCAAACGCTGACGCTCATCCGATGCCTCTAATCTCTTGCGCTCGCCTTCCTGCGCTATCTTTCGGAACAAGCTTCGTATACCCAGCACCGTCTGCTTGATGATGAGAATCGGTCGAATACCGGTGAGCCAAATCAAGCTAATGAGATAGATCACCAGCAGCGCGATGACCGATCCAATCTGACCTAAGACGTTCTGCAGAAAGAGGTTTCCGATCCATTTCCCGGCAAAGCCACCCGGACCTTCGACCTTAAACTCCTGCTCCCAATTGTGAAGAAACCACGGTTGAATCTGCGCAAGCGCGGCGCCGGTGAGCACGAAAAGCGCCGCCCACGGGAGCCGCTTCAAAATTCGAAAAGGGGGCAAGAACAGTTTTGCTCCGCCAAAACCCAAAAATACACAGGCGACGAGATAGGCGGCCGCGCCAAACGCAAAGTAGAGAACGCCGGCCACGATTGCACCAGTCGGACCGATGAAGTTTTGCGTGGGATCGTTCGACGGACTTACATAGCTGATCTGGAACCACGACGGTACATCTCTAGGATCGTAGGAGATCAGCGCGAGGAAAAGAACAGTACCAATCCCCAGTGTGATCAATCCGAATACTTCGTTCCAAGCGTTGTGCCGACGGGGCTTCGCCATTTCGCCTAGTCTAGTTCCTTGCCCCGGGCTTTCAATCTCGTTTGCATGGAAACAGATTTTGCTCCAAACAGGAATGATGGTTTCCTAAGCTTTTCCAGAAAATGGCACATTGCTTGACTTTCACCCCACTTTATCAGCCTCGGGTTTGGGGTGGCCAGAAATTGAATGAAGTTTTTGGACGTGCATTACCGATCAACACTCCGATCGGCGAGTCATGGGAATTGGTAGACCGTCCGAACGAACAAAGCGTAGTCAACCGGGGCCAGTATGAAGGTTGGTCGTTGCATCGGCTTTGGAGCGAGCGACGCGATGAACTCTTTGGCGATTGGTTCTCAGACGAGCGATTTCCAATCCTGATCAAGATTTTAGACGCAGCAGAGCCCCTTTCGGTTCAAGTCCATCCCCCATTGAGCGTGGCGAAAGAATTGCGAGGCGACCCCAAAACCGAAATCTGGTATTTTGTGCAAACAGCGCCCGACGCCGGCGTGTATGTCGGGCT
>JBEEIB010000469.1:0-18969 GCA_041167675.1 Verrucomicrobiota bacterium
CTAAAGCCGAGTGTTCAATTTCGAAGTCTTCGATCACTTTACCTGTTTGGTCGACAACGATGACAGAGTGTTTTTCGCTGGCCCAATCCAAAGCGCCAAATGCCCGGTGTTGTTGCCACTGCTTGGAATCATTCATGGTCTTTTGTTGCTGCGGTTGGCTTTTGCGTCGCTTTGCCCTGCCGTCCATCGAGCTGATATCATGGCCTTCTTGAGGCCTCTTTCTATGAGATGTCGGAGCAAGGGCCTCCGGCTCGGCCAGTAGCCTACCAATAACCCTCTTGGGGTGCGGCGACTGTGACTGTGATCGAGCCGGGGCAGGACGTCCGCCGGCGAAATTCTCGCCTGCGGCGCAGTTATTCACAACCTCCCTCCGCCTTGCTGTGCAGGATCGCCTCGCTCGGTCACGAATAACTGCGACACTGATATCAGCGGCGACTGTCCCGTTATGCTCTGCGGGTCCTTAGTTGAAGCGGTTGAACGAAGGGGTTGGTGGCTGACTCAAAAGCTCAGTCGCCACCTGTTGCCATCATCGCACGCCGCACCGCTCGGGCGAACACAGCCAAGGCGACTGAGGTTCACGGCTTTTGTGGACCAGTCGTTCCGTTCGGATTTTCGGGTTAGGCGAGACAAGATGGTTAGTTGGATCCGACGTCGTCAGATAGGGCTATGCAAACTCCGTGAGCATCAGACTATGTCGGACAGGCTAGTCGCCGCTACCAGAACACCGCTCCAGCAACCTCGGCGCTCATTGCCCTACCGGATCGCTCTAACTATGGTAGCGTAACCGAATTGTCACATCCGCCGGGTAGCGGTTCGGAGATGCAAGGTATAAAAGGATGCAGGCGAGACGCCCCTATCAGCTCACAACGAAAAGGAAACTCATGCAGAATCCTATCCCTTCGCTGGCCGAACCCTCACTCTATATCAACCGGGAGCTTAGTTGGCTCGAGTTCAACCAAAGGGTTTTGGAGGAAGCTCAAGATCCAAGCAATCCGCTTTTGGAGCGGGTCAAGTTTCTCTGTATCGTCAGCTCGAATCTGGACGAGTTCTTTGAGGTCCGAGTTGCTGGTCTAAATCAACAACGCCAAAGCGGGATTAGCACGGCCGGTCCGGATGGCATGAGTCCGACTGACCAGCTGGCAGCGGTCTCCGCTCGCGTCCGCAAAATGTTGGACGACCAATATTCGTTATGGAATAAAGCTCTGGTCCCTGCGCTGGAGGATCAGAACATCTTCTTCTTGCGCTACGATGACCTCAGCCCGGACGAGAAGAACTACTATTCCAACTACTTTCGAACCTCGGTCTACCCGGTGCTAACCCCTCTGGCTGTCGATCCGGTGCATCCTTTCCCGCAGCTTCTTAACAAAAGCCTGAACGTGGCCGTGGAACTCGAGGGAAAAGAGCTGAACACGAATCTAGCGATCGTCCAAGTGCCAAGGATCTTGCCTCGATTGCTTCCGTACAAAGCAGGGGAGCGCGGCATTTACCGCTATATCTTCATCGGCAATCTTATCCAGGCGCATGTCGGCGCTTTGTTCCATGGGGTCAAGGTAAAAGGTGCTTATCAGTTTCGCGTAACTCGCAACAGCGATCTCTATCTTGACGAGGAAGAATCGGAGAATTTGCTCAAAGCGATCGAATTGGAGTTGCGCAAGCGCAGCCGCGGGAATGCCGTTCGGCTGGAGGTTCAGCAGGAGTGTCCGCGACATATTTCAGATCAACTTCTGCAGACGTTCGGCCTTACTGACACCGATCTGTTTGCGGTCGATGGACCGATCAATTTCTTCCGATTGATGCCGGTCATTTCCGGAGTTGATCGGCCAGATCTCAAATTTAAACCGTTTGTTCCGGCAATCGTTACTGCTTCCGCAGATCAGGAAGACATCTTCTCCCAAATTCGGCGTCGATCCATTCTCGTACATCATCCCTACGAAAGCTTTCAAAGCGTTCTGGATTTCATTGAGCAGGCGGCGGAAGACCCGAACGTACTTGCCATCAAGCAGACTTTGTATCGTACCAGCGGCGACTCGCAAATCGTGGCTTCCCTGGCGGAAGCAGCCGAGAGCGGCAAGCAAGTAACCGTAGTGATTGAACTTAAGGCACGGTTCGATGAAGCGGCAAACATCAAGTGGGCTCGTACGCTACAAGAAGCCGGGGTCCACGTCGTGTATGGAATCGTCGGTTTGAAGACGCACGCCAAACTCGCGCTGGTCGTTCGCAAGGAGGAGGATGGTATCCGACGTTATCTGCATCTGGGGACCGGAAATTACCATCCTTCGACCGCTCGCTTATACACCGATCTCGGTTACCTGACCTGTGATCCAGTTCTGACCGACGACTGTGCGGAGCTTTTCAATTGGCTCACCGGCGTTTCCGTGTTTCCCGATCTAAAGAAAATTAAAGCGGCTCCCAAAGCGCTTCATGAGTTTGTCCTCGAAATGATCGAACGCGAAACCGAGAATGCCAGGGCGGGCAAAGCCGCGACGATCTTTGCCAAACTCAACTCGCTCGTCGACACCGAAGCAATTCAGGCGCTTTATTTGGCGTCACAAGCCGGTGTTCGGATCCGTTTGTTAGTTCGAGGAATCTGCTGTTTGCGGGCCCAGATTCCAGGCGTGAGTGAGAATATCGTCGTGCGCAGTCTGGTTGGACGCTTTTTGGAACATAGCAGAATCTTTCGCTTCGAAAACGCTGGCAAGCCCGAGATTTATCTCGCGAGCGCTGATTGGATGCCTCGAAACTTTTTCCGGCGGGTTGAGACCTGTTTCCCGGTTGAAGAGCAAGATCTCAAAGCGCAAATCGACCAGATGCTGGAGTACTACTGGCAGGACAACGTAAAGGCGAGAGAACAGGTACCCGATGAACTAGCTTACCACCGGCGGCCGATCGAAGGTGAGCGGATTGATGTGCAGGCGCTCTTCCTCGATCAGATTCCTAAGCGAAAACGCGTTGATATCGAAGCCAAGCCGGTCGTTGTGAAAACTCCGGGAAAAAAGGAAGCTCCAGCAGAAATTGGTCAACCGACGTAGCCAGAATTCCGAGGTTACCGGAGGATCAGGCTACTCCCCTGTATTCTCGGAATTAGTCTTCTGCGGCGCTCGTTTTTTCCGAGTCGATTCACGCTTGGTAAACTCCCAGCCGATCTTGCCTTTGTTCAGAGTAAGAACCGCGTCAAAAGGTCGCCCCTTTTTGGATATGAATCGACGGAGCAAATCGCTTTTCCCTTCGGTGAGCATCTTCTTAAGCTGATCGGGAGGCACTTCTCGCTGCAGAATTGTTTTGCTCATCTTAAACGTGCAGGTGCCCTTAATCGCATTCTCGCAAATGTAAACTGAACCTAAATCGTAAACCGAACCAGTCCCACAAACCTGACAGGGTCCGACTACTTGGTGGATCGCCGGATCAATTTCTAGATTGGTGGATGACCCATTATTTTCGAACGAGAATTGCGGCTTGTTCTCCTCATTCAAAACCAATTGGGCAGAGAATAGGCGCCCGGTCTTGCTGCGGAAACCATCAAGCGGCCCAAGCTTTCTTTCCCGCACCAAAACGGTCGCTTCTTCCGGGCTAAGTTCACGGCTCGCGATATTTTTAAAAAGCCGATAGCCGCAGGTCTCGCAATGATAAGTGCGGTAATCCTCTTTGAGTTGGGGAGCTCCACAATTTGGGCATTTGACCTCCAGGGTCACGTAGTTGCCCTCGACCACGTCGCTCTCGAAATTCTTTGCTTTGTCGACAATTTGTCGCGTCAGATCTTTGATCTTGGACATGAACGCGGGCCGTTCGAGCTGGCCTTGTTCCATTAGCTTGAGCTGATACTCCCATTCTCCAGTCAGCTCCGGCGAGGAAAGTAACTCGATTCCGATTCCTCGCAGTAATGTAACCAGCGAAATTCCTTTTGCCGTCGCGATGAGTTCACGACCTTCTCGGCTGATGTATCCGTCTTGGATCAGTCCTTCAATGATCGCGGCACGGGTGGCCGGCGTTCCCAGACCCTTGGCCGACATCGCGTCTCGCAGTTCTTCGTCATCCACCAGTTTCCCAGCGCTCTCCATCGCCGAAAGAAGCGTCGCTTCAGAAAAGCGGGCTGGCGGCTTAGTCTGACTTTCTTTAATTTCCGCGTCGCGCGTCAACGCGAACTCGTCACCATTCAATCCCACCAAGGTGTCGCTCTCATCCTCACCGGAGGCTTGTCGGCCGTAGACTGCCAACCAACCCGGGTCTTTGATGATCCTTCCCTCGGTTTTGAAAGCCTCTTCTTCAACCCGCGTAATCCGGGTGGTGACTTCAAATTGCGCCGCCGGAAAAAAGACAGCTACAAACCGGCGAGCGATTAGATCAAAGAGCTTTTGCTGTGCCTCATCCAGATGCTTGGGAACTTCGCCGGTCGGGATAATGGCGTTATGATCGGTTATTTTTGCGTTATTAAAAATCCGCTTGCTGGGATGCACCCAATCATTCTGTATGACCTTGTGTGCGTGCGGTTGGATTGACGGATCGCGCAAATTGCGAAGCACGTTATTGGCTGTACCTAAATAATCTTCCGGCAGAAACCGCGAATCAGTTCTCGGATAGGTGATCAGCTTGTAACGCTCATAAAGTTGCTGAGCGATCTGAAGTGTTCGTCGCGCGGAAAAACCGAAACGACCATTGGCCTCCCGCTGTAGCGAAGTGAGATCGTACAGCAAAGGGGGAGCCTGAGTCGTCGGCTTCTTTTCCTCCGAGATCGTCCCTGTTTTACCGACGACTTTGGCCTTGATCGTCTCGGCCTTTTCCACCGACCAAATCCGCTCTGCTCGGCGATCTTCGTCCGGATCCTTGGCAAACCCTTCGTCGAACCAACGTCCACGATAAGTTCCTTTGCCAATCTCAAAGTCAGCAAATAGCTCCCAGTAGGTTCGTGGTTCGAAACTGCGGATTTTTTCTTCCCGCTCGACCAGAATCGCCAGAGTAGGTGTTTGTACTCTGCCTACCGGAGTCAGCTGGAACCCGCCAACCTTGGAGTTGAATGCCGTCATCGCTCTGGTGGCGTTTATTCCCACCAACCAGTCACTTTCCGAACGACAGACTGCCGCCTCCGCCAGCGGAATCATTTCTCGATCGCTGCGCAGATGTTCAAATGCAGATCGAATCGATTCAAAAGTCATCGACTGCAACCAGAGTCGTTGCAATGGCTTATGCACCCCGGCAAGCCGGATCAAGTAACGAAAAATGAGTTCACCCTCTCGCCCAGCGTCGCAGGCGTTGACGATCAGATCGACATCGTCCCGCTTCATCAGCCGCTGTAAGAGCTTGAACCGCGTTTCCGTCTTCGCAATTGGCTTGAGCTCAAATTCTTCCGGAATGATTGGCAGATTCTGAAAGCTCCACTTGCCGCGTCTTTTATCCAGTTCGCCCGGCAGGCAAAGTTCTACCAAATGGCCAATGGCCGATGAAATAACGAACCGGTCATTCTCGAAGTATTCGCCTTTCTTCTCGAATTTCCCTAGTGCGCGGGTGAAATCGAGGGCGACACTCGGTTTTTCTGCGATGACCAGTGTTTTACCCATCTGCAAAGTTCGCTTCGTTCGGTTCCCAAATTCGGATCGGGACAGTAAAGGGCAACCCTATAGGTGGCAACTCATTTATTGTCGCTACCAGATCGCACCAGACGCAAAGCTGGACTGATTTTCCTCCTGATCGTGAGCGGAAGAGCCACTTCAAAGGAGCTTCACAAAAAACTTTCCCGGTAGTTGCCGGACCAGGCGTCGCATCTCGAGTTGCAGAAGGGCCGCACTCACCGCTCCCGCCATGAGACTGGATCCCTCGATGATGGTATCGATAGAGGTCTCGGTTGAACCAATTGCCTTGTACACAATCAATAGATCGCCCTCCAGATCAGGCGGTTGACTGGTAACCAGTTCGGGTGGTTTGGGAAAAAGCGTCTGTAGATCCTCGAGTATGTCATCGACGCTCATCACCAATTTCGCACCCTGTTGAATCAGGCGATTCGATCCCAATGAATTGGGACGATCGATCGGCCCGGGAACCGCGTACAAAGATCTACCTTGGTCAGCAGCCTGCGAGGCGCTGATTAATGCGCCGCTATTCGCTCCAGCTTCGACCACCAAAAGACCAAAGCTCAAACCGCTGATAATCCGATTCCGCATCGGAAATGTTTGTCTATCCGGAGTGGTGTCCATCGGAAATTCCGTAACGATTGCTCCGGAGGTACTGATCTTTTCCGCGAGTTCCCGGTTCTCGGCCGGATAGATGTAATGCAAACCTGTGCCGAGCACCGCGATTGTTCGCCCCTTTGCCGCAAGTGCTCCTTGATGGGCGGCGGTGTCGATCCCCCGCGCCAGTCCGCTCACCACAGTTATTCCGGAATAAGCGATTTGATAGGAGAGTCGCTTAGCGCACTCGATACCGTAATGCGTTGTCCGTCTTGAGCCGACTACTCCCATCGCATGTTGATCTCGCTCTAAAATTTCGCCCCAAATATACAGCACGATTGGGGGATCATAGATTTCGCGCAGGAGCCGAGGATAAAGCTCATGTTCCTGCGTAAAAATTTTGGCACCGTACTCGCTGATGCGGCGAAGTTCAGCGGTCAAATCGGTTTCAGATTCCCAGGAGAGGATCGCTTCAACCGCGGGCTTGGGTAAACCCTCAATGGTCTGCAGTTCGGCTCGACTGGCCCGAAGGATTCGTTGCGGATCCTGAAAACGATCGAGAAGCTTGCGCAATCGGATGGGGCCCAGATGAGCCACCATGTTCAGAGCTATATACGCCTCAGTGCGTGTCACACGCGCGATTCTCTCAAGACGTCAACCGCCGTTGCAAGATCACTTCTGGTAATTTTGTCCGAAACGAAGGCCACACCTAAACCAGAAGCCAGCACAAAGCGTATTTCCCCCCGGACGAATTTCTTATCGATAAAGACCTTCTCGATAATAGCTTCGGTAGAAAAATGGTTTGGCAATACGGTTGGGAGACCGAATTGCTTGAGCAAAGATACGATTCTTAGGTAATCGCTCTGTGGAAGCCCCGCCTTTTGGGTGGAAAGCCAGAGCGCTGCCCTCATGCCCAGACTGATCGCCTCGCCGTGAAGCATCGTTCCATATCCAGCAACTGCTTCGATGCCATGACCGATCGTATGACCGAAATTCAAAAGTGCGCGCTCACCCGAGTTTTCTCGTTCATCCTTAGCAACAATCCGAGCTTTGATCGAGACACAGTCCGCGATCAGTGGATCGAGATCGGAAAGACTGGGTTGCGCCAAGGTATCCAGCAAATCCGGCTGCTCGATCACGCCGTATTTGATGACTTCTGCGAAGCCCTCGTTCTTTACTTGCTCCGGCAAGGTTTCCAGCGTTCCCGTATCCGCGAGCACCAGTGAGGGCTGGTGGAAAGAACCAACCAGGTTTTTTCCCGCCTGCAGATTAATCGCTGTCTTTCCTCCAACCGCGCTGTCGACTTGGGCCATGACGGTGGTAGCGATCTGAACGTAGGGAATGCCACGTGCATAAATCGAAGCGACGAAGCCGGCCAGGTCACCCACAACTCCTCCTCCTAAGGCTATGATCACACCGGATCGGTCAACCCGATTCCGAGCCAAGGCTTCGCATAGTTTCTCCGCAACGGAAAAAGATTTGGAACTCTCGCCATTGGGAACGATCTCTTGGCTACAGGAAAAGCCGGCCTGCGAGAGAGAAGCAAGCAGCGGTTCACTATAGAGTTGGCTGACCACCTCGTCGGTGATGATCACAGCGTGCCCCACGAATCCAAGATTTCGGATAGCTGGTCCCGTTTGCCGCAGAAGGCCCTTTCCGATAACAACCTGATAAGTGCGAAGGCCGAGATCGACTGTAACCGAGCGAGGTGCGCTTTCCATAAGTGAAGAGTGGTGCTCGGGGGGGGACTTGAACCCCCACGCCTTGCGGCATACGCCCCTCAAACGTACGTGTCTGCCATTTCACCACCCGAGCGGAATTTGAGGAGAACGAACTTCTAACATGGCCCCGATCCCTCGCAAGGACTTCTTTCTGCTGCCGCGGCGGTCCGTTACCGTCTACTGCCTCCCTCCTGAACCCCTTTGAGCATATTGCGTTGAGCTTCTGCCAAAGCGGCTGCCGGACTGCTACGGCCACTCGTGGCAAGCTCAATGGCAGTGGCCACTGATGTCCAGAACCTGCCCATCTGCGGAATGTTCGGCATTACTTCTCCTTCGTCTGCACACCGTTTCATTTCATTGAGCAGTGGATTGCTGCGGGAGAGTTCATCGTAGAGCGAAATCATCGCGGGAATTCCAATCGGCTTAACGTGATCCAACGCGCACAAGCTTTCCTTGGTAAAGGCGTATTTCTCCACAAATTCCTTTATGAGATCCCGATTGGGCGAGCTGCGGTTGATGAAGGCAACCTGAACGCCAATGAATGCCTTTCCCAATTTGCCGCTTATGCCGGGCATCGGCACCACGCCAAAATCGATTCCGCTCTTCATGAGATTGGGCCAATCCCAAGGCCCGGAGATCATCATTGCTAGCTTACCTTGAGCCATTAATTCTTGGGGTACGTCACCGCTGGAAACCATTCTGGGCAGAACACCAATATCGATCAAGTGGACGATCTCAGACAAAGCCTCGACCGCTCCCTCCGTCGCTACCCCGACGTTGCGAGGATCGTATCCATCGCTTGTTTTTCCAAAGACATAGCCGCCGCCACTGGCCATGATGCCCCAGGAGTAATAAGGATTGGTGTAGTCCCAGAGAATTGCATTTGTGCCCGGGCATTCCGACTTGAGTTTTTGGTTAAAAGAGACCAGTTCACTCACTTGAGTAGGGGGTGCGCCGTTCACCAGTTTTTTGTTGTAGATCAAGCCGATGGCTTCGAGGCTGATTGGATATCCCCAGAGCTGCCGGCGATGACGCACGGCATCCCAGGCCATCGGATAAAATTGCTGTTTGTAGGCGGCCGTCACCTCGATCGGAGCAATTACCCCGCCATCTGCCCACTCGCCGGCCTTATCGTGCGCCCAAATGACAATGTCAGGCCCTTTGCCTGCTTGAGCCGCCAGCGGAAAATTATCGGTAATCTTTTCTGGTGTTTCGATCCGTACCGGAATCCCGTAATCCTGTTCGAACTTGTTGGCGACCATCTGCATGGCGGATGCGCGGTCGGCATCCATCCATATTAACAACTGTCCGTTGGTCCAGGCGCCGGCAATATGAGTCGCCGTGAACAGCAGAAATAAGACTAAGGTTTGGTGCATAGGGGGGAACTCCAGCAAATCGATTCTATTTTCGGCGGCGATACTTCTGCAAGGAGTTTGATTCCTCGGGCGCAGTCAATCCGCCGGTTGCTTCCAGCCAATCTGCGATACGGGTCGCATTCTGATCCAGAGTGCTCTCCGTCACATCCACTATAAACGTCGATAACAACGACCGGTCAATCAGCTCTTGTAGCACTTCTTGTTCGCGCAAGAACAATCCAAGGTCGTCATACTGAGAGGGATTGCTGGAAATTTTCAGGCGCCGCTTTCGAGCTTCCTCGAATGAGTCGGGATGTCGCCAGCAGAAGATTAGGCGAAACCCAAGCTTCACCAGCCGGGTCTCCAACCAGGTAAATTCGTATCGCCGCTTTGCATAAATTAGCTGCCATGCCTGGGTCGAAATGTGAAATCGATCTACGACCCATGAGTAGTAACGGTACAACTCAAAAAGCTTGGCCCACGTGCGATAGGCCTCGAGCACAAGTTCTTCATACTGAGGCTCAAAATTGATCAGGCTCGCGCCGTAAGGACTATCGGTGAAGCCATTCCACTCGGCGGAAATAATCGGTGCATGATATCGATACTTTCGAACGCCGACGATCCGCGGGTGCTCATTCAATGCAAAGGCGAGATCGGTCTTGCCAGTAAGCCTGGTACCTTCGAGAATAACCTTTGGACAACGTTTAAGAACCATAAAGAGTTTCCAGAAGATGCGCTACCTCCCCGGAGTTTCGGACGCGCATCGGGCGTGCCCTCCCAGCTCAAAGCTTCTCTGTTTTGTCGGAACCATAGTAGCTCCTCAATTTGTGCCTGGAATGGATTATCCGTCTTTCGCGTTGTACCACCATGAGATAATGGTTCGGAATTCGCCTATTTCTTGGATGATTTATCGTTGGTCACCGTATGAGTAGCAATTCCATTTGGATTTCGCTGCGAAACCGAACTTTTCGCCGGCTCTGGATCGCGACCGTCATTTCCGGCTGCGGCGTGTCGGCGCATGATACAGCGGCGACTTGGATGATGCACACAGTTTCGAGCTCGCCATTCATGATCTCGCTGATGTCGACGGTGGCTTCCCTGCCTTTCTTTCTGTTTACCATACCAGCCGGTGCTCTGGCTGATATGATCGACCGTCGCAGGATTCTTTCCGTGATGAATCTCTGGTTGGCCTCCAGTGCGGGAATGCTGGCAATATTCGGTTTTCTCAATGCCTTAAACCCGTGGATCATTCTGGTATCGGTCTTTTGTGCCGGCGCTGGCTTCAGTTTTTATTCCCCAGCTTGGTCAGCCTTGATTCCCGAGATTGTTTCTCCGGCCGAGCTGCCATCGGCCGTAACCCTCGGCGGTCTCCAGTTGAATCTGTCCGGCATTATTGGGCCAGCCATTGGTGGATTCCTGTTGATGCAATTTGGAGCGCCCGTTGTCTTTTCGCTGAATGCCTTTTGTTTCCTCTTGGTAACCGGGGCGATATTGAGTTGGCGGAGGTCGAACTTACAGGCCAGACTTCCGTTGGAGAATTTCTTTGAGGCCTTTGTCAGTGCCGTTCGGTATGTCAGATACGCTCCTGGTATTCAGGTCGTTTTAGTTCGAGACGTGGTATTCTCTTTTTTTATATCCGTGATTCCCGCGCTCCTACCGGTAGTCGGTTTGCGCGTGCTCAATCTCGATTCGCGGGGCTTAGGCTATCTCTATACTTCCATGGGAGTTGGATCGGTGGTGGGAGCGGTCTTGGTCATTCCTCGCGCTCGCACCCGATTATCGGCAAATACCCTGACGATCGTGGCCAATCTACTCGTTGCCTGCGTCTTCGTCCTGATGGCGTTGGTATCCGACGTCAGACTCTTCTGGGTCATCGCTGCCTTGGCTGGACTCGGTTGGACCTTGACTGCTGCGGAGCTCTGGGTTGCGGGCCAGCGGGCGATGCCAAATTGGGCGCGAGGGCGAATGAATGCTACTCACATGATGGTCTCCCAAGGGGGTATCGCTCTGGGAGGTCTAATCTGGGGCGGCTTGGCGGCAACGGCGGGCGTCCAGTTCGCGCTCTTGGCTGCGGCACTTTTGCTTTTATTCAGTCTCCCATTGGCTTTCCCGTTTTCCATCGACTTTACTCGCCAATTGGATTTGGAGCCTGCTCCTTTATCAACGCACTACCATCGGATGTTTCACCCGCCAGAGCCATCCGAAGGGCCGGTAGTCATCACCATGGAATTCGAAATTTCTTCGACTGACCGATGGAAGTTTTTTCGGCTCATGCGGGAGATGCGATTGACCTATCTGCGAAATGGCGCTTTCCGCTGGCAATTAGACGAAGACCTGCAGAAACCCAATCACTTCCGAATGGAAATGTTCGTTGCTTCCTGGTCCGAACACTTGCAACAGCATGAGCGGATGACCAAAAACGAGCTGCAAACTTGGGAAAGAGTGTGGCGACTTCATCGGGGCAAAAGTGAACCGGTTGTGAAACACTATCTGTCTAGAAACCGCGAGCTCCTTATGCGAAGGAACACCAACATCCCGATCGAGGACGCTCCGGTCGAGGATCAACCAGCAAAGGCGTGATATAGCTCGCCGGCGGCAGAATCTTCCCGTCGCCTGGCTATAATCGCATTTGGCTTTTTTGCCGAGGTTTGTATTTTGCGCAATATTTCGGCAGAGTCCGCTGTCCCCCCTAGTGTCATGGCCAAAAGCTCCACCATCGCCATTCTTCCAAGCGTCCCGGCTAAAAGTTCTACTTTTACGGCACTTCGTAATCCGGTCTATCGCAACCTCTGGTTGGCGACACTCCTTTCCGGCACGTGTGTTTCTGCCCACGATACGGCTGCGACTTGGGCAATGAATATGTTGAGTCCATCGGCGTTTTTACTGTCGCTGATGTCAACGGTAGCTTCTCTGCCTTTTTTCTTCTTTACGCTCCCGGCAGGTGCCTTGGCCGATATGGTCGATCGCAAGAAACTGATGTTAGTCATGAATTTTTGGCTGGCCGGCACCGCCGCGCTATTAGCGATAGTTGGTCTGCTCGGTCTCTTGAGCCCTTGGATTATATTAGTCTGTGTGTTTCTTACCGGCATCGGCTTTGCTTTTAACTCGCCGGCTTGGACGGCGGTCGTTCCGGATATAGTCACTGACGCAGAGCTACCGTCGGCGGCAACACTGGGAGGTCTTCAACTCAACATTTCGGGAATTATCGGTCCGGCCATTGGCGGAATTCTCCTAAGGTTTTTCGCGCCTAATTGGGTGTTTGCCTTAAATGCGGCTTGTTTCCTCGTGGTAATTTTCGCGATCTTCCGTTGGAAGGAAAATGTAGCAACTTCCAAGCTGCCACTGGAAAACTTTTTGGAATCGTTCACCACCGCGATTCGCTATGTCCGATATGCGCCGGGCATTCAGGTGGTAATGGCACGGAACGTCCTGTTCGCGTTTTTCATTTCGATAATCCCCGCACTGCTGCCGGTCGTCGGATTGAAGCAGCTCCACCTTCAGCCCGCCAGCCTCGGTCTGTTGTTCACTTGCATGGGTGCCGGATCAGTTTTCGGAGCGGTCTTTGTTGTCCCCCGCGCGCGCGATCGGCTTTCCTCCAATGCCCTCATTCTCTTGGCCAATCTCATTGTGGTCGTCGTCTATGTAGGAATGGCACTGGTTCGCGATCCGGTGATTTTTATGTTGGTCTCAGCGTTTGCCGGAGTGGCCTGGACCCTGGCCGCTTCGGAATTGTGGGTCGCCGGTCAGCGCGCGATGCCTTCCTGGGCGCGCGGACGAATGAACGCCGTGGTCATTATGGCGGCACAAGGCGCGTTGGCGCTGGGCGGCATTGTTTGGGGCTACAGCGCCAGCACCTTCGGGATCAGTCAAACCGTGTTAGCCGCGGCCGGTACATTGCTGCTGAGCTTACTGCTCACGATCCCGCTTTCGATCAACTTTATCTCCAATCTCGACTTCAACCCCGCTGCGGTCGGCGCATATGTACACCATCGATTGACTCATGTGCCGCGGCCTCACGACGGACCGGTTTCGATTACCATCGAGTTCGAAGTCGATCGCAAGCAAGGCAGCGATTTCATTAAAGTGATGCGCGAGGTTCGCCTTATTCACCTCCGGAACGGTGCCTTTAGCTGGCGCTTGCACGAGGATCTGGAGCGTTTCAATACTTATCGTCTTGAAATGATGGTCCCCTCCTGGAACGAGCATGTCCTTCAACAGGAGCGACTAACCAAAACCGAAAAAGCGACGCTGGATCGTGCCTGGTCCACGCACGTTGGAAAGAGTCGTCCCGAGGAACGAATCTACCTTTGTGTGAACCGGGAGTTGTTGAACCACCGAATTTTGGAAACGCATCCTTCGACCATGCCGGGGAGCCCGCTTGACTTAGGCGAACAGAAGGTCGAAGACGCCGCTTCGTAGGTAGCTGGCACTCTCTATCTGTAACTGGTGTTCCAGGGCCTGCCTCGCGCGCTCGCTTACTCCGATGTCACTGGTTCTCTGTCGCTTCCGCTCAGCGCGCTCTCAAGCGCATGCCACCCGAGGGTAGCGCACTTCAGTCTCTGCGGAAATTTCTTAACGCCCCCCAGAGCCTGCAGGTTACCCAATCCTTCCTCGGGAGAATCCTTGGTCAAGAAATCGATAAAACGGCGCTGAAGGGTCAGTGCATGTTCCCGGCTTTTTCCTTTGATCTGAGTTGTCATCAGGGAGGTTGAGGCGGTGCAAATGGCACAGGCCTGCGACTCAAACGAGACCTGCTCGATATCACCCTCGGGGGTTTGCCGAACAAAAACCGTGACCTCGTCGCCACAAGCCGGGTTGAAGCCAGAACCGTGAGTCGCCGGAGGCGGAAGAGTCCCCCTATTTCTCGGGCGTTTGCAGTGGTCTAGGATTATAGCCTGATAAAGCTCGTCGAAATCCACGTTAATCCCCAAAGTATTTGGCCGCGTCGCGAAGCACAGAGACCAATCGATCGATTTCGGACTCCGTGTTGTAAAAGTAAAAACTGGCGCGGGCGCTCGACATAAGGCCCAGCTTTCTCATCAGAGGTTGGTTGCAATGATGTCCACCCCGCAGAGCAATACCATACTGATCGGCGAACGCTACGAGGTCATGGGCATGAATCGAGCCCAGCTGAAAGCTCACAATCCCAGCCCGATCCGCCGCCGGTCCAAGCAAGCGCATTTTCGGGAGTTCTCGTAATCGCTCTGCTGCTGCCAGGCCAAAGAAATGATCCGACTCTTCAATCCGGTGGCGACCGATGGATTCCAGATACTCGAGCGCTTTCGCCAGGCCGACGGCCCCCGCGATATGTGGGGTACCGGCTTCGAATCGATGTGGCGCAGGTTTCCACTTCGCCTCGTTCCAATCTACGCTTACAATCATTTCGCCTCCCGTTTGGTACGGTTCCATAGAATCGAGCAACTCCTTGCGTCCGTATAAGACCCCGATACCGGTCGGTCCGCAGCTTTTATGGCTGGAAAAGGCCAGGAAGTCGCACCCGATATCTTCTACATCCAAAGGAGCGTGACCGGCACTTTGGGCGGCATCGATTAAGGTCACGGCACCGTATTTCTTTGCCGTTTGACAGACGTGTTTGATCGGATTGATGCAGCCCAGCGAGTTCGAAATATGCGTAAGCGCGATCATACGCACATTACCTTGCCGGCAAAGCTCCTCAAGCTCGCTCCACTCAATCTCTCCGGTGTCACCTTGGATCGGAAGAAACCGGAGGATCGCGCCAGTCTTCCGCGCCGCTATTTGCCAGGGAATCAGGTTCGCGTGGTGTTCCATTTCGGTGAGCACGACTAAATCGCCGTGGCGCAGGTTTTGACTCCCCCAGCTTTCAGCGACCAAGTTGATCCCTTCGGTGGTACCCCGCGTAAAAACAATTGATTCCGCCTGCTTTGCATTCAGGTAACGGGCAACCGAGGCGCGTGCCTTCTCAAACAGTGCGGTCGCACGATTGCTCAGTGTGTGTAGCCCACGGTGCACATTCGCGTGGTCCTCGCGGTAGTATCTTGCCAATTCTTCGATTACCGCCGTTGGGCGTTGGGTCGAGGCAGCATTGTCCAAGTAGACAAGCGGATGACCGTTAATGTTTTGCGATAGAATTGGAAAGTCAGCGCGATACTGATCCGCTAAACTGGGGAAATTCACAGTAGACACTTTCGGACAGTTGCGAGTCAGTTGCAACTGGGCCTAGCTGCGAATACACACCAAAGAGCGCGGACCGATTCCTCATTTGCTATTTGCGATCCGCTATTTGCTATTGATCAATGGATCCATCGAGCCTCGGACTTCCACATCGGCCTCCTTTCGTTTTTATCGACGAGGTAGAAAAACTGGAGATCGGCCTGCAGGCGGAGGCGCGTAAGCGGTTTCGTGGAGAAGAGCCGTTCTTCCAAGGACACTTCCCTGGAAATCCAATCGTCCCGGGTGTCCTGCTAACCGAGGCAATGGCTCAAACCGCTGGCATAGCCATCGGTGGACCGGGAAAGATGTTTCTGCTCACCGCGATTCGCGCAATGAAGTTCTTACGGCCGATTCGGCCACAGGAGGAAATTCATTTTCGAGCTAAGCGAGTCGGTGAGGTCGGCGGTCTGGTGCAGTGCGCAGTCGAAGCTCGTGTACAAGGGGAACTAGTCGCGGAAGGACAATTGATTCTTGCTCCCGCGTCTCTTTCTAGCAACGGTCCGCTAAAGGACCAGTGAAAACGGCTCGACGCAGCGGGTGTGACCGATCCCGCGTTAGAAACGTGGTATCCGAAGAGATGGACAATTGAAGAGCATTGTGTTCGGACCTAAGTCAGCCTCGAACAAACGGATTATGACGTTTCTCCTCTCCGATAGTGGTAGAGGGACCGTGACCAGGAAGCACCTTGGTTTCATCCGGAAGCAAGTAGAGTTTATTCTTGATGTTGGAAATCAAGGCTTGATGGTCGCATCCAGGCAAATCAGTGCGGCCAATACTTCCAGCAAAAAGGACATCGCCGCCGACCAAAACCTTCTCTTCAGGCAGATAAAAGCAGAGGCTGCCCGGACAATGACCCGGAACTGAGAATATTCGGAACTGAAGACCGAGAAAGTCGCGCGAATCCGTTTCATCAATCAGGAAATCAGCTTTGGTCGGCTCGACCTCCAAGGCGAAACCAAATTGTTTGAAAAAGCCGGGATCAGTGATTAGGGGCGCGGAGTCGGTGTGATAGCCGACCTTGCAACCAAATCGTTCTTTCACCATGTGCGCATCTTCGATATGGTCTACATGGCCATGCGTGATCAGGAGAAGATCGGGACGCTGTCTAGTTGCCTTCAACCATTCGCAAGTTCCAGCTGGGGCATCGAAAAGGATTGCGCCATTCGGGGCGGAGACTAGGTAAGCGTTGGTTTCGAAGATACCGCCAATAAAGGATTGAAAGTCGATCATATTGAGTGAAAATGGGTCCAAGGCCGGCTGTGGCGGCCGCAAAAATGGTGTTCAGTAATTCTTCTGTCAATTTGTACTCGGGTCGAGGCATGAAAATCTTCAAATACCTTGTCGTCTCGCTAACGCTTTTATCGGTGACGACGCAAAGCTATGGGCAGCTCAAGTCAAACACTGTGGACTCGCGCCAGGTCGCGATCACGGTCGCCAAGTTGCTTGAACAGGCCCATTTCACCCGGCAAAAGCTGGATTCGTCAATGAGCCGCAAGGTGCTCGATACCTACTTGGAGTCACTCGATTACACCAAGCTGTTTTTCACCCAAGAAGATATCGATAAAATCCATCAGAAGTACGATGGCGCTCTGGATCAAGATTTGATCGTCGGAAATGTTCAGCCCGCTCGTGATATTTACGCCATCTTTAAGGAACGAGTCGAAAGCCGCGCCGGCAAGATCCGCAAACTGGTTAATGAGAATTTTAGCTTCAAGAGCACCCGCACTGTCGCTCTGGATCGGCGCAAAGAGCCGTGGCCAGCAAACGAACAGGATACTGATAACCTTTGGCGGGACCGGATCGAAGGTGAGCTTCTTCAGGAGAAGTTGAACAAATTTGCGATTGATCCAGGTCCTAAAGCCGTCTCTAAGCGTTACGACCAACTGGTGAAAAATTTGGAGGAGCGAGACGACAATGATGTATTGCAGCTTTTCCTGAATGCGGTTGCTCAAACCTACGATCCGCATTCTGAATATCTCGGGAAAGGGGATCTGGAAAGCTTCGAGATCAATATGCGCCTATCGCTGACCGGCATCGGTGCAGAGCTGCGAGTCGAGGATGGCTATGCCAAGATCGAACGGCTGATTCCTGGCGGTCCCGCTCAAATGAGCGGCAAAGTCAGCGTTGGCGATCGGATTGCAGCTGTCAGCCAGGGCAAGGACAACTTCGTTGACGTCGTCGACATGAAGCTGGAAAAGGTGGTCGAGCTGATTCGGGGTAAGAAGGGCAGCACGGTTCGCCTGCAGGTTATTCCGTCTGACACCTCCGATCCGTCTAAGCGAAAGGTGGTCGAGTTGGTTCGCGACAATGTCAAACTCACCGAACAAGAGGCGAAAGCCGAATTAATCGACCGAGCTCTGCCGGACGGTACTTCCCAAAAGCTAGGCTGGATTACCTTGCCTTCTTTCTATCAAGACATGGAGCGTTCTCGCACGGGTAAGAGCACATCCCGCGATGTGGCAGCCTTGATCAAGCGATTGGAGCAAGAGGGAATTCAAGGATTGGTGATCGATCTTCGCCGGAACGGTGGAGGCTCTCTGGATGAAGCGATTAAGATGACTGGGCTTTTCATTACACAGGGCCCAGTTGTTCAGGTGAAGGAGTCGGGTGGCGATATCGAGGTGCTGAAGGATCGCGATCCGTCGGTCGCATACAGCGGTCCGCTGATCATTTTGGTGAACAAATTGAGCGCATCGGCCAGTGAGATCTTCGCCGCTGCGTTACAAGATTACGGACGCGCGGTAATCGTCGGTGACTCAAGTACTTTTGGGAAAGGCACCGTTCAAACCCTGTTGGAATTAGGTCGATTTATTCCGTTGCTCGGAGGCTCCAGCAACGACGCTGGCGCACTCAAATTGACTGTCCAGAAATTCTACCGGGTCGCTGGTGGGTCGACCCAATTGCACGGCGTCAGCTCCGATGTTGTTCTGCCTTCTTTATCTGATAATTCGGAAATTGGCGAGTCCGCTCTGGAGCGTCCGCTTCCTTATGATGAGGTCGAGCCGGCCGCGATCGACATTGCCAATAACCATAAGCAACTCTTTGTCGATGATCTCAAAAAACGCTCGAATAATCGGATCGCTCAAGATCAATCGTTCCAGGATATTCTTGCTGACGCGAAGGAATTGAAGGATCGGCTAAAGAGCAATCGCTTATCGCTGAATGAAAAGGTCCGGCGAGACCAACTCGATAAGGACAATGCCCAGAAGCAAAAAGAGCAGGCGGACGAAAAGAAAATGCAGGCGCAGGTGCATGATAAACGCTACGAATTGACTCTCGCCGATGTCGATAAACCGCAGCTAAAACTGGTCGAGAAAGCTCCAGCCCAGAAAGACCAGAAGGCGCAGGATAATAATTCGAAAACATCTGATCCGAACGCGACAATTGAGGATGAGAATGGGAGTACCTTGGATGCAGACGCAATCCGGCGCGAGACGCTCAATATTACGACCGATCTCGTAGACCTTCAGAAGTCTCCGCGCACTGCCGGACGCTGATCAAAGACGTGAATCTAGAAGCCAGAAGCTAGAATCTGGAAGGCCGGAA
>JBEEIB010000470.1:0-3601 GCA_041167675.1 Verrucomicrobiota bacterium
GAGCGTTCACGTAGACCGTGTGCTCGCTTCCCAGCTCGGCACAACTGCGAATGATGTAGGCGCGACTGTAGTCTCTTCTACCGCTTCGAGCCGTTTTATTGCTCCCAACTATTGGCGTGATCCCAAATCCGGTGTGAGTTACCAAGTCCAAGTGCAGGTGCCTCAACCCGCGATGACTTCGCTGAAAGATATTCAAACCATTCCCGTAAATAGCAGTACAGGAACGCACCCGCTGTTAAGCCAGGTCGCCGATGTGCAATCGACTACCGCGCCGGGAGAGTTAGACCGGCAGAACGGCATGTGGATGATCATCGCCTCCGCGAATGTCGGCAACAACGACTTTGCACGAGCTGCCAAGGAGATTGATCGCGCTATAGCGAAGGCAGGGCAGCCGCCTCGTGGCGTTACGACTCAGGTACGCGGACAGGTGAGCGCGCTTAAACAAATCTTTGCTCAGTTAACTATCGGTCTGGCGCTGGCAGTAGTTGTAATTCTGCTGCTGCTCACGGCGAACTTTCAATCGTTGCGGCTCGCTCTGATCGTCATCTCGAGCGCACCGGCTGTACTGGTCGGAGTCATCCTGATGCTCTTGATTACACGCACGACGCTGAACCTTGAAAGTTTTATGGGCACGATCATGGCGATTGGCGTCGCGGTGGCAAATGCGATTCTGCTGGTCACTTTTGCCGAACAAAATCGCCGGAATGGCGCTGACCCCGTTTCCGCTGCACGGTCGGCTGCTGCTGAGCGCCTGCGGCCCGTGCTGATGACCAGTTTCGCAATGATTGCGGGAATGATCCCCATGGCGCTTGCGTTTGGCCGAGGTAGTGAAGAAACCGCTCCTCTGGGCCGCGCAGTGATTGGCGGTTTGTTGTTCGCTACGCTCGCGACGTTGTTCCTGCTACCCACCGTGTTTGGCATCGTGCAAAAGGGTGCATCCCTCGAGTCGCCGTCTCTCGATCCTGAAGACGCCGATAGTCCCTTCGCCCAGAAGCCGGAGACCGCATGAAAACCGCTATCGTTGCTTTCGCACTTTCTCTGTTCATCTGTGGCTGCAACGGCGATTCAAAGCAGGCAGCCAACAAACCCGCGGAGTCGGACGCACAGACAGTAGAAGTTGTCCCGGTTGCCTCACAGAAACTAGCGACAGTATTCACGCTGCCCGCGCAACTCATTCCCTTCCAGACCGTAGACATCTATCCAAAAGTTACTGGATTTATGGACGTCATTCGCGTGGACCGCGGCTCTCGCGTACACAAGGGCGAATTGATTATCCGGCTTTCCGCACCGGAACTCGTGGCACAGCGTGCGCAGGCCGAATCCGCTCTGCGTGCTGCTCAATCGCAGTTGACTACCGTCCAAGCTAAGCTGAACTCAGACAAGGGTACGTATTTGCATATGGCGTCAGCGGCGCAAACGCCCGGAGTGGTTGCCGAGAACGACGTGATGGTGGCCAGTCAGACTGCTACCGCTGATCAAGGACAGGTGCAATCGGCAGAGAACAATATCGCGGCTGCGCGAGAGGCGCTGCGCAGCGTAACGCAGCTCGAATCATACCTAAATATCTATGCGCCATTTGACGGTGTCGTCACCACCAGAAATCTGCATCCCGGTGCATTGGTCGGACCGGCGTCCGGCCCGTCTGGAACGATGCCCATTGTGCAGATCGTCGATGCCACTCACTTGCGCTTAGTTGTGCCGATCCCGGAAGCGTATGTCGGAGAAATGGAAGTCGGCCGGCAAGTGGCGTTTACTGTTCCTGCCAATCCAGGTCAGACCTTCCATGCGCCTATTGCACGCATTTCGCATGATGTCAGCCCGAATACCCGGACGATGCCTGTCGAGCTGGACGTTCGCAACTCCGATGGCAACTTGTCACCGGGCACTTTCAGCAGTGTGCAATGGCCGGTCCATCGCGCGGTTCCAACCATGTTTGTTCCGGTCTCGGCGGTGACCAATGATCAGCAACGCACTTTCGTGGAGCGAGTGCGCAACGGAAAAGTGGAATGGGTCGATGTTGTTACTGGCCTGAGCGTAAACGGCAATATCGAGGTTTTTGGTGATCTCAAGCCTGGGGACGAAGTGATTCGCAACGCTACAGATGCGATTCGCCCTGGACAGCAGGTGAAGACGAAGCCAGCGTCGGCGCCGCAAGGTTCACCGAAATGAATTTCTCAGCCAAAGTGTACTCACCTAAATTTCTAATCGATAAGGAGCTCATCATGATTTCCAGACTGCGTTTTTTTACCTTGATTTGTGTTCTGTCGCTTCCGATCCTCGTTCGGGCGCAGGGAGTAACGACGGCAACAATCGATCAAGCCTTGGGTAGATCGGGCCAAAAGACTGGAGATGTCTACAAAGTGAGCTTCCCAAGGACCGATCTACATGTTTCCGTTCACGGGTTAGCGATCAAGCCAGGGTTGGCGCTTGGTTCATGGGCGGCGTTCATTGGCACGGACGACAACGCCGCGGTCATGGGTGATCTCGTTTTGCTTGAAGACGAGGTGAATCCGATAATAGAAAAATTGCGCTCTTCGGACTTCGAGATTTCCGCAGTGCACAACCATCTCATCGATGAAACTCCTCATGTCATGTATGTCCATTACATGGGACATGGATCGGCATCGCACCTTGCCACTGCATTGCGTGAGGGTTTGGCAGCCTCCAAGACGCCGCTTGAAAAACCTGCTGCGCCCTCCGAGGAAACAACTCCGCCATCCTGGGTCAAAGCCGTTGAAGATAGTCTCGCGCGAAAAGGAACTTTGAAAGGTGGAGTATTGTCGTACGGAGTGCCGCGAACCGACGCTGTCACGATGGCCAGCATCACGATTCCGCCGGCGGCAGGTGTAGCCGAGGCAATAAATTTTCAAGCAGCAGGTGCGGCAAACGTGGCTACCACGGGTGACTTCGTGCTTACCGCGGAAGAGGTAAATCCGGTCATCTCGGAACTCCAGGCCCACAAAATCTCTGTGACCGCTCTACATAGCCACATGTTGACGGAGCAACCGCGATTGTTTTTCATGCATTTTTGGGCGGTGGGCAGCCCCGAGTCTGTTGGCGCGGGAATCGCTGCAGCGTTGAAAAAGATTTCGACTAAATAGATAAGCTCGCGCTCCCGGAGAGGTCATGCGAAAAATCGTACTGATAGTCGCTATGTGTGTGAGTGCAATTTTCATTAGGCCGACGAATTCTCAAACCGGCGGCGGCCAAACATTGAAGAAGGTAGCCGAATCCGATCTGCCAGGCCCTGGCGGAAAGCGTTTCGACTATCTGACCATCGATAGCGATGATCGTTATTTACTCTCCGCACACCTTGCAGCGGGGCAGACTTACGTCATTGATCTCCGCACGAACAAGGTAGTGGCCACTGTACGTGATACCCCGGGCGTAGAAGGCATCGAATACGTGCCGGAACTGAAGAAGTTCTACACCTCAAATGCAGGCGACGACACCATCGGGGTGGTCGATCTGAAACAGATGAAAGTCATCAAGACATTGCGAACGGAGAAGAAGCCCGACGGCAGTACTTACGCGGCGCCTTTCCACAAACTTTACGTCTCAGACGAGCGAGGCAAGGCCGAAGCGATTGTGGATGTAACTA
>JBEEIB010000471.1:0-38214 GCA_041167675.1 Verrucomicrobiota bacterium
ACTGAACATCAACGAACGGCACTGAACACCAGCGAACGGCACTGAACACCAGCGAACGGCAGTGAACACCAACGAAAGGACAGTGAACACCAACGAAAGGACAGTGAACATCAGCGAACGACAGTGAACATCAACGAACGACAGTGAACATCAACGAACGGCAGTGAACACCAGCGAACGACAGTGAGGACCGGCTGCTGGCCGCAAATTGTCGTTTCACTTGATCTCGAAGGCCAACAGGCTGCTATCTATGCAAAGACCATACCCGCTCGCCTACAGTCGGCTGGCCGAGCTGCTTAGCAGCCAGATCGCTGCTAGCACCTATTTACCGGGCGATCGACTTCCGTCAGTTCGGGAATTGGCTTTGCGCCATCGCTATAGCATGGAGACCGTGCTCCGAGCCTTTCGACTGTTAGAAGATCGCGGGCTAGTCGAACCGCGGCCGCGCAGTGGATTTTTTGTTCGCCAGAAGGATATCCGCACCCTCCCTGCTCCGTCCACTCAGTCCACTGTTTTTCATGTAACCAATGTCGAACTCAGTGAACTGCGCCATCAGACGATTCTGTTCGGCACCGCCACCGATTTCATTCCCCTGAGTCTGACGTTGCCCAGTCCGGAAATTCTTCCCACGCGTCAATTGATCCAGACTATCACCAGCGTAGCGAGACGTTTCCCAGCCGAAGTTGTCCGCCAAGGAGAACCGGCCGGTACCATCAAGCTCCGCCAACAACTGGCGCGGCGCGCTTCAGAATGCGGGTGCTTTCTCGGGCCTGACGATTTCGTCGTGACAGTTGGCGCATCTGAAGCGATCAACCTGGCCCTTCGAGCATGCTGCAGTCCTGGAGACATCGTCTTAGTCGAGTCTCCGTCGTATTTCGGAACACTCGAGATCATCGAGAGCTTGAACCTGCGCGTAGTCGAGCTTGCCACCGATCCGGAGCAAGGAATATCGGTGCAGGACGTTGCCCAGGCGTTGAACCGTTTTCCCCGAATCCGCGCATGCCTTTTGGTGACTAATCACAGCAATCCTCTTGGCTGCACACTGAGTCCTGAAACCAAACAACGACTGGTAGAATTATTGGCACAGCATCAAGTCGCGTTGATCGAAGACGACGTCTTTGGAGATCTTTATCGACCAAACACGACGCGACCAGTCGTCGCAAAAGCGTTTGATGAAACCGGATCAGTGATTTTGGTGAACTCTATTTCAAAGATCTTAGCTCCCGGTTTCCGTCTTGGCTGGATAGCTCCAGGCAAATATCGGGACCGCATCCTCCAACTCAAATCGTCCGGCAGCTTGGCGACGCCCTCTCTGACTCAGCTTGCGGTCGCCGAATTTCTCAAGAGTGGCTCCTTGGACCGGCACCTTCGCCGGATGCGCGCGTTTTTGACCGAACAGCTCTATCGCTTCACCAATGCTGTGGTCGAATCATTCCCTTCGGAAACACGAATATCCCGTCCGAGCGGCGGGTTCGTCCTCTGGATCGAAGTCCCCTGCGATACTCTGGAGCTAGCCAAACAGGCGCTCAATCGTTACCGAATTGCCATCGCGCCCGGAAAGATTTTTTCTGCCCGCGGTGACCGTTATGGAAACTGTTTTCGACTCAGCTGCGGCTACCGATTTTCTCCGCAGTTCGCTGAGGCCATTGCAACGCTCGGCAAATTGATTCGGTCGCTCCGGTAGCCTGATCCTATAGGCCATATGGGTCCTATTGTCCTATACCACGCAAGCTACACTGTCTCCCTACCGTTCCGCTTGATTTCGCCGCTAATCTTCATGACGATGCTGCCACGTCCGCAACCGGCTATGACTTGGTATTACCTGACGGAGGGCCAACCAAAAGGTCCGATCGAAGTTGCTGAATTGGAAAGGCTTTTTCAATTTGGCGCTGTTCGACTCGGGACCTTGATCTGGCGCCAAGGAATGTCCGGATGGACCAGTTTCGCCGAAGCATTTCAACGAGCAGCGGTCAAGTGCAGCCTATGTAAACAGCTCGTCCCTCCCGGACCAATTATTCGGTACGGCGCGATGACGATTTGTCCTGACTGCAAAGAATCGTTTTTCGGACAGATTCGAGAGGGGTTGGCGCCAGATCTTAAGGCGGTTTACGGCGGATTCTGGATCCGTTTCGGCGCCTACATGATCGACATGGTGATTCTCTTTTTTCTCCGGGTGCCGTTGCAAATTGCTTGGCAGATCTACTCTTTTTCGCTGATGACACGCGTCAACAGAGGAATCGCGTATCCCGGTATCTTTCCGTTTGGTACGAATCAGACATTTTGGATTGTCTATGGAATCTATGTGCTGCTGATTTTTCTTATTAGCTTCGCGTACTATGTGTTTTTCGTCGGCAAATATGGAGCTACTCCGGGCAAGATGGCTTTAAAACTGCGTATCGTCCGTTCCGATCGATCCAAAGTTTCTTATTGGAGGGCGGCTGCTCGCTATTTCGCGCAAGCATTAACCAACTTTACCATTTATCTCGGGTACATCATGGCCGCCTTCGACTCGGAAAAAAGGGCGCTGCATGACTACATCTGCGATACCCGCGTGGTAAAACGAGACGCATGAAGGGAGGCGCATTCTGTCCGCTTTGCAATCGTCTGCTTGGGCCTGAGTTTTGGAACTCCGGACAATTCCAGGCCTGTCCGGCTTGTTCGGCTCAAGTGATGACAATAGCTTTTCCGACGATTAACGTTCCGTCTGGCACAAGTTCAATCGTCGCTTGTGAAGCGGGAGAATCGAGTTGCTTTTTTCACGCGAACAACCGCGCGGAAACGATCTGCGATGGATGCGGGCGGTTTCTGTGTGGCCTTTGCTCGATCAGCTTCGGCCGACGCAGGTTTTGTCCGGATTGCATCTATCGAAGCCGCCGCCAGAAAAGCGATCTATTGCTCATCGATCAAGCCGTTCTCTTCGACAATATCGCTATTGCGGTTCTGACGCTTTCGGTCCTGACCCTGAGTTATCTCATCTTGGGTTTGTTCGTTAGCCTTTTAACCGTGTGCATGGCGTTCGTCGGATGGAAATACCAGCGCACTTTAGTGCGCCGGTCGCGATTTCGATTTGGATTTGCTCTGATCCTAGGACTGATCGGAGCCAGCGTTTGGATTTTGCTTCTTCTCCTGCTGCTTATCCCGGCTTTGCCCCGCTATGCCTGACATCATCTCTGCTTACCGCAAGATCGCCGCCACCAGTTGGTTTTCCCGATTTTTGCCCGGGATGCGGAGTTCAATCTATCTGGCCGAAGACCACCTGCTTTTGGCCACGCAGATGATAGTTTTTGAAAAATACCATCGCTTCTTTTTTTCCGATATCGAGGCAATCACCGCGGCCAAGAGCAATCGCTGGCTCTGGGCTTCCGTTGCCTGGGCGGTTTCTATCCCACTGGGCATGTTATGGTACCTGGCTCGGAACAATTGGTGTTATGTCGTCGGCGCATGCTGGATTTTTATTGCCGGTTCGATTCTTATTTGGAACTTGCTGGCTGGTCCAACCTATGTCGTCAAGATCCAAACCGCCGCTCAGACTCGACGGCTGAAAGCAGTGGAACGCGCGGGTAAGTACCAAGCGTTCAGTGCGATGGTTGTGCCTCTCATCATGGCCGAACAACAACCGAATCCGGTTTCCGCGATAGCGCCATGAAACTCGCGGCTCGACGGTGCTTACTTCATGCAGACCGGGAGGCCGCCGTTCGCTGTCCGGTATGCCACGAATTTTTCTGTCGCGAATGCGTTACTGAACACGATAGCCGTTTTGTTTGCGCTTCTTGTCTCCGTGAACTCGCCAGCAAAAAGACGGCTCCGCAACGCTCACTGAATTGGCCGCTGCTGCCGTTTCGACTCTGCTTCGGATTTGCGCTGGCCTGGTTCCTTTTCTACGTATTGGGCCGTTTGCTGCTCTTGGTTCCTCCATCCGTTCAAGATGGATCGTTCCTCCTCAAACTAGTTCCATGAGCCGAAGACAGCATCCAATTGATCTGATCGAGGAAGCTATCCATTTGCTTCGGCGTGCTCCGATCGAGACGTACGCGTTTTTCCTGGTCGGCATTACGCCTTTTGTGCTGTGTTTCTTCAGGTTTTGCTCGGAGATGAGTTACAGCAAATTCGCTGAAACCTACTTACCGGGCTTTGCTTCTACCTTGGCGCTTTCCTATCTGTGGATGAAAGCATTTCAGTACCTGGCGTGCCGGCAGCTCGTCGTGGTCTACACCAGGGATTTCTCCAACCAGCGAACATTTGGCCAAATCCTCAGAAGCTGCGTTCATCAGGCCGCAATTCATCCATTTGGGCTAATCGCCAAACCGATGGCTGCGCTGGCGGCAATTCCGGGATTCCTGACATTCGTGCCGCTGCTCATGCTTCCTGCTTCCATCATTTTTTCGTTCTTCCAGAACGCGAGCATTTTGATTACCGGAGTGCGCGGCGATTTCGCAAAGTGTTGGCGTCTGAGCGTTACTGGAGGACGCACGGCCGCTTCCCTGCTTTTGCTTTCTTTGTTTTTGCGGATCGTCATCTTTTTGAACGTCTACACGACGATTGGGATTTTGCCCTACTTGCTTAAGGCGCTATTCGGAGTCGATACATTTCTCAGCCGAGACTTTCGCTGGTTGATTTCCTTCTCCTATCTGGTCGGGATTGGGTTGATCTCTTATTTTGCGGTCGATCTACTGATCAAAGCGATCCAGGTCATTCAAGTTTGCCGGGCCGAAGCACAAACTACGGGTCAAGACCTGCAGCGATCGCTAATGTCTTTGACCGCCGCGAGGAGAGGGCGGGCACCTTCGCCTTTCAATAGCCTGTTGGTCCTAGTCTGCCTAATCATTCCAACGCTAACCGTGCGCGCGGAGGGGAGCCGCTTGCGGCTCCCGAAAACGACCCAGGACTTCCGCTCCGCGTATTGCTTGTACGCGATAGACCTGGGGCGCGCGCCGGGCGTCGCAAGCGACGCCCCTCCGAACCGTGGGCATTCCTCAACCGGCGGCGAAATTCACGCCAACTACCCAATCATCCTCGCTTCATTGAAGCGTGCTGCTCCGCCGTCAGAAGCAGACCGAATCCCCGATTCGGAACTCAACGAGCGGATCGATCGCGAACTTAGCGGTTCAGAGTATAGCTGGCGGAAGCCACATCATCTAGTTTCGGGCGAAAAGAACTGGCTACAAGGCTTGGTTTCCTGGATAGCAAAATCGTTGGGCAAGGTGAGCCGAGTGATTAATCGAGTGGTTGATGTAATCACAAAATGGTGGCAATCGCTGTTTCCCCACCCCGAAGGATCAACTCAACTTTCAACCACTGCTTCCGCTCCTACTTGGATCAATCAGCTACTGCTCTATGCGATAATTTGCGGTCTGATCATAGCAGCGGCGCTCATCGTGCTTCGCATCCTCGGTCGGTCCAAGAAAAACAAGCCGGTTCCAATTGGTTCGACCATGCCGGTTACTCCGAATCTCAAAAGTGAAACAACCGTTGCTGATGAGCTCCCGGAAGATCAATGGCTGCTCCTGGCTCGCCGTAAACTGGAGGAGGGCGAATCTCGTCTAGCACTGCGCGCACTATTTCTCGCGGTTCTCTCTTTGCTCGGTGCCCAACGTCTGATCGTCGTTCGGCGATCTAAATCGAATTCCGACTATGAGACTGAATTGAGGCGACGAAGATCAGCGGAATTGACCGAGCTATTTAGAGGCAATCGCCGGCTGTTCGAACGCTGCTGGTACGGAGATCACCCCGTTACCGATGTCGAAATTGAGCAGTCAACTAACTTCTATCAGCGCCTGAAACATGCCTGCCTCGCGGAAAAATAAGGTCCTGGCCTATTTTTTGGTGTTGGCAACGATCGGGACATTCGTTGTCGTCGCACTTCAAACATTCGAGGTGCGCCTCGAAACGCAAGAGGGATATCCTGTCGCATCAAGTTTTCGAGCGGATGCACGGGGCTGCAGAGCGCTTTACGAAAGTCTCCATCGCGTTCCTGGTGTGCAAACGGCGCGTTTCCTGCGAACCTTCTCCAATTTGCCACCGGCTGATAGTAGATCCTTGATCATCGCCGGAATAAATCCGCAGGCCAACATTCTTCGGGTACAAGATCGCAAGTCCCTGAGCGCCTGGGCAGAAGCCGGAGGGACTCTCATCGTCACGCTGGCAGGCGAAGATAGAAACTCGGGTAAAGCTGGATCGCCCGACTACGAGCTAGTAGCTCCGCAAAAGGAAGAGAGGTCGCCTTCTCCAAACGCTAAGTCGAGTCCACCGACCGAAGAGTTCTGGATCGAAACTCTGCAGGGTGTCGGGGTGCATGTATTTCGTCACGTAGACACGTCAGCTCGCCATCATTTCGTTTCTAGCGTGTTCGCGCCCTCGGGATCGTGGCTCGGTCCTCTCTATTTTCGAGACCTGCAGCCTCCGTGGCGGGTGGTTGCCGAAGCGGATCATCTTCCGGTGGTAATTCAGAGGGCATTGGGTCGCGGAAACATAATCCTGATCGCGGATTCTTATCTTCTCAGCAATGGCTCATTGGCAAGTGATCGAGAAACCGGCTTCTTAGGCTGGCTCTTCCGCAAATCGACCACGGTTCTTTTCGACGAGAGCCATTTCGGATTTATGGAAAACCCGGGCGTCGTCAGCTTGGCGCGCCGCTACGGTCTAGAATCAGCGTTCTTTGTGCTGTTGATTCTCGCGCTGTTCTTTGTCTGGGCTAGCCGGTACAGCCTCGTGCCAAAATCCGCGAGTCGGTCCTCCGAAAGTCTCATTGTTCCGGGGCAAGGCGGTGAGACGGTTTTTGTAAATCTGCTTCGTCGAAGTTTACCAACCAAAGACTTACTTTCGACCTGCGCGCAACTCTGGCGCATAGGGATGCACGACGCCGGCAAAACAAGAAAACTCGACCAATTGCTCCCAACCCTCGATCCTCGTAGCTCCGCCGTCGCCCGCTACAACCAGCTTAGCCAACGTCTCAACGAACGCACATGAATGCATCCCTGGATGAATTGAAGGAAATACTCGACCGGGCACGCTCGGAAGTCGCCAAAGTGGTGATTGGCCAAGAGGAACCGATTCGGTATGCCCTGATCGCTATTTTCACCAATCAGCATGCACTGGTTGAGGGAGTGCCGGGCGTCGCCAAAACATTGCTGGTCAAGACGCTCGCCCACATCCTCGGCAGCCCGTTTAATCGCATTCAATTTACTCCAGACTTAATGCCGTCCGACATTATCGGAACGAATACTTTTCATCTGCAGAGGAATGAATTTGCCTTCGTCCCGGGGCCTATTTTCACTACGTTCCTGCTCGCCGACGAAGTGAACCGGGCACCAAGCAAGACTCAATCTGCTCTGCTCCAAGCGATGCAGGAGCGGCAGGTAACAGTGGATCGGCAGACTTATTCTCTGGCCAGCAATTTTACGGTATTCGCCACGCAAAATCCGGTCGAGTTTGAGGGCACTTATCCCCTGCCGGAGGCTCAGAAGGACCGGTTCATGTTGAAGATACGTGTGGGCCTTCCGGAACGCGTGGATGAGTTGGACTTGGCGAACCGCATGCTTTCGCAAAGCGCACCGGAGGCAGTGCTAGAAAGCGGGAATGTCCAGCAGGTCGTTTCGGAAGAACAACTCGAACGGCTTCGAAACACTCTGGACGAGGTCCTAGTCAAGCCCGAGCTCATCGCCTATTTGGTCGATATCGTGCGTGAGACCCGACAGCACGAGAGCGTCTTGGTCGGAGCGGGTCCGCGTGCCACCCAGGCCCTCCTACTCGCCAGCCGCGCAAATGCGGCTATCGATGGTCGCGACTTTGTAACACCCGACGATATTCGGACCTTAGCAAATGGCATACTTGAACATCGGTTGATTCTTCGTCCGGAATTCGAGATCGAAGGCACCGACCCGTTGTCGGTTGTTCGAAAGATTCTCGACAAGGTTCCCGTTCCGCGATGATCGCTCCACGCCCAGGCTTGATCGGATGGGGAGCGGCAATCGTTTTGCCGCTCACGATTCTTTCGACGCTGTTGCCCGGCTGGCGAACGCTAACGCTCCCGGCCATTACCCTCTTCGTCGTCATTGCATTGCTCGATCTGCTTTGGAATTGGAGAAAACACCGGGATCTTGAATTCGTGTTTTCGGATACGGTCCGCACAATTGCCGGACGCTCTTTCCAGATCCCGTTGCGCTTGTTCGCAACCCCCGCTCAGTCTGGTGCTATCCGAGTCGCTCTCACTTTACCTTCGTCGTTTTCGATGGCGACCGTCGACACCCTGCTCACGCTAAAATCAGGAGAGTCGCCGCTACCAATTCTATTGGAATTGCGTGCCGAATCCCGAGGAATCTTTCTGATTTCCCAGCTTTTCTTCGATTGGATTTCACCCCTTGGCTGGTGGATCTATCGCGAGCGACAACCGATCCGTTGCGAGGTCCGTGTCTATCCGGATCTTACTACGGAAGGACGTCAGTTAGCTCGTTTTCTCAAACGCAACGAAGTGGGCATCCATCATTATCGCCACCTGGGGCGAGGTCGCGAATTTGAAAAACTCCGGGAGTACGAGCCGGGCGACGGCTTCGATACGATTCATTGGAAGGCGACCGCAAAACGCCGTCACCCGATCACAAAAGTCTACCAGACCGAAAAGGCGCAAGAGGTGTATGTCGCAGTCGACAGCTCGCGATTGAGCGGTCGCTTGGTTGCAAATGAGTACACGGAATCAGCCGGGGAACAAATTCCCACTCTCGAGCGGGCGATTGCTTCCTCATTGCTCCTCTGTGCGGCGGCACAGAACCAAGGTGATCTGTTCGGCTTACTCACGTTTAGTGACAAGATCGATCACTTAGTCACGGCCCGCAGTGGGCCTGCTCATTTCAACCGGTGTCGAGATGTGTTGGCTGGGCTTCAGACTCGATTGGTCTCGCCGGATTTTGGCGAAATTGCCAGCGCCCTCATGGCTCGAATCAAACGACGCGCGCTGATCGTTTTCTTAACTTCACTGGACGATCCGCTTTTATCCGAGACGTTTTTGTCAAGTATGGATTTCGTCGCCCGGCGTCACCTGGTATTGGCAGTCATGCTTCTGGCGCCCTCGGTCCGTCCACTTTTCTCTCCGCCAGGGGTAGAGAAGATAGACGACATTTACCAGAACGTCGCCGGACATCTGCATTGGACTCGCCTTATTGAACTACGGCGACAGCTCCAGCAACGCGGTATTCAACTTTGCCTGGTCTCCAATAAGACTGTGAGCTTGGAGATGGTCAGCCAATATATCGCGTTGAAGCGGCGACAGGCTCTATGATTATCGATCTTCGCCAGTTCATTGAAACAGAGCGTAAGATCTGGGACGAGCTGGCTCAACGGATCCAGCGGCTGGAGAACGATCCAAATAGCGCACTATCAGTGACCGACGCGGAGCGCATTTATTACTTGTACGAACGCACGAGCTCGGCCCTCGTCCGGATTACCACCTTTGCCGCCGAGCCAAGCCTGGTACTCTTCTTGCAGTCGTTAGTAGCGCGTGCCTACACGGAACTCAACGAAGTCCGTAGCCGTGACCGCAATTTCAACCTCGTCCGCTGGTTTTTCGTGACATTTCCAGCAACTTTTCGTCGCTATTGTCGGTTCTTTCTGTTCGCGCTAATCCTGACCATATCAGGAGGCGCCTTTGGCGGACTCGCGCTTGCCTTTGATCCGGAAGCGAAGCCCGCTCTGCTTGGAGCTTTTCCTCATCTGCTCGGTGACCCGAATGAAAGAGTGCGTGAGGAAGAGGCCAAGGAAGGAAGCCAACGCCTAGCCGGCGAACATACCACTTTTTCGGCGATGTTAATGACCCATAACACCCGGGTAGCGATCGGTGTTCTGGCTCTTGGTATGACTTGGGCGATCGGGACGATGATCCTCTTATTCTACAACGGTGTAATCTTGGGAGCGGTTATTGTTGACTACGTCCGAGCCGGGCAATCGGTCTTTCTTGCTGGTTGGTTACTTCCGCATGGCGTAGTCGAGATCCCGGCCATTCTGATTGCCGCCCAGGCTGGACTATTGCTCGGCCAAGCTCTCATTGGTTGGCGATCCTCGGAGTCGATCGGCCAGCGACTTCGCTCGATTGGAACTGCACTGGTTACATTGATCTGTGGCGCAGGCTTGATGTTGATCTGGGCCGGGATCATCGAATCGTTCCTGTCGCAATACCATCAACCAATGGTGACTTATGCGGCCAAAATCGGTTTTGGTCTTACCGAGTTGCTCGTGCTAATTGCGTTTTTGTGTTTTTCCGGGAGGTCACGCCAAGACGCCGAGACGAAGAATCTCACGCAAAGACGCAAAGGCGCAAAGGTCTGAAACTGTTAGCTAGTTTTAAAGGCGAATTTCTCAAAATCGCATTTACCCAATCGTCAATAAACTCTCCGCAACGTTCGCGTCTTGGGTACGCCGAAGGCGTAAGAGACCCGCCCGCAACGCTTTGCGGAACCCTGGGTATCAGTAACAAAAAACGCGGAGCTCTGAAGGAGCGAAAGAATCGGTCCGAACTTTATTTCGCAGCGGCCCATAGCGACTGAGATTTCTGACGGCGCCGAGACGATAGCTTCATGCGAGTTTCCAGGTCAAGCGAACAAAGAACCTAACGGGGCAGTCGCCAAATGGATCGCGAGGATCCCTGTCCTATTCCATTCTTGGCCGGAACAGGAGATCGACAATATTGCGCACGTACTGTTCGTCGGTTAGGCCGATCACACTTTCTTCCGGGAACGAAACGATGGAACGAAAATAGCCGGCTAGCTCAGAGAATAGATCGATTCGTGCATCCGGTTTCAGTTCATCTCGTCGGAAAATGGCGTCCAGTGCAATGCGCGCTTCTTCTGGCTGGACTACCTGCCGCAGCCGAGCAGCAAGGTGAGGGTAAGAACGCAGGGAGTTATACAAGCCTCCGAGAAGCGGTTCAAGATCGGGTATCGTTTCGGTGTTAGTCCGGATAACAATCGTGTTGGCAGCGATATCACCCAATCGCTGCAGTTTCGGAGAAAGCAACAGAACGATACCTCCGACGGCGTAGAGACCGGGCAACATATCAATTGTGCGCAAAAGGTTACGAACGACGATTTGCGAGAACCGCAGACGTAATCCGTCCGCGTCGACTACTCGGAGTTTCAACACTCGCTTGCCAAGAGTTTGACCGCGGAAAATCCATTCCAAAGACATGAAATAGCCGACGGTCAGGATGAAATAAGCAATCGTTTCGGTCGCGAAAAATAGATCGGAACTCACGACCTTAAGCAGACTAAGAGCAGAGCTGATAAATGAAGAAAGGAGTAGGATGCAAGCGAAGTCGATATAGAGCGCGAATAGCCGAGTCGCCGGGCCAGCCAATCGGAACCGGAAACGGACTCCCTCCGGAGTTTGGAGGAGAAGTTCGTCAGTGAGACTCACGCAAAGCTTTTAAATTAAGATTTGAAAATCGCACGCAAAGAGGCGCTGAGAATCTCACGCAAAGACGCAAAGACGCAAAGGCAAGAAATTGGGGCGGTGCGATCTGTTTGATGATGTAACTGGGCAGAACAGATCGAAAATTTCATAGCCGACCGAAAGTCAGAAAGAAGCTCATGCCAAGAAAGACAGCAAACTCGTAACGCAGACCCTGACCGTCATTCTCGAAATGCATGGAGTTTGTGAACTCTGGGTTCTCGACCGATTCTTCCGCTCCTTCAGAGCTACACGCACTTTGTTACAGATCCCCAGGGTTCCGCGAAGCCTCCACCCTGAGCTAAGTCCCGCCCGCATCGCTACGCGAAGCGTTGCGGGCGGGTCTCTTACGCCTTCGGCGTACCGAAGACGCAAAGACGCCAAGATTGCAGAGAGTTATTGCTCAAAGACCGCAGTTAGCCGGTCGTCATCGCTTCACCAAAATCAAATAACGATCCCAGACCGAGTCCGTAAGCCGTAGATACCGCGATCTTAGACTTTATCCTTTAATCCGAAACCTTTGCGTCTTTGCGGCTTTGCGTGAGATTTTTGTCACCTTGGCGTGACACGCTGCCCTACCGCACTATCCCCCGCTGGCTTGTTTCGATGAACTTCATCAAATCATTTACCTCGGGAGTTTCCGCCAGCCCGTTCCTTCCCAACTCTTCCAGAGCCTGCTTGGTATTTAATTTTGCTCGGTAGAGGATTCGATACGCCTCTTTTAATGCTCGGATGGTATCAGGACTGAATCCACGTCGCTCCAATCCCACGAGATTAACACCTCTTACCTCTGCTGGATTTCCATCTACGATCATGAAAGGAGGAACATCTTGAACGATTTTCGTGCAACCCCCGGTGATCGCATGCTTACCAATTCGGCAGAACTGGTGGACCGCAGTAAGTCCACCTAACACGGCATGTTCTTCGACAATGGCATGTCCGCCCAATGTGGCGTTGTTAGAAAAAATCACTCGATCGCCGACTTCACAATCGTGCGCGATATGGCTATAGGCCAAAAAGTTTCCGTGGTTGCCGATTCGAGTCACGTTTCCTTTACCAGTTGCCCGGCTGACAGTGACGAATTCTCGGAAGACATTCTCATTTCCGATCTCCAAGTGAGTCGGTTCACCCATGTATTTGAGATCTTGGCTTTGTTGGCCAACGGAACAATACGCAAAGAAACGGTTTCGTGTCCCGATCTTGGAAGGTCCGCAAAGAGTGACGTGATTCTGCAGGCAACATCCCTCGCCCAACACGACCGCAGGCCCAATCACACAATATGGCCCAATAGTTACGTCGGCGCCAATCTCAGCTTCGGGATCAATGATCGCCGTCGGGTGAACGTTCATTGCGCGACGTAAGCAAACATCAATATCGCTTCAGAAGTTACTTCCCCGTTGACCAAACAGCGACAACTCGCCTTGGCGATGGTTGCCTTAGCCCGCAACAATTCTCCTTCGATAATCAAAGTATCTCCGGGGTGCACCGGTTTGCGAAATTTTACCTCATCGGCGCTCATGAAATACCCGATGCCGCTCAGCGAAGTTCGCTTGCTCATCAGAATACTGGCTACTTGAGCCATGGCTTCCAGTTGCAGCACTCCCGGCATCACCGGATGACCGGGAAAGTGCCCCTGGAAATACGGCTCATTGATCGTGACCGACTTCATCCCGACAATCTTGTTCTCGCCTTCAAACGCGAGGATTCGATCGATCATCAAAAACGGGAACCGGTGAGGTAAAACCGCCTGAACGTCAGTGACATTCATTACAGCTGAGCCGCGTGGAATGACCTGCGGCGGAACCATAGCCAGCATTTGGGCGTACCGTTTTGATATCGCCTTGGTCAATTCGCTATTCGCGGCGTGACCCGGCTTCACCGCAATGACATGGCCTCGGATTCGGCAGCCGGCCAAGAAAAGATCTCCGATGATATCTAAAATCTTGTGTCGGACAAACTCATCTGGGTATCGCAACGGCTCTTTGCTCATTAACGAATCGCCCCGAATAACGATCGCCGTTTCGAGACTTCCTCCGCGAATCAATCCTTTATCGAGGAGCGGCTTCACATCTTCGAAAAATACAAAGGTCCGAGCCTGGGCTATTTCCTTTTCATAGATCTCCGGCGTGATCTCGGTGGAATAGTATTGGGTGAATCTCCCCTCCGGACCCACTTGGGTGCAGGAAATCCGAAACTTTTCGTCCGGTACGAGGATCAAGATCGAACCACTCTTAGTTTCGATGTGTAATGTGTCCCGAATTTCAAAAACTTTGGCGAAAGCGCTCTGTTCCTGAAGCCCGCATTTTTTGATCAGTTCGACATAGGCTCTGGAGCTACCATCAGCGATCGGCAATTCGTTGCCGTTCATCTCAACAACCGCGTTGTCCACTCCCATCCCATGAAGGGCCGAGAGCAGATGTTCGACCGTATGAACTTTGACGTTCCCTTCCGCTAATGTCGTGGCCCGTTCCACCAGCCTGACATTCTCGATTCTTGCTTCGATGGTTGGCTCGTCCGAGAGATCGGTCCGTTTGAACTTGATCCCGTGATCGATTGGGGCCGGCTTTAGAGTTACGCTCACCTCCTCACCGGTGTGGAGCGAGGTCCCTTTCAGGCTTGCGGATTTAGCCAGCGTTTGTTGATGCGGAAACACCATAGCGGAACGTCCGAGTTAACACATTCGACCCGACGAGGCAACCTCAGCGTCGATAGGGATGCGCTCCCGCGCGTCCGTCCTGAGCGTTACAGCTTGAAGGTCACCCATCGCGCGGCAGCCCTCCAGAACAAAAAAAGGACGCGCCGGACGAAGTCGGGAGCGCGTCCCTATCGCTCTCACCCAAACCTACCCAAACGAAAGGGGGATAAATCGTATCCACTCTTTCGTTGCATCACCAGGTCTTTGGCGAGTTCGCCCAGCGCACTCGCGTATTTGAACCCGTGTCCACTTAACCCGGCGATCACCCACGCTCCAGGAAAATCGGGCAATTGATCGATGATGAAATGACGATCGGGTGAGTGCTCAAACAAAGCGGTTTGCAGGGATAAAAGAGGCCCACTGGCATCCGGAAAATGTTTTTCCAAAAACTGCCGGAGATCCTGTTCATCGCGAGAATCGGGCTCCACCAGAGGAACATCGGGATCAACTTCACCCAAGTCGCGCGATAATCGACCGAGCTTAAATCCGGGGATTCCAAAAATCGGCACTCCGTAAAAATGGCCGCCAACCGGCGAGTCAATGATCCAGACCGGAAGCGATCCGACTCCAAACAGCGCAGCGTTTTTCTTCGGCTGAAACCAACCGAGTACGGCGCGTTCCGGGCGCACCCGAATACCGTGCGCGACTAATTTAGAGGCCCAAGCCCCAGTGGTGAAAACGATTTGTCCTACCTCGTAGCGTTCATGGGTCGTTTGGATCGTGTAACCAGATCCATTTGCGTCCCAGCGGATCATTTTCTCGTGCCCGTGGACGTCCGCCCCGCGATCGCATGCGCCGTTCACATGTGCGGTAATCGATCCTTCGGCCAAAACAAACCCGGAGTTCGGCTGGAAGATCGCGACCATCTCATCGTATGGGCGCAGGACAGGATAGCGACGCCGCAACTCGCTGGCATTGCACACCTCGTGCGGAATGTTCCACCGCCGGCATGAGTTCAAAGATCCGGTAACAATCGACGAGTCAGGCAGCCCAATATCCAAACTGCCGGTCCGGTAGAATAATTGGGCGCCGCTGATCTTTTCCAGTTCGTGCCAAAGCTCCAGCGCACGTCGCACCAAAGGAACATAAGTTTCATTTTCATGTAACCCCTCGCGAAGAATCCGGGTTACTCCATGAGAACTGCCACGCGAATGCGGAATCGAAAACTGTTCAATTCCCACTACGCGGAGCCCAGTTCGAGCCAGATGATAACAAGCAGCGCTGCCGATCCCGCCAACTCCGAGAACAGCTACATCAAATGTCTTCATCGGAGCTGATTCCTAGATTCGATGAGTGATCGGGATACACTCTCAAGAACGACGCCGCCGACAGCGCGAAGAATAAACGCCGAAGGTGTCCGCCGCAGCCTTTCCCGATGTCGTGAAACTGCGGCCATTGCTGGCGAAGTCGGAAGGTGTAAAAGACCGGCCCACAACGCTTCGCGTAGCAATTCGGGCGGGTCTTAGCCCAGGGTGGAGGCTTTGCGGAACCCTGGGTATTCAATGTTAAACGTGGACCGCTCTGAAGGAGCGGGAGAAAAAATGCGACGTCGCAGCTTGTCGTCATTCTCAAAATCCAGGCGGCTTTTATGGCGCTGCGTTCGGAACGATTCTTTCGCTCCCTTCAGAGCTACGCGCTTTTTGTTGCCGGTACCCAGGGTTCTTTTGCGCCTTCCGACTTCGCCAACCGTTAGGCATGGTTAGAATTCTCCGAGGAGGCTTCGTCGGACAAGTCGGCGTAGCGGACCTCTCACTTCTCACCTCTCACCAATCACATCCTCCGTTCCCGGCGCTCCCGGCATTCTAAAAGAGCGTCAGATAATTCTCAATCTCCCAGCCTGATACGCTCCGGTGATAATCGGTCCATTCGCGACGTTTCAAATCCAGAAACTCATCGCGGATCGGGCCGAGTGCATTGAGAATGACCGAGTCTCGTTCGAGTTCGAACAATGCCTCCAGCAACGTTTGCGGAAGGGTTCTCATCCCTCTCTTCCGGATCGCCATCGGAGTGAGTTCATACAGATTTTCATGATTGGGCTCTCCAGGATCTCTGCCTTCCTCGATGCCGTCCAGGCCGGCCGCCAAATAGGCGGCGAACACTAGGTAGGGATTACACCCAGCCGAAACGGTTCGATCTTCAATATGACCAGGACCACAAATGCGCTGCATTTGGGTGCGATTATTTCCGCCGTAACTAATAAAGGCCGGTGTCCAGGTGAATCCCGATCGCGCACTGTAAAGTCCTTCCCCGACTTGTAAACGTTTATAACAGTTCACGGTTGGAGATAAGATCGCGCAGAGCGCTGGAGCATGTTTAAGAACTCCACCAAGGAACTGATAAGCCAACTTGGATAACCCCATCCCGCGGTTATCTTCATGATCCTCAAACAAATTTTTCCCGGTCCGGTCGGCTACATGATAGTGCATGTGCGCGCCGCTTCCGGTTCGATCGGCGAACGGTTTCGCCATATGCGTGGCCACGGCTCCATACTTCGGTGCCACCTGCGAAGTCATCATTTTGAAAAACGTGTAACGATCCGCGGTCGTTAACGCATCAGCGTACTGAAAGTTCACTTCGTATTGCCCATTCGCATCTTCGTGATCGGCCTGGTAGGCGCCCCAACCCAGCTGATTGCAATAACTTACGATTTCTTGCAGGTAACCGAATGCCGATGAGATCCCTTTAAAGTCATAACAAGGCTTCGGTAACTGATCGATGTTAGCCGGATCCCAAGGCTCGATCGAACCATCCGGTTTTCTCGTGACCAGGAAGTGTTCCGGTTCAAGTCCGACATTCAGAAAAAACCCGGATTTCTCGGCCGCCTCCTTTAGTAATCGCTTTAAATTCAGACGAGGACAATGGGGATACGGTTTTCCTTCGACGTAGAGGTCCCCGACAAATCGAGCCATTCCCGGATACCAAGGAAGAGGCGTATACGTATCGAGATCGATACGGGCCATCATATCGGGAGAGTTCGGCCCCTGAGCAAATCCTCCAATGGCGGCACCGGCGAATCCGGCCCCTTCATCGATCAGAGTGTCCAACGCTTCTACCGGACACATTTTCACTTTTGCTGCACCGCTCAGATCAACAAACTGAACAAGCAAAAAACTGACCTTCTCTTCCTTTAAACGTGATTTAACACTTTCGCGCAAGCTCGACATACCTATCTCGCTAATGATGATGGGCCCGCCACCGGCGGGCCCGAATTCCTGGACTGAGTTGTGTGCGGGTTAACTAGCAACATCCGCACCATCTTCTGATGGGTACACCGCAGTGATTAAACTCGTCCTCTTTACTTCAAACCGATCGTGCACCGATTCGAGATCGCTTCGCATCGTATCCATCACATGGGAAGACTTGAACCTGAGCCATGCGAACCACGCGATTCCGACGAGAAGATAGACGCCAAAATAGATTGGGAACTTGTCCGCCGGTGGCGCCGGCACCGGATAAAACGCCGCAATGAGCGGCATAAGCATCAATGCGATCGAAACGATTGATACCACGATATTTGTTACCTTGAGCGCTCCCAGCGACTTGAGGTAAACCGGCGCAGCGATGGAGACCAGGATGTAAACGATCAGGAAACCAAAGGTCGCGATTGTGCTGAAGTCGTTGAATATGTCCAGAACTCCAAGACCGAACCAGCCAAAGAGCCCAGCGAAAACAAAAGTGAGCAAAGCGCAAACCGTCACCGCGTGATGAGGTGTCTCGTTTTTGCCGTGCGCCAAACCAAGTTTGCCGTGGAATACCCCATGCCTTCCCATCGTGAAGATGACTCGCGAGGCAGCATTAACCGAAGCAAGAGTACAGGCCCACATGCTGACGACCGCACCAATCGAAATAAGAATTCCCATGAAAGGCAAGTGAGCGACGTTGGCCAAGTCATTGAAGGGAGCGGTACTCTTATCCAACGGATCAGAAAGCCCGCGAAATCCGAGCGTAGCGGTGTATGAGCAGATCACGAAGAAAATGCCGCTGATCAGGGCACTCAGCAGCACCGCTCGCGGAATAAAAACCAGCGGTCGCTTCGCCTCCTCGCCTAGAGCGGTTGCGCTTTCGTAACCGACATAGCTAAAAATCGCCAGAATAAGACCTAAGCGAAATCCATCGAAGCTCATACCCTCGAGCTTGAGTTGAGCAGGATCGATCAACGTTCGGTGTTGCATGAATACGATCGAGCACACGACTAAGATCAACATCATTGAACCGCTTTCCAGGAGAAGCATGATGCGGGTCGAAAGTTGAATATCCTTGTATGCCACCAGCCAAACCAGAAACGTCCCGATGGCGAAAAGGACCACCGGCGGAACTGACAGGTGCAACATGTTCAGCAAGATCAACGCGTAATTGACAGACCCTGCCAAAACCGCGATCGCCGTGAAAATGTACGCCACGATGAGACACCAACCGGCGATAAATCCCATGCTCGGGCCGAGGCCGTGTCCGATACAGACGTAAAGGGCGCCGGGTGAAGCGGAACGTTTGGCGAATTCGTTGATGCTCATTCCGACCAGCATCAAAGCGGCCGTGGCTACCAAATAGGCTAGCCACGTACCGTTGCCCGCCGAAGCAAACACAAACGGCACAATTACGACCGGCGTTAAGGTTGGCGAGATATTGGCGACAGATTGAGATAAGATCTCTACAAAAGAGAGACAGGTGGACCTTAGCCCATAGCCTCCAGGTTTAGCGGTGCTCATAAGACAATCTCCGTTGACGAAATTAGGTCGATGTTTTCTATAACGAAACCAGCGTTGCATCTTAAGCAATTACTATGCCATCCCCGCATTCGCGTCAGAATCCCTCTTTTTGACCCGCCAAACCCATTTAACCGAGAGCGATACGCTGTCGCTTCTTGTTCAACTCAGTTGCTTTCTGCTCAACTCGGGACAGAAACGTGAGAGGTGACTGGTCATCGGTAGGGATGCGCTCCTGCGCCTCCTTGGTAGGGCGGCCCGTCCCGGACCGCCGCGGCATGTTGAAATCGTGCGACGTCAATTCGCATGGGTCGCGCCGGGTTTTAGCCACCTGTATCCGGTTTGGATTACACGTATGGCTCACACGTCCCTTCTCGCTTTCGCTCAACGACGTGTATCGCCACGATGAGCCAGACGACCCGATGAACATTGCCCCCGGTCCCGGACGGACCCGCCCTACCGCTCAACCTTCGGATTGCTGATGATGCTCAAGAAACGGACCGGCGGCGAATAAACCATCACGGGTCCATGCTCGATGGTTCCGTCAAAGAAAAGACTGTCGCCGGGGCCCAGGTGATAAATTTGGTCGTCATGCCGGTAATCCATTTCTCCTTCCAGCATGAAGAGCAATTCGTGACCTGGATGGCGGAAGATGTTCTGGCTCGGGTCGATCTTCCGCTCCTCGATGTTCATGAGGTAAGGCTCAAAATCTTTCTCAAACGGCAGGCCAAAGGCCAAGGACTGATAGTAGTGCCCCATCTTCGAGCCCCGGCCGACGATGATCTTTCTTTCGTTTTTGCGGATGAGTACCGCCCGACGCTCCGAACCATCGACCTGGAAGAAGTAGCCCGGGCCCACTCCCAGCGCGGAAGCAATTCGGGTCAAGGTCGAAACAGGTGAAGAAACCAACCCATTCTCGATCTTGGAAAGCTGACCTTTGGTCAAGCGAACTCTGTCGGCCAACTGATCGAGCGTTACCGTACGCTGGAGTCGAAGCGTGCGAATGCGCTGCCCGATAAACTGCTCAACGGTCGGAGATTCCTCCGGGGCTGGTTTCGCTTTTCTCACCACCAAAAGTTTCCGCAAAAGAAACTTCATTGGCAACCGAATTCAATCGAGCCGGATCTTACGCTCCTTCAGAGCGAGCACGTTTTGATATGGCCAACCCAGGGTTCCGCCAAGCCTCCACCCTTGGCGTAAGTCCTCTTACGCCTTCCAACTTCGCCCACCGTTAGGCATGGTCAGAATTATCAGAGGAGGCTTCGTCGGACAAGTTGGCGTAGCGGACCTCTCACCTCTTCCGCACTCCCGGCGTTACACTCCTGGAATCCAGGCTGTTCCGGCCAGCGGCACTTTAGCCATGGCCGCAGCCTCAACGGTCAAAGCAACCAGATCCTCCGGCTCAAGATTCAGCACATGACTCTTGCCGCAAGCTCGGGCAATCGTCTGAGCTTCCATCGCCAGCACTCGCAGATAATTGGCCAGACGCCTTCCGCCAATCACCGGATCAAGCCGTTTGGCCAGCAACGGATCCTGCGTGGAAATGCCGGCTGGGTCGTTGCCATCCTGATAGTCGTCGTAAAAACCTGCGGCAGTCCCAAGTTTTTGATACTCCTCCTGGTATTTCGGACTGTTGCAACCCAACGCAATCAAAGCAGCGGTTCCGATCGAGACCGCATCCGCCCCCATGGCCAATGCCTTTGCCACATCGGCGCCGGAACGAATTCCACCGGAAATGATCAGTTGAACCTTTCGATGCATTCCCATTTCGGTCAGTGCCTCGACCGCCTGGCGTAGGGCCGGAAGAGTAGGAATGCCAACGTGTTCAATAAATACCTCCTGAGTTGCTCCGGTTCCTCCCTGCATTCCATCGACAACAATGACGTCGGCACCTGCCTTTACCGCTAGCTTCACATCAAAATAGGTCCGGGAGGCGCCAATTTTGACATAGATCGGTTTTTCCCAATCGGTAATTTCTCGAAGTTCTTCGATCTTGATTGCTAAATCGTCAGGTCCTGTCCAATCCGGGTGTCGACAAGCGCTCCGTTGATCAATACCCGGCGGCAGAATACGCATCTCGGCCACTCGATCGCTAAGCTTTCTCCCGAGCAACATACCGCCACCGCCCGGTTTGGCTCCCTGACCGAGCACTATCTCGATCGCGTCCGCCTTTCGTAAATCATCCGGATTCATCCCGTAACGGGAAGGCAAATATTGGTAGACTAGGATCTTGGAAGATTGCCGCTCTTCGGCGGTCATTCCGCCATCTCCAGTGGTAGTGGAAGTTCCCATTTCTGAAGCGCCACGACCGAGCGATTCTTTGGCCTCAGCTGACAAGGCGCCGAAACTCATTCCGGCGACCGTGATCGGAATCTGCAAAGGGATCGGTTTTTTGGCGTGCAACGCACCAAGTAGAACATCTGTCCCACATCTTTCCCGATATCCTTCTAACGGATAACGGGACATGCCGGCTCCCAGGAAAACGAGATCATCAAAGTGCGGCAATCGGCGTTTCGAACCCCAACCTCGAATATCATAAAGACCGGTTTCCGCAGCGCGTTGGATCTCGTGAATCACATGGCGATCGAAGGTCGCCGATTCCCTCATTCCGGGAAGTATCTCAGTAGTCATAACAATTATGAATTGGAGGGGCGCATTGCCGATCCGAAGTAGGGCGGCGACCGCCTGGCAACCGCCGGATGATATCGGATCCTCGCGCGGATCGCGCGAACGCGATCAATTCCGGCATACGAAGGTTCCAATTTAGTACAATGAGGCATTATCGATTTGAAAATGATACAGCCGGCGAGCCGAACCATAGCGCTTGAACTCCTCTGGATGCACTTCACACCCGGCTCGTTTCAAGAGGGTTTCTAAGATTTCGAGATGTTCCCGGCGCATCTCCTTTTGGATACAGTCCGTACCGAGACTCTTCACCCTGCCACGGACAAACAGTCGAGCCTCGTAGACGGAATCACCGAAGGCGTCACCCGCATCCCCGCAAACCACCAGGTTCCCGGTTTGAGCCATAAACGCGCTCATGTGGCCAACAGAGCCCTTCACTACAATGTCTATTCCTTTCATGGAGATACCACATCGCGCCGACGCGTCTCCTTCAACCGCCAGCAGACCGCCGTGGGCGGTCGCACCGGCGCATTGGCTGGCGTTGCCATTCACGTGGACAATCCCCGACATCATGTTTTCAGCGACACCGGTAGCAACGTTCCCATGAACGATCACTGTGGCTTTCTGATTCATGCCGGCACAGTAGTATCCGGCGTGCCCTTCGATTTCCACCGTCACCGGAACCCGGAGGCCGCAAGCGATCGCATGAGCACCGCGCGGATTGAGTATTCGCCAGCGTTCCTCATCCCGTTCGGCATTCAGCTCATGCAGCCTCTGGTTAAGCGTCCGAACACTGGTTTTCGCCAGATCAACAGTCTGGGTAAACATCTGAATGCATTCTGTTAATCACACTCTACTAGAGGGGTTCAGAATCTTGTCTGGTTGCGAGGACTTTTGTCTACCCGATACCGGCCACGCCGTCACGCCGATACGGTTATCCTTTCGAAACGCAGGTTCGCAGCGCTGACTTCGGCTCCAATTGTAAACGACGGCCGGCTCCGGCTCCCAGAGGCGCGCCCCTTCAATACCCGGCAAATTAGCAAGTGATCGGTACTCCGATGCCATCGCGACGTAATCATCGGTTTCAGCGAGAACCGCCGGCTTGCAAGCGATTGGATCACGCAATACGGCAAAACCATCTTCGGTTCCCACCGCAAAGGTATAAAAGCCATCGAGGTCCTTTAACCCGGCTTCCAGCGCCTCTTTGAGCGTCGCACCATTCGCCAGTTGCCAGGCGAAATAACCGGCCGCTACTTCAGTGTCGTTCTCGGTGTGAAATTCGATTCCCTCCCGACCCAGCCTTTGCCGCAAGCGGTTATGATTACTGAGAGAACCGTTGTGTACCAGGCAGAGATCAACTCCGGTACTAAATGGATGCGATCCCTCGGTTGTGACCGCGCTTTCCGTCGCCATCCGAGTATGACCAATAGCATGACTACCGGCAATCTTTCGAAGCGAGAATCGTTCGACCACCGACTCTGGCAACCCGATTTCCTTCATGATCTCGATTCGTCGCCCCACGCTCATGATGCGAACTTCGGGAAAATTCGCTTCCAGAAAACTCCGTATGGATTGGGCATTCGTCTTCACCAGAAATCGCGCGTGAGTAGAATTTACCTCCACCGAAGGTTTATCACGAAATTGCTTTTCCAATGCGACCCCAATCGCAGACCAGTCGAAATCCGGATTTGAATGCTGCAGAATGGCTTTCAATTTGCCTGCGGGAGCAGGCGTACCATAAACAGCAAAGCCAGCGCTGTCTGGTCCCCGGCTGCTCATACAGACCAACATCTCACTGAATAAGGCTCCGAGCTCCGGCTCAAGGGAACTCTGTTTGAGGAATAAGCCAACGATACCACACATCGGAATGTTTCTTATCATGAAACTTTTATATCTCAAGCAAAAGATCGAGAGGCAGCTGAAACTAAGCCTCTGCGCACCTTTCAATGCGTATCCACATCGACGAACAACCCCACCCTTGTTTCTTTCTACGCATCTTCTGTTTTTGATTAGCTGCCGAAATCGATGCCGGCAAGGCGAAAACCTCGGCGTCCGTGGTAGGGCGGCCGTCTCGGACCGCCGCGCCGCGTTCGTTCTTATGCCCGGTTCACCGATCACTAATCAAGCTTCCTTCACCCGCCCGGCGCGCAAGGGACTGCGCGCCCTACCACAATCAGCCATTTGGCTATCGGTTATTCGAGATCGTTTCGGCGGCGACCGCCGAATCATTAACGATCCGTCCATTCGCGATCTGCAGATGTCGCTGAGAGATTGCCGCCACTTCCAAGCTATGCGTAGCCACCACCAGTGTGGCCATTCGGCGCTCCGCGATCATCCGAAAGACCTCGAGTAACCGTCGCGCGTTTTCGCTGTCGAGGTTTCCGGTCGGCTCGTCGGCCAGCAAAAGCTGCGGACGATGTACCAGCGCTCGAGCAATCGCAGTGCGCTGCATTTCTCCACCGCTGAGCTGATGCACAAAGTGCTTAGCTCGATGGTTCATCCCAACCAATTCCAGCATCTCGTTTGCGCGACGTTGCGATTCCTTTTCCCCAACGTGCTGGAGCCGAAGCGGTAGACATACGTTCTCTACGACATTCAATGTCGGTAAAAGATTGAAAAACTGAAATACGATGCCGAGCCGGTGACGACGAAAATTCGTCAGTTGCTGTTCGGTGGCCGACACCAGCGACCAGCCATCGATTAAGATTTCGCCACGGTCCGGTTTGTCCAGGCCACCCATGAGATGCAAGAGTGTGCTTTTGCCTGAGCCGGATTCACCGGTAATTGCCAGAAATTCGCCTGCAGCGATTTTTAAGTCCACGGCATCGAGCGCGACCACCGGAGTATCCCCTTGCCGATAAGTTCGAGTTACCGCTCTCAATTCGATCATAGCGCGATGCCAAACGTCGAGCGCAGATGGGTAATAGCAAATCGCAAATAGCAGATAGCAAAAGAAACGCCGTCATCGGCAAACGCCGACCCGCCGCTTCGCCGTGCGTGAGTCTTCAGTCACCTCTCGCCTCTCACTTTGGTTCCGGCTATTCCGCGCCCTACCGCTCCTCGACAAAGCTGCGCAGATCACTCGGTAGCGGTGACTCGTACCGGCGATCGGTTCCGCGGAACGGGAAACACAAGACAGTTGCGTGGAGGGCATGCCGATCGAGCAGCAGCTTAGCTTTCAAGTTCGCGGTCCAACCGGTCTCGATGAATTCCAAATAGCAGCTTTCGTCGGGACCATAGATTTTGTCGCCAACCAACGGAAAACCGAGCGACGCCAAATGAACTCGGATTTGGTGAGTTCTACCTGTGATCGGTTGACAATTGATAAGCGTGAAACGGCCCCAGCGATTCTCGAAGCGCTGAACAACCGCAAAATTTGTTCTGGCCGGATACCCGGCAGGATGAATGGCCTGTTTCAGATAGATTTTGCTCGCGGTCTTTTCACCTTGGCGAAGGAGCGGTTGATCAACCGCAAACTGGTCAGCATCCGGCCATCCATAGGCGATTGCCGTATAGAGCTTTTCCACTCGATGCCGATTGACCAGACGGCCCAGCTCGCGCGCTGTAGCCGAATTTTTTGCTACCAGCACTAGTCCGCTGGTTTCGCGATCTAGCCGATTGATCAACGAGACTTGGCCGCCGTTTTTGATTTCAAATGCAAGGAGTTCGCATAGCTCTGACCAGAGCGTCCGCGAACCATCCGGTTTTGTCGGATGGATCAAAAGATGAGCTGGCTTATCGAGAACCAGAAAATCGTCCTCTTCATGGATGATTCGCGAAGAAACGGGGTCCAGCATGGGCGACAGCCAAGCTGCGCATGACAAATGACAGATGACAAATGACAAATGACAAAGATGCGGCGAACCGGCGTCAGGCCGATCGAAGCGATTGACAAACGGTAAAGTCAGCCCGGTGGGGTACTCCAGCCCCTGGTTTCCGTATTCCGCACTCCGCATTCCCCCCTGCTATTTGCTGTTCTACTGACGGCGACAGCCGTCAGTAGACGCTTGACTTGCAAACGTTTGCATCGCAAAACATCGATCGGGGGAAGACCAGTAAGCGTTCGGAAAAAAGCCCAATGACCCTATTTGATCTGGCTCAGGAATTGAATGTCAGCATTTCCACGATCTCTCGAGCACTAAGCCGCCCGGAGATGGTTGCGCCGGTGACCCGAGAAAAAGTGTTGGCGGCGGTCAAACAATTCGGGTTTCAACCAAACGAAATCGCCCGCTCGTTACGAACTCGCCAGACCAAGACCATCGGCATCATTGTTCCCGACATTACGAACTGGTTTTTTGGCGCAATTGTTAAGGCGGTGGGCGAAGTTGCCAAGAGCAATGGTTACTCAGTGCTCGTTTGCAATGCCGATGAGGAGCCGGCCGGCGAAGAGCACGCTCTGAATCTTTTGCGAGAACGGAAGGCCAGCGGGATCATCAACTGTCCCGTCGGCGCTAGTTTGAAGCTTTGGCGGGAACTGAAGAAAACCGGTATACCGGTAGTGGAGCTAGATCGCGCGTCCGGCCTCGAAAAGGTCGATGTGGTAGTTCTTGATAATGAAAAGGCCGCGCACCTGGCGGCCACACATCTGATCGGATTGGGGCACCACCGGATCGCCACGATTGCCGGTCCTCAGCACCTGTCCAACGGACGAGCGCGACTTTCCGGGTTTCAGAAGGCCCTGCGCCTAAACTCGATCCCGTTACCACCTGAATATGTCGAGTATGGCGATTTTCGAGAAGGATCAGGACACGACGCAGCCAAACGACTTCTTTCTTTGCGGAACCCGCCGACCGCAATTTTCATTGCAAACAGCGAGATGGCGGGAGGAGCAATTGGCGCGTTGCGGGAGTGCAAAGTTAAAATTCCGGCTCAGCTCTCCGTCGTCGCTTTCGATAACGCGCGCTGGGGTCGTTATCTTGATCCACCATTGACCGTCATCGCCGAACCGACCGAGGCGATGGGTCGATGTGCCGCAGAGCTCTTACTGGCTCGTCTAAACTCGCGGTCAACATCACGCAAGCTGAATACGGAAATTTTCCCTCCAGAGTTAATTGTTCGGAAATCGACTGCCCCGCTCAAACCGGCTAAAGCTCGGCGCGCATAACGTGCTTGGCGTTCGGCGATCCCGCCGTTGCTATCGTTCTTGACATTGAGCCGGCCATATGAAAGGCTGCAAACGTTTGCAGAGACCCGCTCCCCAGAACCTTGATTCCAATTCCGGGCCTCTCTGAAATCCACACCAGAACCCTTATCCAACGCACCAGACCGCTCTCTTTTTTGGGATGCCAAGTCGGGACGGATGATGAACTCGATTGATACCGAATACGCAGTATCGAACCGAATTAACTTATGGATTTCGGAAGGAGGGAGACATGGAGCCTGAAGTCCTCCGAGTTGAGGCGTTATACAAACGCTTCGGACCGGTCGAAGTGCTGCGTGGTGTGGATCTATCCCTGTACCCAGGTGAGGTGCTGGCGCTGGTCGGGGATAATGGTGCCGGTAAATCAACGTTGATAAAAAACATCTCGGGTGTGTACCAACCGGATGCTGGCGAAATTTATCTGAACGGCAAGAGTATTACCCTAGCATCTCCCCGTGCTGCGCGGGCGCTCGGTATCGAAACGGTCTATCAGGATCTTGCCCTGGCGGAAGATCTAACGGTTGGAGCTAACATTTTTCTGGGACGCGAACCAGTCTGCCGTCTGCTCGGTTTCCTACCAGTAATCGATAACCATGTAATCAAGATTGAAACCGAGAATCTGCTGCGGCGGATCGAAAGCCACATTCCGCAAATGGCGCGATCGGTTGGGAGTCTTTCCGGGGGACAACGCCAAGCTGTGGCTATTGCTCGCGCACTCTATTGGCAAGCCAAAGTAGTCATTTTGGACGAGCCAACCGCGGCGCTCGCCGTCATGGAACGCGAGAACGTCATTCGGCTGGCGCGCCGTCTGGCAACCCATGGCGTTGGGATTATCTACATCGGACATAACCTGATCGAAATTCTGGAAGTCGCGGACCGAATCGCTGTCATGTACCGCGGCAGAATTGTCTATGTCGCCAAGTCAAGGGACACGCATCAACAGGAAATTATCCGGTACATGACCGGCCCGGTTGTGCCAGCAACCGGTAGTGATTTTTCCAGCGAGCAGGGGTGATCACAGATAACTAACAATGATGAAGAGATAAGAATTATGAAACTATTCGTGAGATTTCTTGCGAGTGCTGCTACAGCTATCGCGCTGTGCGGCCCGCCCACCAGTAACGGTGCAGACTTTTCTAGCAGCAAAGTCGTGGTCATCGTCAAAGCGACAACGTCAGAATTTTGGCAAACGGCATTCATGGGCGCTCGAGCCGCGAGCAAAGAATTAGGCGTGCCAATCGAAGAGTTAGGACCCACGGCCGAAACCCAAGTCGCGGAAGAAGTGGCCCTGGTGGAAAACAGCATCACTAAAAAGCCTGCGGCCATCGTGGTCGCACCGACCAATTTCGAAGCACTGGCCGCCCCCATCGAAAAAGCGACTGCAGCCGGTATCCCGGTCATCGTCATTGATTCCGGCGTTAAAACCGACAAGTACGCATCGTATCTTACTACCAACAATATCGAAGGCGGCAAAAAAGCCGCGATCGCGTTGGCGGAGTGCATCAAACAGCGGACCGGAAAAGCCGCCGGCAAAGTTGCCTATTTGACCGCTATCGCGGGGAACGAATCTCAGATCTCGCGCGACAAAGGGTTCGTCGACGAAATCAAAAAATCTTATCCGGACTTACAGATTGTCGATAACCGCATCGGCAACAACGATATCGCTAAAGGTCTTTCCAACACGCTGGACATACTGAGCCGTTTCCCCGATCTCGTCGGAATCTTTGCTGATAATGCGCAAATGGGCGTGGGCGCCGGTGCAGCCCTCGATGAGCGCAACCTCGGGAGCAAAGTCGCTCTCGTCGCGTACGACGCCGATGAAGCGGAAATTAAGCTTCTAAAGAAAGATGTGATCTACGCGGTCATCATTCAGGACCCGTACATGATGGGATATGGAGGCGTTTGGTATGGACTCGCCGCGAGCAAAGGTGTGCGTACCCCCAGTCTGGTTGATACGGGGGTCGGAGTGATCACCAAGGCCAATATGGATGAGCCGAGTTATAAAGGGTTGCTTCAACCGAAGGAGCGCAAATTGACTCCATTTGTTGGAGACTAACACCGCTCGCAGCATCAGTTCTCGCCGTTCCGATCTGGGTAAGCAGTTATCTGATTCAACCGAAGTGACGCGACGGTTATCATGCGTTCCTTATTTTCTCCGCGAGAAGTCGTCAAAATGACGAATACCGCCAACGTCAGGAACAGTACCAGGCTAGACATCAGGAGAGCAGCCGCACGGCTCACCCACCGATTGCCATTCGAGACGTTTGTGATCCTGATGACAATCGCTCTCTGGATCTTCTTGGCAGTCGCCACGCCGATTTTCATTTCGCGTGAGAACATTCTGAACCTGATGCGACAAGTGTCGATCTCCGCCATCATCGCGTTCGGCGTGCTCTTCACCATTGTCATCGCCGGAATCGATCTGTCAGTCGGTTCGGTAGCCGCCCTCGTCGGAGTGATTAGTGCCAAGCTGCTCAGTGCCGATGTCTCCTTTCCATTGGCACTGGCCGCCGGACTGTCAGTTGGCCTGACGATCGGATTAGTCAATGCTCTGGCCGTATCGAAGCTGGGTATTCCCCCTTTCATTGTCACGCTGGCCGGGTTGCAAACTTTCCGTGGCCTGGCCCTGCTTGCAACCGGCGCTCAAAGTATCGGGGGCACATCGCGCGAGCTTACCGATTTCGCCCGGGGCGAGTTACTCGGTATTCCGAACCTGTTTTGGACCATGGCCGTCATTGGGATCGTCCTGCATTTCGTGCTGAGTTCGACGCGAACGGGTCGGTACTGTTACGCGATGGGGAGCAATATCGAGGCGGCGCGCCGGGTTGGGATCAATGTCACGCGCATTGCAATCGTAGCCTACATGACCAGCGCCGCTATGGCGGCGATCGCCGGCATTCTCCTCGTCGGACGGCTGAACGTTGCCACACCAACGGCAGCGATGGGCTACGAGCTTGATGCCATTGCTTCCGTCGTCGTGGGCGGAGCAAGTCTCTTCGGCGGACGGGGCACAATTCCGGGTACGTTTGTCGGTTCAACCCTGTTCGCCACAATCGGAAACGGCGCCAATCTTTTGGGCGTCGATCCGTTCTGGGAAATGGTTATCGCCGGACTGCTCATCGCCGTAGTCGTTTATGTCGACGATCGGCAGAAACGACGACAGGCAGGCATCAAATGAGATTGTATCGGCGTGACGGCGAAACGGCGTGTCGGCGTACACGGCATCCGGGATATGCACACCAACTTGTCCTGTCCGTCATAGCGCGCGCCCTTGGCAGACGCCAGATCCAAAGAGCCTACGGCTACGCCGTTACGCCCATACGCCGATATGCCGCCACGCCACTCTCACGGCCTGAGAAAAATTTCTTCCGAGACCGGGTCTCTCACTTTAGCGCCAGGCGGTACTCCACCGACGTTGACCAGGTTGTTCAGCGCAAATGGGCTAATCACAATGTCGGGATTGGACGTCGGTATTGCGTAGGGATAGACGTCATCGGAAACCTCTCGTCCTTGATAAACAAAATCGCCGTTCACGGCTAATCCGCCATAAGGGAAAGCCACGGGAGCGAACACCCAATTCGCACCATTGAAACAATAATATCCTCGATACGCGGAATGTGCCCAGTGGATCCCGGTCGTGAGATGTACCCGGTGGTTTTGCGGCCGACCGACAAAGCGGGGTCCCGCCAATGTCAGAGCTGGGAAAAGAGCGAGAGCGCCCACTAACGAAAGAACAATTTTCATATTCGATGTCCTCGCAGAATAGGATCGCCTGTAGAGAATAATATTCCCCATCCAGACGCCCAACGCCACCGGTATAACGCCGTTATCGCCGGTAACGCCGAGAGCGCCGGAAGCGGTAAACGCCGGCTCGGCCTGTTAGATAAGATTTCCGACTTCGGCAACCAATCGCCAGTTTTTTGCGACCATCGGCAAAGGCTTCAAGGACAGGTCGCCGGATAAGTCACCGTAGCCCAATATTTTCCCCCAATCATTTCTCACTTCTCACCTCTCACCATTCACGGCGTTTTCTCTACTGACGGCGCCAGCCGTCAGTAGATCTGCACTGTCATTCCTTCGGTTACCTGATTGACGACGCGTGCAGCATCCCAATTGGCCAACCGAATACACCCGTGGCTAGCGGCACGGCCAATCGTATTCGGGCTGTTGGTCCCATGAATCCCGATTCCGCGTTTGTTGAGACCCATCCAAAGAATTCCGACCGGATTTCGCGGCCCGGGCGGAATATTGAAGTAATTATCGCTCCGATAACCATGCTCCAGCATCGCTTCATCCCAACGGAACCAAGGGAGTGTAGCGATACCAACGATTTTCCAAGTGCCGATCGGAGCGGGTAATCGGGTGGAACCAGGAGTGATCGGATAAGAACAAACAATCTTATCGCCGTCATAAACATCGAGCATGCGGTAACGCGTATCGATCTTGATCACGCGCTTGCTGAATTCGGTCCGCGCCGGAATGTGATCTGCTTCTTTGACCTCTTCGATCTTGAACTGCGGAACATTCGGTACCCGCACGATGTCCCCGGCGTTGAGCGAATCAATCTTCTTGTCCTTATTCAGTTTGGCAATGAACTCCGGATCGGCATGAAAGCGTTCACCGAGAAATTCGCCGGCCGAACGATAGAGCATTGCTTTCTTCTTCGCCTGTTCGGACGGTTTCGATGGAACGTCTCCGACTTTCTGCAGGTCCTCAGCGGTGAGTGTGTAATCCGTATAGATCGGGAAAATCTTCGATAGGGCCTGTTGCATTTCGGCATCGATCTGACCCGTCGGTTGCTGACCGTTCGCTATTTGATAACGGACCAAAGCCTTGGCCGTGAACTCTCCCCACCGCCCATCAATTTTACCCGGACCAAACGACCGTTGATCCAAAAAGATCTGGAGTCGCGTGAGCACCTCTTGGGCCGAGACCGGTTCAGCCCGAGGAACCGCCGGTTCATTGGAAGAATTTTCCTGTGGAGCAGGTGTCGAAGGCGCGATCGGATTACTCGGAAACCGGAGATCCGGCGTCGGCGTCGGTGTCACATTCTTTTCCGCCTTTTCTTTCTTCAGCTCCTTCTCCGCACCGGTTTGATCCACCACAAACGGCTTCGTGGGAGCAGAAGGCGACGGACTCGCATCTTGGGCGAAAGCCGGAGGTGCAAAGGCTAACAATCCAGTGAACAAACAGACTCGACTAATGGGCATAAGGCGTTTTTGGCAAACGAAGCGGGGAGTATACCATGGTCGCCCCAGCTGGCAATGCTTGGAGTATAAGCGGTTGGCGGTCGGCCGTTCGCACCGACACGAATGACAATTTGTCATTTGTCATCTGCCATTCATCATGCGCGGCCCGCCATTTGTCATGCGCAGCCGAGGCGTCTTGACTTCCCCTCTTGCAACGCTAGCTTTCTCGGCTTCGAGGCACCCGTAGCTCAATTGGATAGAGTATATGACTTCGGATCATAGGGTTGCAGGTTCGAGCCTTGCCGGGTGCAATGTTGATACTGAGGAACTTACGCGATCTCAGTCAGGAATTCCGTTACCGGTCATCTAAAGTTTCAATGACCGCCTTTAGCACCAGCTGTCGGAGCCAGACGCTCACCGGCTGGAGCCCGGTTTGGCGCTTTGCTCTGCGGCTGAAGACCGATGCGCACCTAGCCAGAAAGATAAGACGCCTCCAATCTATATCGCTTGTTAAGGCGTGACCCTGTTTCAAATACCCGTTGACTCACCCGATGTGACTCGTGAACGAGTTAGCAAATGACCATCGATTTCCTGCTCAGATCAGTTGGGCTGGGATCTAGGATCACGCGTGAAAACTCAGCACATAAATAAATGCTGTATTTGCCATTTAGATCTAACCCTTTCTGACCTAGTCACCCCTATAGGAGATCACATCGTGGAAGTCGTGTTGCCCAAATAGCGTCTGCAGCCGAACGTAACACCTAATTTACCATGTTTTATGGCGACAATCTGCGTTGATGTCGGTACCTCAGTCATCAAGACGGTCGCTTTCAACGATCGGGGTACGGAGATCGCTCTTGCTCGCCAGGAAACAGAGGTGCTGCGTCCCGCACCTGGTTTTTCCGAGCAGGACATGTATTCGGTATGGGACGCGGCTGCGTTCACTATCCGCACTGTCGTACACCAACTGACTGACCCGGTCCGGCTGATCTCGCTGACGGCCCAGGGGGACGGTTGCTGGCTGGTAGATCTCGACGGTCATCCAACCGGTCCCGCCATCTTGTGGAACGACGCTCGCGCCGCGGAAATTGTGGATCGTTGGCGAGAGGCAGGAGTCTTGAAAGAAGCTTTTCGCCGCAACGGCTCGCAGACCTTTGCTGGCCTTCCCAACGGCATCTTTACTTGGCTCAAACAGCATGATCCTGACCGCCTGAAACGCTCTCATAAATCGCTCTGCTGCAATGGCTGGATTTTTTACAATCTGACTCGCCGGATGGCCATCGATGAGTCAGATGCAGCCGTGCCATTTTTCGACATACGCGAATGGCGCTATTCCCCAGAACTCCTTCACCTTTATGGCCTGGAGTGGGCCGAACGGCTGCTGCCAGATGTGCTCGCCCATGACCAGCGCCTCGACCAATTGCATTCGACGGCAGCGACCGAATTGGGTTTGCCGACCGGGCTACCAGTTGTCATGTCGCCTTATGATGTTGCCTCGACAGCTATCGGTGTCGGCACAGTGAGCGACGGGCAAGCGTGCAGCATTCTCGGCACGACACTTTGCACGGAGATTGTCATGAGCCATATCGACTTGGAAAAAGAACCGTCAGGTTTGACCCTTCCTTTCGGTCCTCCGGGGCTGTACCTGCGCGCCTTTCCAACATTGGCTGGCAGCGAGGTAATCCATTGGGCAGTGAGGCAGCTTGGTCTCGGGGATCCGTCAGATCTCAGCCGGTTGGCGGCCAATGTCGCGCCGGGTGCGGACGGCCTTTGCTTTCTGCCCTACTTTTCTCCCGCGGGCGAGCGCGTGCCCTTCTTGAATACCGCCGCGCGGGGCACGCTTTTCGGGTTGTCGTTCGAGCACGGCCGGGAACACATCGCCCGCGCGGTGCTCGAAGGATTATCGCTGGTTATCCGCGACTGTTTCCAGGCAGCGCAAGAGACGCCCTCTCCCCCGCAGGTTTGTGGGCTATGTGGTGGTGGCGCGAACAGCGACGTGTGGTGCCAACTGATCGCGGATGTCGCAGGTACGCGAACCTTTCGTCTGGTCGACCAGGAGGTCGGTGCCAAGGGGGCATTTATCGTGGGACTGGTCGCCGTGGGAAAAGAGGCGGATTTTCCCAGCGCCGCCAAGAATTACGTGCGAATCCGTGACGAATTCGAGCCGGACAAGGAACGGCACGCCCGCTACGATGAGTTGTTCGAGCAATTCCTGGCGATCCGCGAGCGTACGATGCCCATCTGGAAGCGTATGGCAGACGACCGCGCCCGATCGGGTCCAACGGCCGCCTGAGTCATTTTGAAAAGCTTTTTTTATGGCATTAAAACAATCTCAGAACGCCGCTTGGCTCGGACTCGACCTCGGCACGCAAAGCGTGCGTGCTATGGTCGTTTCCGGGACCGGGGAGACGCTGGCCGCCGGTTCGCACAAACTGACCAGCCGCCGCGACGGACCGCGGCACGAACAAGATCCAGAAGAGTGGTGGTCTGCCATCTCGGCTGCTTGCCAAGCGGCGTTTGCCGAGCTTTCGGCCAGTTTCATCGTTCAAGGTGTCGCGGTCGATGGCACTTCAGGCACAATCTTGCTCGCTGATGGCAACGGATCGCCGTTGACACCGGCTCTGATGTACGATGACAGCCGCGCGGTGGAGGAGACCAAACGGGTCAATGAGGCCGGCGCGACGATGTGGGCCACACTGGGCTACAACCGGATGCAAGTGTCTTGGGCGTTGCCGAAGTTGCTCTGGCTGTTGAACCAACAACGCGGCTTAACTGCCGGGACTCGTCTGGCGCACCAGACTGATTTTATTAACCGCCGGTTGGTTGGCGTCGAGGTCGCGACGGACACCAGCAACGCGCTGAAAACCGGCGTGGACCTGATCAACGAACGATGGCCGGAAGAGGTGTTTGCGACGCTCGCAGTGCCCGGCGAAATTTTGCCAGACGTGGTGCGTGCCGGAACCTTTCTGGGTGTAGTGAGCGCGAAGGCGGCCTTACAAACAGGCATCCCGGAAGGCACGCCGGTCATCGCAGGCATGACGGACGGCTGTGCCGCACAGATGGGTGCGGGGGCATTGAGCGCGGGAAGCTGGAACTCCGTGCTCGGCACCACCCTTGTCCTCAAAGGGGTGACATCCGAATTGATCAAGGACCCGACGGGCGTCGTATATTCCCACCGTTCGCCTGATGGCAGCTGGCTGCCAGGCGGCGCTTCAAGCTCTGGCGCAGGAGCCATCTCTAAGCTTTTCCCCGGACGCGATCTGGAAGCGCTCGAGAAACGGGCCGCCGAACGGGAGCCTGCGGACATTGTCACCTACCCTCTACACGGATTTGGTGAACGCTTTCCCTTTATCGCGCCGGAAGCGGAGGGCTTTACTCTCGGCCAACCCGCCGACGAGATCGACCGGTACGCCGCGCTCCTCCAAGGCGTGGCGTTTATCGAGCGTCTCTGTTTTGATTATCTGGATATGCTGGGCGCACCGATCGGTGGTCCTGTCGTGTTCACTGGTGGCGGAGGGAAAAGCCGCTACTGGTGTCAGTTACGCGCGGATGTTCTCGGCAGACCGGCTACACTACCAGAGAACGCCGAGGCGGCTTTAGGAATGGCGGTCCTTGCAGCAGCGCCTGGGCGCAAGGTAGCGGACGTCGCTGGTGCGATGGTGCGTATTCGTGAAGTGATCGACCCGCGCCCGGAGCGCACCGGGTGCTTCCGCGAATCGTACTTACGGTTGGTGGATGAACTAGCCCGTCGGGGCTGGTTGAGGACGACCGTTGCGCAACACGCTTACCAAAGGGCTGTATGACACACCTCTTTCTCGTTCGTCACGGGACGACGATTTGGCACGCGGAGAACCGCTATGCCGGCGTTTCCGATGTGGCGTTGGACCCGCGTGGCTATACGCAGGCCGAGCGACTCGCCTCTTGGGCTTCCGAGGCCGGACTGGCCGCAGTCTGGTCCTCTCCGTTGAGTCGCGCGCGCGAAACAGCTGCCCCGGCTGCCCGTGCGGCCGGACTCGAGCTGCGAATCGACGAACGTTTACGCGAGATCGACTTTGGCCAGATCGAAGGCAAGACCATGGCTGAGGCGGAGCAGCTTTTTTCGGAGGAAATGCGGCGTTTCAGAGTCGATCCCGCGGCTTATCCGATGCCCGGCGGCGAAGACCCCTATAAGGCTGCCCACCGCGCCGTCTCCGCTCTCCGCGATATCTCGGCCTCCCATCCACAGGGGCGTGTACTGGTTGTGGCGCACAACACGCTCATCCGCCTGACGCTTTGTTCGCTAATTAGTATTCCGTTGGCCCGTTATCGGACGGTTTTTCCGGCAGTTCGCAATGGCGCGTTGACCGAAATCCGGCTCGACCATGATAGCGCTTCTCTCCTGCAATACAATTGTCCGCTCGACACGGCCGATGGACCACGGCCTTCTAATCAGACATCATGAGCACACGTATCCTTGTCGCTGGCGATCATTTCATCCTGCCTTCGATCTTTGCCGACGCGATTCGCGCCGAAGTAAAGTCCGCCATTGAGTTCTGCGAATATCAATCGCCCTGGCCTGGCGTACCTTTCGGCAAAATCGGTGAAGTGACGGAAGCATCCGGCTCGGAGGACGAAATTATAGCCGCTCTTCAAGGCGTGACCATCTACGTGGCGAATCATGCTCCCCTGACAAAGAAAATTTTTGAAGGAGCGCCTGACCTGAAACTTGCCGTCATCGCGCGCGGAGGCCCGACCAATGCCAACGTCAAGGCGGCGACCCAGCGCGGCGTGCTCGTCTGTAATGCTCCCGGGCGCAACGCCACAGCCACCGCGGAGCACACCATAAGCCTCATCCTTGCAGTGCTACGCCGCATTCCCGAAATGCATGCCGCGCTAGCGCATGGCGAATGGCGCGGCGATTACTACGAGTACGACAAGTGCGGGCTGGAGCTGGAGGATTGCACCGCTGGTTTGATCGGCTACGGCGCGATCGGCAGCCGCGTGGCCCGAATGCTCCGCGGCTTCGGATGTCACGTGCTTGCCTATGATCCCTACGCCAAGCCGGAGGTCTTTGGCGATCTGGCACAAAATGTCGAACTCGACGAACTGCTTTCCCGCTCACGTATCGTTAGCTTGCACGCGCGCTCTACGCCGGAATCCAAGGGCATGATCGGCGCGAAACAGCTCGCCATGATGCCTCCTGGGTCGGTCTTGATCAACTGTGCGCGCGGCACGCTCGTCAATTACGACGCCGTTTGCGACGCGCTGGACAGCGGCCACCTCTGGGGTGCCGGCTTCGACGTGTTCCCCGAAGAGCCGATCCCAGCGAACTCGCGCCTGCTTAAAACCCCTCACATAGTAATGACACCTCACATTGCGGGCGCCAGCAAGCAGACGGCCGAAAGAGCCGCGCGGATCGCCGCCGGAGAGATTCGTCGCTTCCTTCAGGGCGAACATCTCGAACATTGCATTAACCCGGAAGCCGCCGCCGGCAAATCTGTCTAGGGTGGATCGTTCATCCGCCGCAACGGACTGGACCGGTGAATAGGTTCGTTCTGATTGTAGTCTGGCGTCGCCAGATCATGCGATTTAGAAAAGAACCTAGGGAGCCCTGCCGCTCGTTCGGCGACGTGCCAATTCAAAAACGAAGAATATGAACTACACCGAATTCGTACGACTTTCTAAATTGCCTGAGTCGGCACAGATCGACCGGCTTATTACTAAAATCTAAATCAGCTGTCAGAATGCCCGAAAATAATGAAGCCCGCTGCTATTGCGCCCGTCCAATAGCCGTTGTGCCACGCAAAAGATGAAAAGGATCGACATCCTTGTTTCTTCCTCCGAGGACGTACAGAACGAACGGGGTGTGGCGGAGCGATTAATTCGCTCGGTCGCCGCCGAGTTAGACGTTCCTGTAAGCGTCTCCTATTCCAACTGGCCGAGAGGGCCGAAACAAGAGAATGAAACTACCGCGCGACCCGCAAGCGACAACGGAGAAGATGGGTCGTTGTTGTGTCCCTACTTCCGGGAGCATCAAGACTCCAAGGCGGAACCAGAGTATTGCGAACACATCCTGAATCCGGGCCAATACGACCTTGTCATTAACATTCTCTGGTCCCGGCTTGGAACCGCACTGGTCCAGAAGTGCGTCATGCCGGATGGCAGCCAACCAAGATCCGCAGCCGAATACGAAGTTGCCTGGGTATTGGATCAGTCGAAGCTAACTCCTGGGTTTCCGGGGTTGCACGTTTACCGGAATCGAGCGACTCCCGCTGCTCCGCTCGAACCGAAAGAAAAAAGGGAAAACTTGTGCCGGCAGTGGGACGCGGTGCAGGAGTTTTGCGCGGCATGGGAAAAGAATGGTGAAACAGAGTTTCGCGAATGCTGCCATGACTATCAAGATCTGGAAGAGTTCGAAAATTTGTTTCGAGAGCATTTTCGCGATTTCCT
>JBEEIB010000472.1:0-2958 GCA_041167675.1 Verrucomicrobiota bacterium
CACATACCAAGACAAAGACATCACCATCGGAACGTTGGGAGGCAGGTGGCTTTGTCCCGAGAATGCTCGATTCGCTTGAAAAACTCGACCTTTTGCTTTTGAGGGTAACTTTGCGGCTCGTGACACGGGTGTTGCGTTCATCCCTGGGAGAACCAGACCACCGTGACCAGAGCAGACCCGAGTGGAAAGCCTAGCCGGATTATCCGCGCAGCTGCGTCCTTACCAAGTCGCTTCGGTGGGTCGGAAGCGAACGGTGAGATAAAAATTCTCGATGCCGAAACGATCAAGGGGTAAACGCACTATATAGTCCTGCTGTAACCCGGCGGGATAACTCACCGTTACCGGGTATTCATCCGTCAATGCTCCGTTCCCTTCGCAGCGCCAGCATTCGTAGGGTCCGACACTCCCTCGGCCACGGCATGCCGGACAAATCACTCGGGCCGGCACCAGAATCCGCACCTGCCCGCCCATAAACGCCTGTCGGGGCTACAACGGCACATCCACGGTCTGGGTTTCCAACTGCTCTGCTTTTGGCCGGGACACGTGTTCGACGTTGCTCCACAGACGGTCAAACAACTCACTAAACGACGGGAGAAACGTCTCAAACGACCGGAGAAGGGATATCTCTTCGAATCCGCCCACTGGTTGAGCGGGAGTGAGCAGCTCGGCTGAATGCCTCCGCCGGATCACGGTTTCCGCGGGCCGCGCCGGGTCAGTGCGCCGAACCGGAATTTCTTCCGCTTCACGGTCGTAAACTGCGCGACGCATCGGGTCACTCAGCATGGAGTAAGCTTCTTGCGGTTCGAGGAACTGCTCACTGCCAAAGGCCGAAAGATCGGGGTGAAGTTCACTAGCAAGACGCCGACAGGCGGATCGGATTTCCTCCGCCGTGGCTTCGGGCGTCAATCCGAGAATAAGGTAATAATCCTTTTTCATTCAAGTCGTTCTGTTCTTCGCTGCCGCAATAGCCACCGCGACTCCGGCAGCGACACCTCTATTTTCAGGCATCGCGCTGTGAAAATCAATGGACCCGCCAGTGCTATCTTCAAAGTGGCGTCACGGTGGCGCGCACATGGCCAGCGTCTGGAGTTCAGAGCGCTTCGAGACTGGGTGCGCTGTGAGCGCGCCGGCCGCCCTGCGTTCGCATTCCCGATACCGTCTTCAATGGATGAAGCGCAGCCCTAGTTCTGCGGCTTGACAACCCATTCTTACCGTGTTCGGCCTCATCGCGGTTGAGCAGGCTTACGCGAAAGCGCTGTCCGAACTTGTGGGAAAGCACTCGGATGTCGATCTTGGAGCAAGGAAAGGATCTTTTCCCGAATTTCGCACCGGAGGTCGAAGAGTTGCGGCGAGGTTTCGGCACTAGCCAGGATCCGAATCTCGACGGAGTCGGATCTAAAGTCAGTGACCTGAAATGCGAATACGCGTTTGTCCCACAACTTCGACGCCTCAACAATCCGCTTGGTTTTCTCACGGACCTCTTCGACCGGTATAAGGAAGTCAACATAAAGGAACACCGCGCCCATTAGGTCCGAACTGCTGCGGGTCCAGTTCTGGAATGGCTTTTCCAGAAAATAGTTGATTGGAACGATCAAACGCCGCTGGTCCCACACGCGAATCACAACGTAGGTCAAAGTGATCTCTTCGATTGTTCCCCACTCTCCCTCGACGATCACCACGTCCTCGATTCGCATGGGCTGCGTGATCGCGATCTGGAGTCCGGCAATAAGAGTTGAAAGCGATTTCTGAGCAGCGAACCCAGCGATAACCCCGGCTATTCCCGCGGATGCCAGCAGCCCGGTTCCAATCTGGCGCACCGGTTGGAAGGTCATAAGGGTAGCGCCAATCCCGACGAGCACGATGACAAATATCAGCAACCGGCGAAGCAGTAGAGCGCGAGTCTCGAGCCTTCGCCGCTTGTAGACATCATATTTTAGGATCTCGACCCGTGAGACCACCATCGACTCGACTGCCAAAACCGTCTGAATCAACAAGACATCGTTAGCAACGATCCATGCGATAGCTACGATTGTATATCCTGCTCTTTGAAGGGGGGCAGGTAATTCGAGAATGTAGATAGCGGCCGAAAATGCGAAGAGAATAAGATTGTAGTTGAGCGCCTTGCCAAGCACCGGAAAGGCTGCGAAATACCAACGGTTTGATGGGCTCTTGGCTAAAGTGTTGAGCCAGTTCTGCACCAAACGTGCGATCCGAAAGCAAAAGCCAAGGGCGGTCGCAAAGTAACCAAGTTCGGCAAACTTCGCGGCAATTGCGAAGGTGGGAAAGCCGCCCAGAGCAAGTCCTATGTGAGGTAGGATCGGTACCGAAGCGAAGAACGCACCGGTGAAGATGAAAAAGCCGCTCAACGCTCGCCTTAACGCAAAAAGAATCCCGTTGCGCCAATACCGTTCAGTAATCGGCTTGGTTCGGCCCAATGAGTGATATCTCAGAATGACGACCCGTGCCAACCCCGCCAGGGCAAATCCGATAATGACAGTGAAAAGTAAGAGCAGAATCTTGGCGGGAGTGATCGCAAGGAAAAGGGGTTCTCTGCTCCAGCTTCCAAGTACAGCGCTGAACTGGAGCGAAAGCACGTCAATGTAGTTAGAAAATTGCTCGGCAAGACCTTGAAGCCAGGAAGTTTTCAACAACCAGTGAGGAGGAGCGTAAGGAAATTCGATGATTTCCTCCGGTGTGGGCTGCTCAGCAGAAAGGGCAACGACGGGGATCGCGGCTAGTGCCCATATTAATCTTGCCATTACCTTGCGCATACGAAACGCTAAATCCTAAATCACAGCGCGTCCCATAGGCTTTTCGGCTAAAGCAGAAAAAAAGTGGTTGGAATGGCTCTTTAACTCTGTCACGGCGCACGATTCGTTGTCTGGCTCAATCCGTTCTGGTTGGCATGACCATTTCAGCAGCGGTGGTTCCGTAAACGCAAGGTATCGACTTTTTGAG
>JBEEIB010000473.1:0-2559 GCA_041167675.1 Verrucomicrobiota bacterium
CTCGGCTTGATTCAGCCGGGCCTTTGCGGCCTCCTCTGATCCGCGGGCCTGGTTCCAGAAAGGCAAGGGCATCGACAGGCTGAGTCCAAGCTCGCGTTTGCTGTCGACCACATTCTCCCCAGCAGTGTAAGGCCCCAGCTTCACCGACGGCCACTGCTCGTTGTGCGCCAGATGCATCCGAAACCCCTGCTGCTCAAGTTCGGTGCGACGTGTTTGCAGGTCAAAGTTCCGTCCGTCGGCACGGGCGATAAGCTGACCCGAGTCCGGCAACGTGGGCAAATTCACATTCTGCCTGGCGACCTTTACCGGCAGACTCATTGACACTCCTCGCAGGAGATTCAGCTCGAACTGGGCGCTCTGAAGCTCGATTTGCGCCTGCGTCGCCCGCCGGTTGAGGGTGGCGGCATTGCCTTCAAGAATACGCATTTCAATTAGGGGCGAAGCGCCGGCGGGCTCACGCTGGACCAGTAGAGCGATCAGGTCGCGAAACCTTTGTGCGACCTCTTTAGCGACGGTTGCCCGGTCCTGAGCCGCAAGTAAGCGGTAGCAAAGCATCTCGATCCGGTTACGAAGGGATAACCGAAATTGCTCGAGCCCAATCCGGGCGAGCGCGATCTCTTTGTCGGCAATCGCCTTGCGAAGAGTTACCCGGCCGGGAAACTCGAACGTCTGGGTCAGCGATACTGTCCAGACGGGGCCGGTACCGAGATATTTTCCACCCAGAGAGTTGTAGATTTTTCCGCCTACCTGGCCGCTGAGATCCGGGTTTGGCCAGCTGCCGACGATACGTCGGCCTCCTCGAGCCGCTGCGATCTCTTGCTCGTAGAAGTGCACATTCGGATTCTTCTGATAAGCCTCCTCAATGAGGGATGCGATCGAACGAGGCCTGGCGGCGGTCGACACGGACAGACAAACGACGCAATAAAGCAACAATCCAAGACGTTTCACCTGAATGTTCCGTGTACGGCCGATCCTTTCGCGTGAACGATTCGCTCGGGAATACGCTCACAATTGAAGGTCGCCAACTTTTCCAGCAACCAATAGTCCTGGAACAGCACCGGACCATGCGGCCCAGCAGTGATGATATTTTGGTTATCTTCGACTGGTGATCCCGAGTTTGTGGTCAACGTTGGAACGGGTTTTGTTCTTTAGCCATATTCATAGCATCCATAGCAATTCTTTTTCAGCGAAATGTTTTGCACAATGGACGGTTTCGGAAAATCAAAAAACCTGGTAAAGCATCAAGGATGATTATACTCCGCCCGAGTTATTAGCCGGCAGTCGGGTGATACCGAATTTTTCAATTTAAATCCTTTTTTTAGACAAAGGTCAGCACCATCACCATTACTTGCCACCAACACTGTGATTGAGACCCGCCGGTTTCTCAATAGCTCGGGGGAGTCCCAGCCGACTCACTCCGTCGAGTACTACCCGAAGTTGATAGATCCCAAGGGACGATACGGAAGGTTCAGACATGCAGGAGTTTACCCATGACACACGTACTGTCTCGAGCCTGACCCCCGAGAATCTCTCGGCGCTCATGAACAACAGCTAGTTGCTTAAAGCAACAAAGCAACAAAGCAACAGCAATCTTACCGATCTGATCATTTTTCTCCGTGTAACGATAAGCGGCTGCATATTCCTCCAATTCAACGAAGACTTGACCATCTGAGACTGTTGTATGTTTAGATGGGCATTTTTAATTCACTCTATGGCACTAGTGTAGAAGCTGCACCAGATCGCATTCGAACCGCGCTTGATCTATCAGGATATGTGATAGTTCATCATAATATTTGCCTGCAGATCCTATCGTTTTGCTGGTACCTAGATACATGAAAAATCGAATATCTATCAATACGAATACTTATCTGCGATTACTCTTGAGGGTCCCGGCTATCTGCTTGCTGGGATTTACTTGATGCTCCCACGTTGATGCCGGGGCGGGAAAAGGATTCCACACTGCACTCATCGGAAAGATGGATCCCCAGCCCCATGGGGATGAGGATGTTGTGGCAGCGAACCGAGATTGGTATCAGATGAGCGAATAGCAATCGCTGTCAGCGATCCTGATCCATCCACCGATGTACCCATTGCGGAGTCCGTTATGGTAATCCGCTCGAGAACTAAAATCATTTACTACCCGACATTGGAGAAACAGAGCAATATTATCTGAACCTCTATCCAGAAACAGTTGGATCAATTCTGAATCCCCTGAGTAGCAAACGGACTCGAAACGCACCGAATCAACCGGAACTCCACGATCAAGCAGTATTTTGGCGTTAGATAAAATCCTATTTCGCATTTGGTACCTTGGTTGGAGCAGTCTGAGTTCCTCAAGCCGCGGTCTGCCATCCGCGCCACCGAGCGCAGATAGCTCGCCTTGGATCGAATTCGCGAATCGAGTTATTTTTACGAAAGGAAGTTGCACTTCGATCACCGGATCGAGTCATTGCTTACCACCCGTACGAGCAATTGAGAAGCCGGCGCGTCTCAATCAGCGTGTTCAGTGTTAGCAATAATGATGGTGCTGACCTCGGGCTTAGGGCCGGAGACAAATGG
>JBEEIB010000474.1:0-31947 GCA_041167675.1 Verrucomicrobiota bacterium
TCGAACCCCTTACAATGCCGAGCTCCATCACCGCAATCAACTCCAACACGGCTCCTGGATCTTTCAGCTCCAAAAATCCTAACCATTCTTTTTTCCCTTGAAGACCGATAGAAAGCCTACCAAAGACCGTTTCGGCGTTCCCGGCATTCCAGGCGTTATTTCCTATTGGCTCTGGTAGCAGGCTAATGCTACTAAGCGCAACATACGGTGGCTAAAAAGATAGACCTGCAAGCGATCGTCTCGGAGCATTACGCCGCTCTTTACCGATTTGGTTTAGCCTTGGCGAAAAACGAGAGCGAAGCTGGTGATCTCACTCAGGAGACTTTCTTCATCCTGACTAAGCATCAGGAGCAGATCCGAGATCCCGAAAGAATCAGACCCTGGCTTTTTACCACCCTTCGCCGGGAATTTCTCCGGAAGGTTCGCACCCATGCAGCCCATCCGGAAGTAGAATTCCAACCCGCCGAGCACGAAATTCCAGCGATAGAGTCGAGCGCACTTCGCACGATCGATGGCAAAACCGCGCTGGCTGCACTTGAAACAGTCGAGGAAAGTTATCGTTCTGCTCTGGAATTATTTTACATTGGCGACCTCTCTTATAAGGAGATTTCAGCAACCTTAGGAGTCCCCATCGGGACGGTAATGTCCCGGCTTTCTCGTGGAAAAGAACAATTGAGACGTGCACTAGCAACAGCTCTAGAGGGGGATCCTCACAAGATCATCCCACTTCCAGAGAGCAGGAGCCCGGAGGCATGAGATGACCAGAGAACAAGCCAAAGAACGCCTAAGCGCCTTGCGAGCTCGTGGAGCGGATGACGCGGACCCGACGCTTCAAGAGGCACTAGAGCTGGCCAGAAAGGATTCTGAACTCGGCTCTTGGCTGGCGCAGCAACGCGAGTTTGACAATATTCTCGTCGAGAAATTCGCGTCGATCTCTCCGCCCGAAGGGTTGAAGGACATTATTCTTGAGACGTTGGAAGGAACCGCGCGCCCGATTCAATCTTGGCGAATGGGTTGGTTTGCGCTCGCCGCGACAATTGTTTTGGCCGCCCTCTTGCTCGGCCAAAAGGTCGACCTTTTCCGTGGTTCCTTCCAAAAATTCCGGAACTTCCGCTCCGATGCATTGGCCATGGTTTCGGTCAAGCCGGCGCCGACACTTGATCTTGAGACCCCCAGCCTCGGAACCACGCAAGCTTTTATTGCGGCCCATGACGCTCCTCGCCTGCAACAATTTCCGCAAAAACTCCAAGCAATGGACACGGCCGGGTGTCGGGTTTTTCTTTGGCGACAGCATCCAGCCTCTCTTACCTGTTTCCACCTTCCCTCCGGCAAATTCCTGCACGCAGTCGTTATTCGGGCGGACGCGGTAGGAAACCCCGATTTACCCTCTGGACCTTACTCGGAAAATGGATGGCATGTGATGTTTCAGAAAAAAGCAGGATTGCTCGTGATGTGGGCCAGCCAGGCGCCGATGGAAGAGTTGAAGCAATTCATCGAGACCTAGGGAGCAAATAGCAAATACCGGATTGCCAAAATTGGCTATCGGCTATTGGCTATTGATCATCTTCCTCCCCTATGCCTGAACCTCGCGCGATTATCCTCATGGGAGTTGCTGGCTCCGGAAAAACCGCTGTCGGTTCTCGAGTGGCAAAACGGCTCGGCTGGCTATTCCTGGACGCGGACGATTTTCATCCGCCGGCTAATGTCGAAAAAATGAAACGTGGTATTCCCTTGGACGACAACGATCGGGCGCCCTGGTTAGAGCGTATGAATTCCGAACTGCGCCGGCAGATCGCTGAGGGCCGCTCGGTCATACTAGCATGTTCGGCACTGAAAGACGCGTACCGTGAAAAGCTCATGGATCATCTGCCTGAGGCGCGATTTGTCTTCCTCGACGTCGATCGGAACACACTATTGGAAAGGTTGCAGAAACGTCAGGCTCACTTTTTTCCGAAGGAATTATTAGATAGTCAGCTCGCGACTTTGGAACGGCCGCATGATGCCTTTGTCGTGGATGCCAATCGGCCGATCGACGAAGTCGTTGATTCGATTGTAAAAGCGGTTTTGGAAGGAAAGATTTAGGCGGAGTCGGGTTCCGCCCTACCATCCAACCAATTCCTTTGATTATCTTCACCCAGGATGCCCCCTGAACTCCAACCCATCCTCGCCGCCGTCCTATCCGTCGTCGCGCTTATCCTGCTCGTCACCCGCTTCCGGGTTCACCCGTTTCTTGGTCTGCTGGTCGCCTCGCTGATGCTGGGCTTCCTCGCCGGCCTGGTGCCCGCGGACATCATTAAGAATTTTGGCAAGGGATTTGGTGATGTGATGGGTTCGGTCGGAATCATCATCGGATTAGGTACAATGCTAGGCGGCGTCCTGGTTTTATCGGGAGGGGCAGATCGTTTAGCAACGAGTCTGACTTCTATCGGCGGCAAGAATTGGGTTCCCTGGACTACTTTCTTCGTAGCGCTCCTCATTGGACTGCCGCTATTTTTTGAAGTCGGATTTGTCCTGCTGGTACCGATCGCGCTGGCGATCGCCAAAAGAGCTGAGTTGCCGATTCTACGCGTCGGATTGCCGATGCTGGGCGGGACTTTCCATTGCTCATGGATTAGTGCCTCCGCATCCGGCCCCAACCTTGGCAGTTGAGATCTTTCATGCCGATCCAGGTAAAACCATTCTCTTAGCGATCATTGTGGGATTACCAACCGGGCTTTGCGCGGGTCCGATTTTTGCAACCCTGGCTCAGGCTTGGCTCCATCCGGCCGGCTCTCCGGTGAATATTCAAGCGGCGGTGGCTACTCGCTCGGAGCCGACGGTTGGCAGCGGAAAAGAAAATCCTCCCGACCTAGCCTCCGTTCTAGCCACGATCCTTTTACCTCCGGTGCTCATGTTAGGTCGCTCAGTCGTGGACCTAGCCAAGCCAGCCGGTCCAATTAAGCAGGCGATTGATTTCGTTGGCGACCCGATTACCGCCCTTCTGATTGCACTATTTTTTGCTATTGGCGCGCTTGGTTTTCGCCGCGGTTGGTCCGCGGGAAAAGCGCTGGAAGTGGTTGGAAACAGCCTTGCTCCGATCGCCGCGGTTGTTTTTATTGTGGGGGCTGGTGGTGGCTTTAAGCAAATGCTTATCGCCGCCAAAATATCCGATTTAGTCGGAGTGTGGGCTACGCACGCGAACATTTCGCCATTGCTATTGGGTTGGGCATCGCTGCTTTGGTCCGGATCGCAACCGGTTCGGCCACGGTGGCCACGATTACCGCCACTGGACTGGTCGCGCAAATCGTGGAGCGCGATCCTAGCGTAAGCCGCGAATTGATGGTTCTCGCGACCGGTTCGGGATCGTTGATCCTCTCACATGTGAACGATGCCGGATTCTGGCTAGTGAAAGAATACTTCGGACTAACAGTGGTTGAGACATTCAAGTCGTGGACAGTGATGGAAACGATTCTATCTGTACTCGGTCTGGTTCTCGTTTTGATCCTAAGCTTAGTGATCCATTGAGCCCAAGATTCTGCTGCGCGCCCAAGCCATCGGTCGAACAGGTTCTTGAACCAAAAGCAGTTAGCCGCCCCGCCGAGAATAAGTAATTTTTAGCGCGAGGCAGTACTCAGCCGACGATTGGCATCGGCTTTTGAGAATTGCCTCGACCTAGGCGGGTTTTTTAAGGGGGTAAACTTTTATCCTAAAGGAGCCAAACCCCATGGAGAGGAACGAATATGTAGAAACAGACGTGGCTCAGCGTCTCGACCGGCTGCCTTGGAGCAGATGGCATTGGTTGGTTGTGCTGGCGCTCGGCATCACGTGGATATTGGACGGGCTCGAGGTAACGCTGGTGGCGGCGTTAGGGGGCATTTTGAAAGAGCCTACGACGCTCGGCTTGACCGACGCGGAGATCGGCGCAGGTGCAACCTTCTACTTGATTGGTCAAGTCGTCGGAGCACTTGTTTTTGGTTTTGCGACAGATCGATTTGGCCGGAAGAAGCTTTTCTACGTTACTTTGCTCACTTATCTCGCGGGAACGTGCCTGACTGCCTTTTCCATGAACTTCTTCATGTACGCGCTGTTTCGTTTCATCGCAGGAACCGGCATTGGCGGTGAATACTCAGCGATCAATTCTGCGATCGATGAGTTGATCCCTGCTCGGGTGCGCGGACGAGTCGACCTGGCAATCAATTCTACTTACTGGGCCGGCGCAATGTTAGGAGCCCTGGGAACCTTTGTTGTGCTGAATCCTCATCTGGTTCCTGCTGCTTGGGGCTGGAGACTTTCCTTTATATTGGGGGGAATTCTTGGCCTGCTTATTCTGCTGTTCCGGCGCTGGGTACCGGAGAGCCCCCGCTGGTTGATGACGCATGGACGGATCCGGGAAGCCGAGGAAATTGTCGCATCAGTCGAAAGGGAGGTTACCGCTGATCCCGCGAGTTTGCCGCCACTGTCAGGCAAGAAACAGCGCCTTCGCGTCCGAGACTATACTCCGTGGTCAGAAATTTGGGATGCGATTGCGCATCAATACCCCACGCGATCCATACTTGGGTTTACCCTCATGGTCGCACAGGCGTTTCTCTATAACTCCATCTTCTTCACCTATGCGCTCATCCTGGTGCAATTTTATAATGTGCCGGCCGAGACCGTAAGCGTGTACTTATTCCCTTTTGCTTTCGGCAATTTGCTTGGACCGATTCTTCTGGGTCGCCTCTTCGACACCATTGGGCGGAAGACCATGATTACCCTGACCTATGCTGTTTCCGGGGTGCTCTTGGCCGTCACCGGTTACTTATTCCAGATCGGCGTTCTGACCGCGGTTACTCAGACGATTGCCTGGTCCGTCATTTTCTTTATCGCATCCGCCGCAGCGAGTTCAGCCTATCTGACAGTGAGCGAGATTTTTCCCCTGGAAATTCGTGGACTGGCGATCGCCATCTTCTATGCATGTGGCACCTTGGCAGGCGCGATAGCTCCGATGATCTTTGGGGCGATTATTGGCTCCGGATCGCGACCCGCATTGTTCTGGGCATATTGCTTTGCCGGAGCGATGATGGTTATCGCCGCGATTGTTGAAGCATTCCTTGGGGTCAACGCCGAAAGGCAATCGTTGGAATCTATTGCCCGACCGCTGTCTGAGGTAATGTGGCCTCAGAGAATCATGCCTTCTGATGTCCCAAAGCGAGGAGCAACATAGTTCGTAGCAGTCTCACGCACCGCCCTGCAGCTTCACGATGACCTCGTTGTTTTCGACTTTGATGGACTCGATTCGATGAATCAACTGGCTTGCTTCCGGCAGCCGCGTTTCGATTGCTTTGTTCATTCCCTCGGTCAATGTCTGCTTGTAAGCCTGTCCGGTGAAAAGCCACGGAAGCCGTTTTCCGTTGCCTTCCACGTCAAGGTTTTGAATCTTGAGTTCTCCTTTTTCGATGGCCAATCGTGCCGCAATTCGGCCATTGAAGTAGCGACTGCGAATGGAAGGTAGGAAAGGTACATCCGCCATGAACGAAAGCGGTACGCTTAGGTCGGCGACTAACCAGTCCGCCTCCGTTCGAAAGCGTAAATGATCCGCGAAATCCGCGTTCCGCCTTTCCGCAAAAAACCAGGCGTTCAAATCATTAGCCGAGAACCGAACTTCAGTTGTTTGGCCGCTCGCCATCGCTGCTTGCGCAGCTTGAATCTTCGAGCGAAATATCTTTTCCTCCTCCGGGCCGGGTATCGGCTCAAAAGTTCGCGGAGACGCTGATGTCATCTGGTAGGCACCTTGGTAGGTCGAAATCGCCCCCCAGACAATTGCGAAAATAACTACGAATACCGCAATTAAGAGTACCAAGCAGCCACCATTGCATGAACCACTCTGCGAGAAGTGTAACCTTTTGATCTGCCACATCCCTTTCAATCGCTCCGAACTCTCTGCCTTTAGCTTACGCGCCTTGGCTGTAGCGCGTCACGCCACCACGGTTCGTTATTTCGATACCAGTCAATCGTCGCACCTAGACCATCTTCGAAATCGCGAAGCGGTTTCCAGCCGATCTGCTGCCGGATCTTGGTAGAATCGAGCGAATACTTCCGGTCGTGAGCCGATTGATCCTGCACGAATTGAATCAGGTCCTCGCTTTTCCCAAGGTACTGCAAAACCTTCTTCGCAACGGTGAGGTTCTGCAGTTGCGTGCCGTTAGCCACATTATAGATCGCGCCGGCATGGCCCTCCATCAGCACATCGAAAACTGCGGCGCAAAAGTCCTCAACATGGATCCAGTCACGGACCTGCAACCCGTCGCCATAGATCCGCAGAGGTTCATCCAACATTGCGCGGATAGTCAGCAACGGGATGAGTTTTTCAGGAAACTGATAAGGCCCATAATTGTTCGAGCCTCGGATGATCACAACATCCAGGCCATACGTTTTGTGGTAGGCCAACGCGAGCAAGTCCGCTGCCGCCTTGCTGGCCGAATAAGGCGAACTCGGATTCAATCGGGCCGCTTCCGCCGATGGAATCGCCGACTCGTTCGATCCGTAAACTTCATCGGTAGAGACCTGAACGAGACGCTTCACGCCATAATCTCGAGCGGTCTCCAACAGAACGGTCGTTCCGACCACATTACTATGGATGAAATCGGCCGGAGAAACGATGCTTCGATCGACATGGCTCTCGGCCGCAAAATTGATCACCGCAAAGTAGCTATGCCTGGAGATGATCTGCTGTATCGCTTCGCGGTCGGCGATATCGGCTCGGATAAACTCGTAGCGGTCACCAAAGCGGAGCGGGAAATCGGCGGTTGTGACCAGCGAACCTGCATAGGTCAAAAGGTCAACATTGGTGACACTCTCGGGCTGATAGTGTTCAAGGACGTAGCGTATGAAGTTACTGCCGATAAATCCGCATCCTCCCGTAACAAGCAATCTCATCCCTCGGCTTTTATCATGGAACGCTCAGCTTTCCAGAGTCTTTCGCGCGAGAAGGAGTCTTCTCTGCCGTTTTGCTGCCGCTCGATCGGTGCTATGATCGCGTTCGCGCGAAAGACTTAAGCTATGAGTGACTTTTCCATTCGCCAGGCAACTCCGGATGACGCCGAAACCATTTTCCGTCTGGTCCAGCAGTTGGCAGAATACGAGAAGCTTGCGCATGAAATCATATCATCGCCAGAAGTTTTTCGTAGCGTATTGGCGCGGCCGGAGTCAACGGTTGAGGTTCTTTTGGCCGAATCGAACGGACAAGCAGTAGGATTCGCTCTTTTCTTTGAGAACTTTTCGACCTTTCTTGGCCGACCGGGACTCTACCTCGAAGACCTCTTCGTACTACCGGAGATGCGCCGCATCGGAATCGCTACCGCCCTTTTCGAACGTCTGTTTCAGATCGCACGGGATAGAGACTATGGCCGGATCGAGTGGACCGTGTTGGATTGGAATACACCGGCGATCGAATTCTACACGAAAAAATTAAAAGCACGGCTATTGGCTGAGTGGCGCGTTTGTCGGGTAACGCTGAAGGATGGAGCCACGGGGTGATGCGCCCATCCCATGAATTCGCATGAGACTCATGAGTCTCATGTGACTTATGCAACCGCTCGGACACCACTATACTGGTCCGCCTCTTCCCTTCCCGCTTTCGCGCGGAATTTTCCCATTATCGGAATGGCTAAAACATTTGATCAAGCTGTTCTGGTACGAGGGCTCATCGATTTCTCAAATTATTTTTCTCCTCGAGAATTGAGCTGGTTTGCCTCGAGAGAATAGCGGCTGGGTAGGGTTTGGCATTCGGCTTGCGTAATAGGTGAATCGAGCGGCAAATCGCTCGCACCAACCAACCAACCAAAACCAAATCTAACCGAAATGAAAAAAATACTATTAACCATCGCCATGTTGGGCGTTGCACTGGCTTCCACTGCCAGCGCCCATCCTCACGGAGGATGTTATCATTCTAGCTGCAACTCCTACTGGTGGTACCCCAACTATTACTACCAGGACTATGATGATTGCGACGAACATCCGCACCATCATCATCGGAACTGCGGCGTGATCCTCGTGCCGTAACGATCTGCTGGTCGAGAGATCTTCTTTCGGCCAAGCTCCAGTCCTCTGTAAAAGAAGTAAATTGTGAATCGGTGGCGGTCGCACCGCCGTCCACCGATGGGCCCCTTGCAGTTTCCGGTGCGCATGCTTCGGACAAGTGGATCAGCTTAGAGCATCTTTAGCCGCTCGCGCATTATCTCCTCTACCCGCTTTCGTTCCGCTTCAAATTCCTCCGCCGTCTTGGTCGGAGGCACTTGGATCAACGGCAAAATCGTTAGATCAATTCTCGAGAACGGCTTCGGAATTGCAAATCCGTCCCACGATTTCAGTCTCCAGAAGGAACTGAATTCGAAAACCAGCGGCATTAATGGAACTTGGCAATGCTGCGATAACAAAACCACTCCAGGCGACAGTTTGTATTTGGGGCCGCGCGGACCGTCCGGAGTGATACACAGGTCGAAGCCCTCCTTCACCTTTTTCACGAGGTCCATAAGGGCGATCGCGCCACGGCGCGAACTGGATCCGCGGATCGAGCCAACACCCAAGTGCCGGACCAACTCGGCTCCGTAGGCACCATCTCGGCTGGCGCTGTTCAAGATGTAGGCGCCTTTTCGTTTCGGATAATGTCTCATGAACGCTGCGGCCATTCCCAACATGCGATTATGCCAAATCAACGCGACGACCGGGCGAGGGTCGCTTGATTGGAAGAACCCAGCCTCATCCACTACGCGACAGCGCACCGTGCGCAAAAGCGCCTTGATCACCATCGCGGCGAACCAAATTAACAGTTTCGTACGTCGATTGAGCTGGCGAACTTCAGTCGACCTCGCCAAGGAAGACACGTGGAGGTTATAAGTTACAAGTTACGGTTGCGGGTTTCAAGGTGCAGGCAGAGACCCTCAACTTGTAAGCTGTGACCTGCAACTTGTAACTCGTCACCTTTCTAGACCATCGGCCGGAATTTGCCGACGACTTCAGTCAGCCGATTTGTGATCTGACCAAGCGAACAATGCTCGACGGTATTGGTCAGCTCAGCAAACACATTGCCGCTGCTCTCCACCACTTTGGTCAAGCGGTCGAGACTCTTTTCCGACTGATCTGCGTGTTGCCGGTGAAATTCATGTAGGCGATCCAAGTGCAACTGCTTTTTCTCTCGGGGTGTGCGTATCATTTCGAGATTCGGCCAGCGATTCTCGTCGTCGGTGTAGCGGTTTAACCCGATGATTGATCGTTCTCCGCTCGAAATCTGGCTCTCGAGCAGGTGAGCAGCCGCTTGAATCTGACTTCGCTGGTAGCGCCGCTCGACCGCTCCCAGCACACCTCCCTGCTCCTCGATCACTTCGAACTCTTCCAGAATGCCTTTCTCAACCGCATCAGCCACGACTCGCATACCTGGCGATCCGGCCAGAGTATTCATCATGTGTCGGAAGAGACCACTCTCTTCCAGCAAGATGGCTTGAGCGTGGGCGGCGTAGCGCGCGTACTCTTCACTCGGCGTGGTAAACGGCTCGTCCGCGGCGTTGCTATGACAGGAATTTGTTGCGTTGATGCAAGCGAGCACCAACTCTATGGCTGTTCGGGTGAGATTGTTTTTCCAATCCGCTGCGACTAATGATCGGCCACTGGTCTGAGTATGCAGTTTCAGCTTCTGAGCGCGTTCGTGCGCTCCAAAAACGTCCCTCATTCCCAGCGCCCAGATTTTGCGACAGACGCGAGCCAGGGCCACGTATTCGATGTCTAGTCCGCAATCGAGAAAGAAAGAGAGGCGAGGACCAAAAACGTCTACCGACATCCCGCGCTGCTGGAAATAGTCAACATAAGCAAACCCATTGGACAGCGTGTAAGCCGCTTGTTGCACTGGGGTAGCCCCAGCCTCGGCGATGTGATAGCCACTGATCGAGATCGGGTACCAGCGCGGCATTTCTTGCGCACAGAAGTCGACCATATCCGCCAAGAAACGCATCGACGATTCGATCGGAAAAATCAGTTCATTTTGAGCCTGGACTTCCTTGAGGACGTCGGCCTGAATCGTGCCTCGTAGTTTCGGTACAACTCCCGGACCAAACCGACGTTTGGCCGCCGCGATATACATTGCCAGAAGAATCGGCGCCGGACCCGAGATCGTCATCGATACCGAAACGCGTGGCTGATCAAGCGAGAATCCGGCATAGAGCCGCTCGATATCATCCACCGTATCAACGGCAACGCCGCCCTCGCCAATTTTCCCGAAAACCCCGCGCGCTCCAGCTCCAACACCGTAAAGGGTCGGCCCGTCGAACGCGGTGCTTAGTCGCTTACTCTGCTGATTGCGCGACAAATAATGAAATCGTGCGTTGGTATCTTCGGGCAGGCCAAGCCCAGCAAACAGCCGAGTTGGTTCTTCGGCCTGATTTCCGTTACCGCCCGTGGCCGATCCATTGCCTCCTCCCGACGCCAGATACTGTTCAGAGTACGCAGCGGATAAATAAGGAAATTCGCCGGGCAAGCCCTCATCGAGGAGAAAACGCGTAATTGCGCCCGGCTCATCAATTTCCGGTAACGCTAAGGTCGGAAGTTTGATGCCGGTTGGTGTCTCGGTCGTACCAATTTTCGAACCGATTTCGCGCCAACGATTCAGTACTTCCTCTGCCGCTTTCGGGTCATTCCGCACGCGTTTTACTTCCGCCTGAACAAAATTACGGTACTTCCGGACTGATTGAACAACTTGGCCGAGGGAGGTCATGAACCGCTTCTGGAGGAGGTTAGAAAGAGTGGTGCGTGGCGGATCGATACTCAACTACGCTTTTCGATTTTCCGTCGGGGAACAGCACTTCAAATAGCTGGTCAACTCCGTGATCATCGTGCCGATTGGCTTGGGTTCGAAACAAACGCTGCCCATGACGGCTGAGACCGATCCGAGCCTCAATTTCCGCCACCGCCGTTCGCGCCCCCCGTAGGTCCGATTTGTTAACAACAATCACATCGGCAGCATCAAGCATCGCAATTTTGTGCAATTGCAGACGACCCCCGTAGTCCGGCGGCATCACCAGAAATGACGCATCGAGTCGCACTTCGGAGAATTCGAACGGCAATGCCTCTTGGCCCGTACCAACGGTCTCCACCAATATCGCATCAAAGATCTTGGTACCGGCCAAAAATTTTAAGCTTTGCTCCGTAACCAGGCTGACTCCACCGGTCTGCCCTCGAGTGGCCATACTGCGGATGAAAACGCGATCGTTTTGCGAATAAATCATAGTCGCCCGATCACCTAACAGCGCTCCCAATCGCAAGACGCTGGGATCATGCGAGAGTATGGCGACCTTCTGGTCGGAAGAATGTCGGAGAAAACGGATCACGAGTTCGTCTATCAGCGTAGTCTTTCCTGCTCCACCCGGCCCGGTAAACCCAAACAACTTTGTCTTTCGCGCCTCCCCTATGCTTCCCGCCGAATTCGAATTCGTTCCGCCATTTTCAATGCGGGTCAACATGGCAGCCAGCGCCCGATCGCTTCTCGGAGCTGCTAATTCTTCCTGAGCCACCGGCGCTGCATATCGTCTTTGAACATAATCGACCATTTCGCCGAGCGAAGTACCGGCAAAGAAGATCTGGTCCACTCCGTACTCATACATTCGTTCCGCATCTGCTTTGGTGATGGTAGCGCCACCACCGCCGAATAATTTTATGTGTTGGCCGTTCCGGGCCCGCAGTTCGGATAAAATTTCAGAGAAAAATTCGACATGCCCTCCATTATAGCTGGAGATACCAATCGCGCGGACATCTTCCTGGACCGCGGCTCGTACAATATCGTCGGCGGACCGGTGATAGCCAAGATAGACCACCTCGATTCCGTGCCGGATCAGCTCGAGATTGATCGTATTGATGGCGCTATCATGCCCGTCACAAATTGGCACGGCAGTCAAGATCCGGATTGGTTCCATAGCGGTACAATGCGGAATTGAGAATATGGAATACGGAACGCAGGAAACCGAATCGTGGAGGATGTCAGCGCAACTCTGCTGACTATTCTAAATTCCATATTCCGTATTCTGGGTCTTCATTCAATCCTCCACCACTTCGTCCGAAATTTCGTTCTGGCGGCCGGAGCCATCGGGAGGAAAATGGGTGGCGAGCACTGAGCCTACCTTTTCAACTGCTCCAACAATGGCAGCGGTAAACTCTCCTTTCTTCAGGTCAGGTTGCATCTGGCGAATTACCTCCTCCCAAAAAGCTTCATCCGATTTGCTGTCGACCGCGGTATCACCAAAAATCGCGACTTTTTGGGCGGCCGGAGCGATCACTATCAACACACCGTTTCGTTTCTTGGTCCGATGCAGCTTTAACTTGCGAAAGGATTTGCTGGCGAAGGCGAGAATATCTTTCGGGCGACGCCGGGTAACGAAAACTATGACCTGGCCGCTCGTTTTCTTTTCCGCCTCTCGGATCGCCGCCGCGACGCGATCATGCTCGAGCCGATCCAGAAAATGCTTTGTTTTCATTTCCGCACCTTCACGGCTTCTCATTCACCAGTCGCCGCTCGCACCACCACCCCCGAAACCACTATCGCCACCTCCACCCGAGAATCCATCATCTCGTGAGGAGCCACCCGAACTTCCACCTCCACCGCCAAAGCCACCACCTCCCCCGAACCAAGGGCCACCTCCTCCGCTGCCGATAATCATCCCACCACGACGACGGACAGAAATCATGAAAAACACCAGAAAAATGAGCAGGAAAACTACCGGAATAATCCAGGAACCGTCATCGGATGCCTTACTGCGCTTGTCCCTGACCGTCGTACCGGTGCCCTTGTATTCCCCTTTTGTCGCGGCCATTATGGCAGTAATCCCCGCACTTATCCCGCCCGCAAAATCTCCTTGCCGAAAACGCGGGGCGATCTGTTCAGAAATTATCTGCTTACAAGTGATGTCTGGGAGTGCCCCTTCCAGGTCGCGGCCAACCTCGATCCGTATTTTCCGATCCTGCACAAATACAAAGAGAATCGCTGCATTGTCGCGTCCGTTAGTGCCCGCCTTCCATGATCTTGCGACCTGCTGGGTATAATCTTCCAGCGATGTTTCCGACGGAAACTTCGGATAGATTGCTACAAGGATCTGGTTCGACGTCTGCCGTTCGAAATCTGCTAACTGACGGTTCAACTGTTCAGCAACATCCGGCCGAATGAGTGACGCGTAATCATTGAAGTAACGAGTGGGCGCTGGAGGTAGCTTTTCCGCAGCCAAAATGGAAACGGCAAATGAAAAAAAGAAGACCAGGATCGGGATCCTCCGTGGCAAACCGGGCCGAGGTCTATGGTTCATAGTATCGAAAAAAACGTTCGATACAGAATGTTTCATAGTTCGACCTGCTGCGCTGTTCCGATCCCTAATAATCTCCGCCATACCGAGTGTTTCCAAAGCAACTTTTTCGATGGTTCGCCGGAAACTGCTCTTGGGTGCTTTCATTCGTGGACCGTGGCCGGATCATCGGTAGCACGGCCACAGCCGAAATAGACTGCTGAGATGCGCGAAGCCCGCTCATTGCAAAAATGACGACCGACCGACGGGAACGGTAAACATTGGTTGGTTCGCCCAAACAAACTTAATCCGGTCACTTCGGAGTAGCCGACGGACTAAACGATGGAAATGAAACCGTGGGGGCATTTTCTGCGCCGGCGGCGCTGGTAAAATATGCTTTCGGGGTGAATCCAAGAAGTCCGGCATACAGCACTGTCGGGAAGGACTTGACCAGGACGTTGTAAGCCTGAGCAGCAGTATTGAAGTCACGGCGGGCAACCGCAATCCGGTTTTCTGTTCCTTCGAGCTGAGCTTGCAGGTCACGGAAATTGGTGTTCGCCTTTAATTCGGGATATCTTTCACTCACCGCCAGCAAGCGGCCTAGGCTACTGGATAGACTGTCCTGCGCTTGTTGGAATCGCTTTATTGCCTCGGGATCGCTAGGCGCCTTTGACATATCGACGGTGACCTTGGTGGCGTTAGCGCGGGCGTTGATGACCTCTGTGAGGGTAGATTTTTCGAAATTTGCCGCCCCTTGTACGGTGTTTACCAGATTAGGAATTAAGTCTGCCCTTCGCTGGTATTGCGTTTGCACATTTGCCCAGGCGGCATCAACACTGGCTTGAGCTTGTACCAAGCGATTGTAACCACCAATAATGAAGGAGCCGAACACAACGACGACTAAAACCAGTACCGCTAAACAGCCGCATCCGATCGCAACGTTTCTATTCATAAATTCAGAGAGGGGCCGACGAGTTCTTAGCCTGTTTCGGTGGCTCTTGGCAACCGCAACCGACGCTAACTGGGAAAAACTGTCACAGTTGGCGCACTTTTGTAGACCGGCCAAAGCCACTCGGACGGCCCCCCGGGAAGCCCATATGGAGAAGCTGCCGCAGCGCCGGTCAACGGCAGCAACCATCGGTCCCGTGGCGGCCGAACCTTATCGCCGCTATTTTGCAGAATAAAGGAAGGTTTTTTCTGCTAGTTCAATTGACGGTCAGGGCAACTACGGCTACTATCCTGCCCTCACGAACTGATCGAAGAAGAAGACTTTTTTATGCCTGAAGTAATTGTCCGCAAAGGAGAGCCTATCGACCGGGCGCTCAAGCGCTTAAAAAACAAACTAGACGCCGAGGGTATTATGGAAGAAGTGCGGCGTTTGCGCGCTTTCGAGACCCCGAATCAGAAGGTGCGTCGGAAGGCTAAGCTTGCGGCCAAACGTGGCAAACTAAAATTCCGTTTTAATCCGTAATTGGTTCTCACATAGCGCTTTAGGAAAGCTTCGCTTTGCGGCGAAGCTTTTTTTATTTTTTGGGGATACCGATCTGATGTGAATGCGCCTGAAAGAGCGAAACACGCCGTTGAGCGATAACGGAAGGCGTGTGAGCCGACAACCTGGCGCCGAGGCTCACAATCGAGCCCTGGTCGATGATTTCGCCATGGATGATTTACCGGACTGTATCACCCTACCAGTTAAGGGTATCAGCCACCGCTGGAACCCCGCGATTCTCCCCCTCTTATCGACCCAGATTCTCCACGATCGCTTCGACCAGACCGTCAATGTCGTGACGGGCGGCTTCGACATCCACTTTGAGGCCCGCTTGTCGCATCGTTTCTGATGTGATCGGTCCGATACTAGCCGTTCGTAGATTTCCTGGCCACGGAAGTTTGAGCGCCAGGAAATTGGTCACCGTTGAAGAACTCGTGAACGTCACCAGATCAGCACCCTCTCGTTCAAAGCGTTCGCGAGCACCGGTACCATCCTGGGTCTCGGGGACGGTTCGATAGGCGATCGCCTCATCCACGATTGCCCCCAGTTGCGCCAGACGTTTAGGTAGAACATCCCGCGCGTTTTCCGCGCGCACCAGCAAGAACTTCAGATTTTCTACACTCTCAAATTGTTGCAGAGATTCGACGACGGCTTCAGCTATAAAATCATCCGGCTGCACGTCGACTGTCAGATGATAATCCTTAATACGCTGGGCGGTGCCGGGGCCGATAGCTGCGATCCGCACACCTCCGATATTGCGTGCATCCTGGTAAAGCTTGAAGAACATGTCGAAGAACGCATTGACGCCATTTGGGCTGGTAAAAACGAGCCAGTCGTATTGGTAGGCATCGCGGACCAGCTCACCAAACTCCAGCAAGTCCTCCGGCGGCTCGATCCGTATGGTTGGCAACTCAAGCACATCAGCACCAAGAAGAAGAAGTTTGGCGCTCAATACTCCGGCCTGCCGGCGGGTTCGGGTGACCACGATACGGCGACCGAACAATGGCCGCTTTTCAAACCAGCCGAGCTTTTGCCGATAGGAGACTACCTTGCCAAAGACCGCGACGGCGGGAGCTTCAAAGCCAGCAGCTCGATCAACGATATTTTCTAGTGTCCCAGTGATGGTTTCCTGGCGCCCGGTCGTACCCCAACGCACCAGGGCAACCGGCATCGAGGATTCGGCGCCATGCGCACGGAGGGCGGCAACGATTTTCTCAAGTCGCTCAACTCCCATCAGCATGACCAGCGTCCCTCCGCCTTTTACGAGCGAATTATAGTCGAGATCTGATTCCAGTTTAGTCGGATCCTCGTGACCGGTAAACACCGTAAACGAGGAGGTAACGTCCCGATGAGTGATCGGAATCCCGGCATAAGCAGGTACCGCGATTGCGGCGCTGACTCCTGGGACCACTTCGAAATCGATTCCAGCAGCGGCCAATGCCTCCGCCTCTTCTCCGCCTCGTCCAAAAACAAATGGATCGCCGCCCTTGAGCCGCACGACGTTCTTTCCGGCACGAGCCCGCTGGACGATGAGGTCATTGATTTCGGCCTGAGTCAACGTATGCCGGCCTGCCTTTTTCCCCGCGGAAACGATTTCTGTATCCGCCGGAGCCCATTTCAAGATTTCCGGATTGCAGAGGTAATCATAGACAACCACATCCGCATGTTCGATCGCCTCCTTCGCCCGCAAAGTCACCAACCCAAGGTCCCCCGGACCGGCCCCGGCCAGAATGCATTTACCTTTTTTCGCCATAAATCTTCGAAAACAAAGTTCGGGCAGCCGCTTCGGCCGAATCAAAATTACCAGCTACCGATCCCTTGCGCACCGTATCTCCCTCAAAAACAATAGCTTCCAGTAGCGCTTGCTCTCGCCTCAAGCTTTGATTGTCAATTGAACTTCCTCCTTCGCGAATCTTTTCTCCGGCCGACTGGGCAGGTCGGTGGATACTCGCCCGCACGCCAATCGGCATCTCACATCCACCACCCAATAATCGCAGGAATTCGCGTTCGGCATGAACACAAAACCAAGTTGCCGGATCGTTGACCGCCCCCACGAGGTTGCGGATGGCCGACGATTTCTCAAGCACCTCGAGGGCAATCGCTCCCTGACCGGCGGCGGGCAGCATTCCCTCCAGAGTGGAAGCAAATAAAGTGCCACTATCGAATTGGATCTGGTTCTCTCGAATTTTGAGACCCAATCGCTCAAGACCAGCTCGGGCCAAGATTAATCCGTCCCAGCTTGGCTGATTGATCAACTTCTCGATACGAGTTGGAACGTTGCCGCGGATATCGACGACCGTAATATCCGGCCGGAAGTACTTCAATTGTTGAGCGCGACGCGGGCTACTGGTTGCGATCACGCCCTTTGCGCGAACCTCTCCGAGAGAAATTGCCTGCCGAGAAACCAGCACATCAGCAGGATCTTCTCGAGGCAACACGGCGGCGATCGTTAACCCTTTAGGCAACTCCGTAGGCAGGTCTTTTAGGGAGTGCACAGCCACGTCGATCTGCCCGTTCACCAAGCATTCTTCCAATTCTTTCGTAAAAAGGCCTCGAGCGAACTTTTTCCCGGAATCACTCAGGCGTAGATCCAAGCGCCGGTCGCCGGTGGTTTTTATAATTTGGCGCTCGACCTGCTCGATCCCAGCTACTTGCGATAGAAGATTACCTGCTATCTCAGCTTGGGCTAAGGCAAGCGAGCTGCCTCTTGTGCCCAGAACAATCTTCATTACGCCCCTGGCAATTGGATAGCGATCGGGGAGAAACTCGCAGGCTGTGTGCGTTCAACCCAGAGCTGAAAATCCCGAACGTGGTGGTCGATCAGCCGGTGACAATTTTCTGCTTCTTGCCTGCGAACTTCCAATGTTCGCGCGGTCATGGCTTGAAGCGAATCGAGATCGTACAAATAAACACCATCCAGCTTGTTCACGGCGGGCTCGATATCCCGTGGCATTGCCAAATCGATCATGAAAAGCGGCCGGTGCCTCCGAGATCGCAGAAACGGAGCCAATTTATCTAGCGTGATAATCGCGTGCGGAGCTGCCGTTGAGCTCACCAGGATATCCAGATCACGAAATTCTTGCTCCCAATCCTCAAAATGAATCGCTCGTCCCCCGGTAATTGCAGCCAGCGCTGCCGCGCGTTCGAAAGAGCGATTGGAGACAAAGATTTGCTCCACTCCACGCGATCGAAAGGCTCGGGCCGTCCTTTCGCTGGTTTCACCGGCGCCAAGAATCATGATCTTGCAGCCATCTAGATCACCAAAGATCTGTTCCGCCAGGCCCACCGCTACCGAGCCGATCGAAACGCTACCGCGGGTGATTGCGGTGGAAGAGCGAACCTGCTTGCCTACCTGAAACGACTTTTGGAAAAGACGGTTCAATAACTTGCCGGTCGTTTGCGCATCGGCCGCAAACTCATAAGCCCGTTTGACTTGCCCAAAAATTTCTGTCTCCCCGACGATCATCGACTCCAGGCCAGAAGCTACTCGAAACAAGTGACGGACAGTTTGGTTGGCCCACAGGCGAAAAAGGTGCGTTTCGTCTCCTGCTCTCAAATTTCGATAGAAGCCCTCGAAGAATGCCGGAGCGGGACTGTCTCGAAATTCCCCAGTCACGTAGAACTCGGTACGATTACAGGTCGAGACAATGAGTCCTTCAGCCAGCCCCGGCACCGTCTTTAGTCGCGCCAATGCGTCAGGCAAAGCAGATTCGGGAATCGCGAATCTCTCGCGTACGTCAACTGCGGCAGTCTGATGGCTAAGGCCAAAACAATATATGCTCATCTCACGGTCGGGCTATCCGAGATAAATCGAATGCCCCAAAAAACACTTAAGAGCAGACTAAAAGCGATAATTGACAAGGTGGCAATCCACTTTGCCCCCATCGTGTGCCGAAGGCGACCAAGCAAAATGCCGCCGTAAAGCGCCCAAACCAACACCGACCAGGCAACCTTTCGCCAGTCAACCTCTTGGCCGATAAAAAAGCCGGAGCCGAGGCCGACGGTGAAAAGGACAAAACCAAGCCAAAGCAAACGTGAATTGGCAATTGTGAGGGTGGTAATAGGCGGCAGTCGAAAAAAGATTGAGCCTGGCTTACGGGTTTTCAGCTGCCGCTCCTGAAACAGATACATTAATCCAGCGACCCCAGCCAGGGCGAAGGCCCCGCAAGCCACGATCGAGAAGGAAGTATGCGTCTCCAGCCAAGGATTAACCGGTTGATGACCGGTACGAAGCGGGTGATCTGAGGCTAGCAACGCCCAAATATTAAGCACAGAAACAAACGGTGCGGTGATGACGCCCAGGAGCGATAAACGATAGGAGGAACCGATTAATAGATAAATCAGGATCATCGACCATCCAAGAAAGACCAGCAGCTCAAAGAAATTCGTGATCGGACAGCGACCGATTTGGTGGCCTCGATCAACTAAAAAGAGGGTTTGGCAAACGAACCCGGCGCTGATCAAACCAAAGGTCAACCGTGGCGCCATAAACTTACCGGTCACGAGCGAGTAGGCGGAATAGGCGGATGCCAGCGAAAAACCATAAAGTGCCAGCCAAACCCAAAGGCGATCCGAGGCGAAAATCAGTGAGCTGAGAAAATCCAGATGCATCAACAAAACTGAACTGCTACGGTCCCGCCATTCATGAGTGGAGTCAATCCAGAAGAGCTTCGTCGCGCAATTCGGGATATTCCCGATTTTCCGAAGCCCGGCATCATATTTCGCGACATTTCGCCGATCCTTAGTAAGCCCGAATTGTTTCGTCAGGTCGTGGACGCGCTCGCGGCCGAAGCGGAAAAACCGGCTCCAGCCAAGATTGTGGGGATTGACGCACGCGGTTTTCTGTTCGGAGCAGCGGTGGCGTACAAGCTTGGCCTTGGGTTCATTCCCGTGCGGAAGAAAGGTAAGCTGCCGTATCGCACCATTGGCTATTCGTATATACTGGAATATGGACGGGCCGATATGGAAATGCATATCGACGCCGTGCAAGCGGGAGAAAAGGTCGTCATAGTCGACGATTTGCTTGCGACCGGAGGCACTTCAGCCGCCGCGGTTCACTTGATCGAACAGCTCGGCGCCACGGTCGAGGCAGCGTTATTCTTCATCGAGCTAGTTGACTTAGAAGGCAGAAAACAGCTGGCTGGCGTTCCAGTAAAATCCCTCATTCAGTTTTGATGGAATTTAGCGATCTGAGCCTGGTTGGCGACTTCTTGATGTGTTTTGACGACATTTCAGGGTCGTCCGCGGAGTGGAGGGCATTGCCGAGGTAGGCGCGTCGCTCCGCGACCGTAGGATCATCGCGCAAGCCATTTGTCCCGTTATGCCTGACAATATTGCCAACAATAACGCCTCAATGATGGTTTTCGACCTAACCAGGTCCGGTTCCATCCTCGATTTCTGCGGTCGCGGAGCGACACTCTCTACCTCGCAATGACCGAGAGAAACCCTACCGTGAGAAATGATCATAATTTGCCCCCATGATCAGATTTATCGCCAGACGATTAGTCGGCCTTGTCATTGTTCTCTTCTGCGTCGTTACAATCACATTTTTTCTGATTCGGTTAATGCCAGGAGGTCCATTCGATCGCGAGCGTAAATTGCCACCTCACATCGAAGCAGAGCTATTGGCCAAATATAAATTAGATGGACCGCTTTTTACTCAGTACGTCGACTATCTCAGTGATCTGTTCCATGGGGATCTTCGGCTTTCCACGAAATACCGGAATCGTACCGTAAACGAGATTCTAGCGGACTGTTTGCCAGTATCCGCTACCTTGGGCGGAATCGCCTTTTGCCTCGCTACAAGCATTGGCGTTTTCTTAGGATCTCTGGCCGCTTCTTATCAGCATTCCTGGATCGATCGTTCCGCAATGCTGGGAGCTCTGGTGGCCATTTCTCTACCCGCTTTTGTCATCGGCCCATTACTGGTTCTGATCTTCGCCATTTACTTTCCTTTATTTCCGGTCGGTGGTTGGGGAAACCTGCAAAGTCTGGTCCTTCCTTCGATTACTTTGGCCGCACCATACGCCGCTTACATTGCCCGGCTGACCCGCGCGAGCATGTTGGAAGTTCTTACCCAGGATTTCGTTCGAACCGCTCGCGCAAAAGGTTTGCCGGAATCCCAGGTTATCTACAAACATGCCTTGCGTGTCGCGATACTCCCGGTCGTTTCATTTCTCGGCCCTCTTGCCGCCAACCTTTTGACCGGCTCCATCGTGGTGGAGAGCATCTTCAGCATTCCGGGCGCAGGCGGATTTTTCGTCAACTCGGTGTTGAATCGCGACGGGTTTCTCCTGGCTGGAGTCGTGATCGTCTACTGCACCTTGCTCGTTCTGTTCAACTTGGTGGCGGACATTCTTTATGGTGTCCTCGATCGCCGAATCATTTTGTATGACTGATTCTCGTTCTGCCTGGAGCAGACTGCGGCGAAATCCGGCGATGATTGCTTCGACGTTGATCGTGGTCGGAGTAGCCATCGCCGCTCTGGTTGGCCCCATCCTGCTATCGGCCGAGAGCAGTGAGGTAACAGCCCATAGCTTTCTTCCGCCCTCCCCGGAACATGCCTTTGGCACCGATCTCAACGGACGAGACTTGTTCTTTCGCGTACTGCTGGGAGCCCGTATTTCGCTTCTGGTCGGTATCGCCGGCGCCGCGGTGAGCTTCGTGGTCGGAATCATTTACGGGATGATCGCAGGATATGCCGGCGGACAAGTCGATTCGCTGATGATGAGATTGGTAGATGTGCTCTACGCTATTCCCCGATTGATCTTTCTTCTGGTACTCATCAGCGGACTTGACCCGATCCTGCGCAGCGGGATGGAGGCGCACGGCCTCCAGAACTTCATTGGCTATTCGAAGATTCTAATATTGGTGCTGTGCCTTGGTCTAACCGAATGGCTCACGATGGCCAGAATCGTCCGTGGTCAGGTGTTGAGTCTGAAGAACCAGCAGTTTGTAGTTGCGGCGCGCAGCATCGGCCAGAGCCACCGAAACATCATATTTCAGCATCTTCTGCCTAACCTCATTGGCGTAACTATCGTTTATCTGACACTGACCATTCCGTCGGTCATTCTCGACGAGTCGTTTCTCAGCTTTCTTGGTGTTGGCGTACAAGCGCCTCTAGCCAGTTGGGGTCTTTTGCTAAGTGATGCTGCTCAATCAATCAACCCGGTCAAAGGATATTGGTGGCTGCTGGTATTTCCGGCCGCGACGATGTCGATCACTCTGCTCGCCTTAAACTTCCTCGGAGATGGATTGCGCGATGCCCTCGACCCGCGACGGAAACAGTAGGATTCACCGAACGAAAATAGCCGCCAGGAAAGTGCCCCTGTCTGTTTTCAAGCGGCTATTTCCGTTTGGTGAATCCTAAAGAATTAGATGACAAACGCTTCTCACGCGACTTTAGTTGGCCGCAATCTGGACGGGGCATGAACTTATTGGAAGAACTGCAAGCATCAGTGGTCTGCGGTGACGGTGCCATGGGAACTGAGCTAATGGGAGCAGGAGTCCCGATGGAAGTCTGTTTGGAGGAGGTAAACCTCACCGATCCGGATGTCGTCCGCCGTATCCACGAGGCCTACATTGCTGCCGGATCGCGAGTGATCGAAACGAACACTTTCGGGGCAAATAGCATGCGGCTGGCGAAACACGGATTGGAGTCGAAGGTCCGGGAGCTGAACATGGCAGCGGTGGCTATTGCCAAGCGTGCAAGCTCCGGAAAGGACGTTTGTGTAGCTGCCAGTGTCGGCCCACTGGGCATTGCCAATGAGGAGGTCAGAGCACAGAAGATCGATCAAAAGGCTATTTTTCAAGAGCAAATCAGCGCACTTTTGGAGGCAGATGTTCACGCCATTTTTCTCGAGACCTTTTTAGACCTGGAGGAAATAAAAATTGCGTTGCAGGCACTCCGGCAGTTAAGCACCGAGATCCCGGTCATTTGTTCGATGGTCTGTTCCGAAGAGGGCCGTTTACCCTCCAGCCTGCCAGTGGTGCAAGCATTTCGTGAACTTTCCCGGCTCGGGGCAAACGTGGTCGGCGTAAATTGCGTAACCGGGCCGCGCGCGATGGTGCAGATTTTGAAGCGGATTCCGCTCGACTTCGTGATCAGCGCCTACCCCAATGCCGGCTATCCCCGTTACCAGGAAGGGCGTTTCATTTATAACGCCTTTCCTGAATATTTCGCCAAAGCGGCAAAGGAATTTGTCGCCGAAGGCGCTCGGTTAATTGGCGGTTGTTGCGGCGTTGGTCCTCAACATATCCAAGAAATATCAAAGGCTTTGGTCGGGCTCGAGCCGGTCAAATCCAAGCCGGTAATCAAGTGGTTAGCGGAACCCGAACCCATTCCAGAGAAACGCCCGGTCGAGACGAGTCTGCTCGACCTGATCGCCGGCGGTCATACAGTCATCGTCACGGAATTGGATCCGCCGAAGACACTTGATCTGGATCGCTATTTTACTGCTGCCAGGCATTTGGCGGACGCGGGTTCTGACGCTATCACGTTGGCGGATAACTCGCTGGCAATCCTTCGGATCAGTAATCTGGCAATCGGCGCGATGCTTAAGCAGCAATACAACATCATGCCGCTACTGCATGTGAGTTGCCGCGACAAAAACCTCATCGGTTTGCAAAGTGAACTGCTCGGAATCGCCGCGCTTGGTATTCGCCATGTTTTGCCGCTTACTGGTGATCCAGCCAAGTTTGGTGACCAACCGGGGGCGTCTTCCGTTTACGACGTCAATTCGATCCAACTGATGCAGATTATTTCCGGAATGAATCAGGGCTACAACTTCGCCGGTAAGACGATCAAATATCCTACCGATTTTGTATTCGGTTGCAGCTTTAACCCGAACGCCAAGAACTTGGATGCCCAAATTTCACGATTGGAGCGCAAATTGGCCGCCGGCGCTCGTTACGTAATGACCCAACCGGTTTTCGACCGCCAACTAGTTGAAACAATGTTTGAGCGAACGCGCCACCTTGGTGTTCCGATCTTGACCGGGGTCTGGCCGCTGCTTAATGGACGTAACACTGAGTTTTTGCACAATGAGGTGCCTGGGATTATCATCCCGGACCCTATTCGGTCTCGAATGGCTGGAAAAGAAGGACCCGAAGGGAGACGGATCGGAATAACTATCGCCAAAGAAGTCGCTGAATCCATCCTCGAACACTTCCCTGGGGTCTACCTGATCACTCCATTCCTTGCCTATGATACCACCGCCGAGCTCGCGCAGCACATCCGAGGAATTACATCATAGGATCCCGTGGTCGCTTCTCACACAAGGTACCGGGTTGCTCGCAGCCGGTGGAATCGTATTTCTGTTGGCTTCACACTATCCATTGCTCGATTGGGTTGGAGATGCTCAGAAAAGAATTGAAGGTCTGGGGGTTTGGAGTGGCATCGTTTATCCATTTGGCTACGCAATCTGCAACCTTTTTCTCCTGCCTGGCGGCGTCTTAAGCATTGGAGGTGGATTCTTGTTTGGCCTCTGGTGGGGCTTTCTTCTGGTCCTGATTGGCAACTTGCTTGGGGCGGCCGGAGCTTTTGCCATTGCGCGTAGAATCGGGCGGCGAAAAGTTGAAAAAATGCTTTCAAACAATCGCCGGCTTTTGTTGCTCGATAAGGCAATCGAGCGGCACGGTTGGAAGATCGTGGTACTCTCTCAATTGAATCCGTTGGCTCCAAGCAGTCTGTTGAACTATCTCTACGGTCTGACCCGGGTTCCGATCGGACGGTGCCTTTTGTGGATCGCGCTCGGTCAGACCCCTGGTCTGTTCTTGTATACGTTCGTCGGAACGCTTGGCCAGTTTGGAGTTGAGATGGCTCGAGGTCTGAAGCGACCGGTACCCAACGACTATCTATTATGGGGTGGCGGCTTTATTCTGACCATGGGAACCACCTGGTTACTTGCCCGTCTGGCCAAGCGAATCATGCGGGAAGTCGGAGCTGATATGGACGACACTGGCTTGACGCCAGAAGAATGAGGCATACCGTACGTATCGAGGTTGCTTTTTTGCGCGGATGAAGTCTTACAATGCCAAATGTCGAAATGCCGACGTAATGATCTATTTCGACCGGGCGGCTGAATGCCTCTCTTCTTATTTCAGTGAGATCACCTTAAACGACCAGGGAATCATTTTCCGCTCTCGTTGGGAGTTTGACTTAGGTACGCAGTTGGGACTTAAAGTTTGCGTGGAGCCGGAATTTTCTGATTCTGCGCCGGTTTGTATCGATCTGACGGGCATGGTTGTTCATTGCGAGCGCATGTACAGCCAATCTCCGCTATTCGAGGTAACCGTGCTCTTTCTTTATCGCCAGGAAAGACCCCCAAAGTCTCTCGATCGATTGACTTGCCGATCCGAGTTAATGGGTAATCTCAACTAAGGGATGCGAACTGCGGATTGCGGAATTTGAAATCCGTAATCGAGTTGTTTATTCCGCCGCCGCTTTTGGCGCCTTGGCTACAACCAATTTTTTGGATGCGCGACTCTTTTTTCGATTGGCCGAATTCCTGTGAATGATACCGCGCCGAGAAGCTTTATCTAAGCGACTAGTCAAAGCGGCAAGCTCAAGTGCTGCCTGTTTCTCGTCTCCAGCAGCGACAATGGCCGTCAGCTTTTTCTGTTGAGATTTTATCCCCGTAAGGACCCGCCGGTTCCGAAGCATGCGGGCTTGGGTCTGTCGAGCGCGTTTTGCTGCTGATCGCGTGTTTGCCATAGATGGGATGAAAAAGAGCAGGCACGGTACTCGGCTCGTTCGGGACGTCAACCGGAATTCCGGATGTGCGGGCTGATAGGCCGAAGGCCTGTTTTCGTGTCAGCGGAATCGGCTTGAGCCCATGGGCACGATTTATCTATTGCATTATTGGTTGCCCGGCAAAGTCGCAAGGGATGCCGTTGGATACGCCACGCGTAGCTCAAGCCGGTTCGGCTTACACCGTACCAGGCGTTCGCCCAACCTACGTCTCCGCCCTACCCTTCCGATTGCCGCTCCTCCGCCGTCGCGTCGATTTTAGAAGGGCGATTAAGCAAGGCATTAAAAACCCGGCGTGGAAGGCTATGGCCATTCTCTTCGCCTTGGAGCTCTTCGATCGAATTGCGCTTGGCTTCTTCCCAGGCGGCCGGAAACCCCGGTGAACGAGACACCATATAACGCTCCGCGCGAGCATAAATCTCGATGTCGCGCTGCAGCTTTCGATCCGGAAGTTGGCCCAGACTCGCCACTTTGATCCGCAAGTTTTCGTTGTGCTGTTTCAATTGTTGCAAATCGGTCTTTAACCGGTTTGTGGCGTCAGCTTCCAATTCTAATTTATCTGCCAAATGGCGTTGAAGTCGTTTCACTTCGCGCCGGGATTCCCAAAGGCGGAGCGTCAAGAGAATCATTCCGGCTAGTCCGATCAAGATTCCCAATGCCGCTCCCCACACGAAGTGGTTGTGCATAACGTCCATATTCCTGCAAGCTAACCGCACCCCCATTTCTCGCAACCGTGAACGTTGGGATAGGAAAAACGTGGGTTCGGCGTTGCTTGCTCCTTAGGCACCGATTCAGCTATACTTGTTGTCGCTTGAAGATTGGCCAAGTGATTCGGCAAGCGCGCGAGGGTATGCTTATTACCGACAAGATGCACTGCGTTCCGGAGGATTTTCCGGGCTGTGCCACCTCCGTAGTGGACTGTATCACGAAGCGGTTCGAGAGTGCCAGGGGGGAGAGTTGAACTCCCGACAAAGGGCTTATGAGTCCCCTGCTCTACCACTGAGCTACCCTGGCAGCGAGGAAAGCCAAAGAGGTGGACATTAAAGCAGATTGTTAGCGTTGCAAGGTCAATTCAGGGTCCCAGCAGCTATCTGGAAATCGTACTTCGCATGAAAATTGGTCTGGTACATTATACTTCCTGGCCGGTGGTAGGCGGGGTTGAAGCGGTGGTGCGTCAACAAGCGACTCTAATGGCCCGCGCCGGCCACTCCGTCTCCATCGTATGCGGTGATGGGAAAAGATTTTCTGACGCGATTCCGACTTTGGTTTTCCCGGAGCTGAGTCTAATGGAAGAGATGGTTGCTCAGGCGCAACAGGAAGTTACCACCGGCTATCCGGGACCCGCCTATTTCCGAGCTGTAAAAGAAGTTAAGAAGCGGTTGCGATCGTTATTCGCCCAGTGGGATTGTGCGGTAGTTCACAATTTTATGACCATGCCGTTCCATCTTGCTGCCACTCAGGTTATTTCCGAACTGGCCGAAGAAGGAAATCGAGTTCTGGCCTGGACCCATGATTTCGCGGCAAACAACCAAGATTACTCTCTGCCGCGAAATCGTGTTTTCGATATGATTCGTGAAAGGCAACCCGGTATTGAGTATGTTGTAATTTCAAAAACTCGAGCTCAGGAATTTCGTGATTTGACCGGTACTACGGCAGATGCGGTGGTTCCGAACGGCCTTGATCTATCGTCAGCGCTGGAACTAACGACCGAGGTTTCCGGATTATTAGCCGGAATCAATGCGGAAGAAGCTATTTTGCTGTATCCGACTCGGATTCTGCAGCGGAAAAATCTCGGCCTGGCACTGCAAATCTTAGCTGCATTGCTGGAAATCGATTTTCCGGCCCGGCTTTTCATTACTGGTGCGGCAAACGGGTATAACCCCGGCGCGAAGGGCCACTTTGCCGGCCTGAAACAACAAGCCTCCGAATTGGGCGTGACCGACCGGATCCGCTGGGTAAATGACCATTTCTTCGTTGATGACGCCCAACTTCGCAGCCTTTACCTTGCGAGCGATGCTTTACTGTTTACGACGAAGCAAGAAGGGTTCGGATTACCAATATTGGAAGCTGCCGCATTTCGCCTACCAATTTTCTGCTCAGACATCGAACCGCTCCGCTCAAATTTACCCCCAGGCTCCATTGCGTTTGACCTTCGATCCTCTCCTCGAAATATTAGTATAGCGATCGCCAAATCGCTGAAGCAGGATCGCGGGTTTCTGAGTCGGAAACTTATACTTCAGCGTCACGCCGCTCGTGATCTGTATTGCGCAAAAATTGAACCACTGCTGCAAAGGAAAATATGACTGCCACTGTCTCCCCGCATGACCTCCAGCTATTGCTGAATGCTGAACATCCTAATCCTTTCGGCTTTCTCGGATTACAAGAAGCCAACGGTCAGTTGGTCGTTCGAGCGTTTCGTCCGGACGCAAAATCATTGACCATAGTCGATCGCAACGATCAAAAGCGGCGTTTCCCCGGGGAAAAAATTACTGAAGAAGGTTTCTTCGAAGCGAGATTGGCAGGGGCTGAGTCGCGGTTTGATTACATGCTCGAAATCGAGCGCTGGACCGGTGAACGATTCCAGATCGCCGATCCATATTCGTTCGGAACTCTTTTGGGCGAATTGGACATGCATCTTTTTTGCGAAGGGAATCACTATGAGATTTACCAAAAATTAGGTGCGCACCTGTCGCAAATAAATGGTCACAGCGGGGTCATCTTTTCGGTTTGGGCTCCCAACGCGCAGAAGGTTTCCGTAGTCGGCGATTTCAACGGATGGGATGGCCGGGTTCATCCCATGCGCAAGAGAGCGGAATCGGGAGTTTGGGAAATCTTTATTCCCGAAGTCACCGAGGGCGCTCACTATAAGTTCGAGCTGCGTAACAGCAGCGGTCAGATTGTTCTGAAAAGCGATCCATTCGCCTTCTATGGCCAGCACGGTTTGCAGACGGCATCGCTGGTATTCGATCTGAATCGCTTCACCTGGAGCGATACCGCTTGGATCGAGCATCGGAATTCTAAGCAGTGGCACAAAGAGCCGATCAGTATCTATGAGGTGCACCTCGGCTCATGGGCGCGAGTACCGGAAGAAAACAATCGATACCTCAGCTACCGGGAATTTGGTGACCGGCTCATTCCTTATGTCAAAGATAACGGCTTTACCCATATCGAATTAATGCCAGTGGCCGAGCATCCGTTCGACGGCTCGTGGGGTTATCAGGTTACCGGTTATTACGCGCCGACCAGCCGCTTCGGTAATCCGGACGAATTTCGTGATTTCGTCAACCAATGCCATCAAAACAACATCGGTGTGATTCTTGATTGGGTACCCGGCCATTTTCCTAAAGACGCTCATGGTCTAGCCCAATTTGATGGCACCCACCTCTATGAACATGCCGACCCGCGCCAGGGCGAACACCAAGATTGGGGCACGCTCATTTTCAATTACGGCAGGAACGAAGTCCGAAACTTCTTAATCGGTAACGCTCTCTATTGGCTAGACGAGTTTCACATTGACGGATTGCGCGTGGATGCCGTCGCTTCGATGCTCTATCTTGACTATTCTCGTACGGCCGGAAATTGGGTGCCAAACGTACAAGGTGGCCGCGAAAATTTAGAAGCGATCTATTTCTTAAAACGGTTTAACGAGGTTTGTTACGAACGCTTTCCCGGCATTCTAACCATCGCTGAGGAATCGACAGCCTGGCCTGGCGTCTCTCGACCCACATTCCTGGGAGGACTTGGGTTCGGGTTCAAATGGAACATGGGTTGGATGCACGACTTTCTCGCCTACATGAGCCGCGAGCCGATCCATCGCAAACATCATCAGGGAGACATTACTTTTTCACTTTTGTACGCCTTCCAAGAACATTTCATCCTGGTTCTCAGTCATGACGAAGTGGTCCATGGCAAAGGTTCACTCGTAACCAAAATGCCGGGCGATCCTTGGCAGAAGTTTGCCAACCTGCGGATGTTCTTTGCTTGGATGTACGCTTATCCCGGCAAAAAACTCATGTTTATGGGAGGCGAATTTGGGCAGTGGCGAGAATGGAATCACGATCAGAGCCTCGACTGGGACTTGCTTGATTACCCCCTCCACGCCGGGCTGCGACGCCTGGTTCAGCACTTAAACTATGTTTATAAGACCGAGCCGGCGCTCTGGCAGTTGGACGATTCCTATGAAGGCTTTGAATGGATCGACTTCCACGATGCCGACAGCAGCGTCGTGGTTTTTTTACGCAAAGGCGAAAATACGTCCCCTTTCGTTTTCCTGGTCAATGCTACGCCTGTCCCAAGGCACGGATATCGCATAGGCGTTCCGAGCGACGGCTGGTACGAAGAAGTGATCAATACCGATGCCGAGATTTATGGAGGCGGCAACATTGGTAACTACGGCGGAATGCACGCCGACGCGGTTCCCTGGCAAGGCCGCAGCCATTCGATTAGCGTTACCTTACCTCCGCTGGCGGTGGTCGCGTTCAAGTGCCACGAGCATCAGGGTTAGAAGTTACAAGTTACAGGCGGGTTGGCCTGCGGACTTGTCCGTCGCCCTGAATTTCAGGTTTTTGGTCGACGTTCAGCGCCGCCCAACCCGCAACCCGTCACTTGTACCTACTCGGTCTTCGACCAAATGCTTCCGTCAGCCAAGATAGTCTTGAGCCTTTGATTGGCCGTGACCGCGTCTACGGATTGAATCACTTTGCCATTCTCATCTTCAGTGATTGAGTATCCGCGGCGAAGCGTTTGTTCAGGGCCTAGCAATCGGACTGCTCCGGTGAGTCGTCCGACGTGGAGCCGCTCTCGGTCCAGCCGTTGAAGTACAGCCGACCGTAATTTTTCTTGGCACAAAGTGATCTCTTTTCTGCGTCGTTCTAAGACCTCCGTCGGCTTGAACATCATCACCAGAGAGGTCAATCGCAACAGATGGTCACGGCGCTGCTTTAACATCCAGTCCCGAAGCTGAATGAGCCGAATTTCGAGCTGATCCACCGATTGCTGTCGCTCCAGGATCAACCGCCTCGGCTCGCGAAAGGTTCCTGAACCTTCGATTCGACTCAACTTAAGCCGCCTAATTTCCAGGTGTTGCTTCCACATGCTTTCCAAATAAAGCCTTCGTGAATTGATCTGATTAAATAGCGCATCAATCGCGGGAGCGACTAGTTCGGCTGCCGCACTCGGTGTTGGTGCCCGGAGATCCGCGACGAAGTCCGCGATCGTAAAATCGATCTCATGTCCAACCGCTGAGATTGTCGGAATGCGGCAGGCAAAAATCGCCCGAGCCAATACCTCCTCATTAAATTCCCAGAGATCTTCCAGGCTGCCTCCGCCCCGCCCGACAATGAGAGCGTCAATCCGCAGCCTGGCTTGATTCTGGCTCAAGTAGCCGATGGTCCCAGCTATATCCTCTGCTGCGCCCTCTCCTTGTACCCGAACCGGGCAGATAAGCAGGCGAAGCCATGGGCTCCGCCGCTGAAGGATATTCAAAATGTCCTGTACGGCCGCACCAGTAGGGGAAGTCACTAGTGCTACGCGTCTGGGAAAGGGAGGAAGTGGTTTCTTATGAGTCGGATCAAACAGACCTTCGGCATCCAACTTGCGCTTTAGTGCCTCGAATTTCGCCTGCAACAACCCGAGACCTTTGGTCTGGACCAGCTCAACAATCAGTTGGTATTGACCCCTAGCCTCATAAACGCTTACCCGGCCGAAGGCCTGCACTTGGACTCCATCCCGCAGAATCGTTCCGGCTTGCGCGGAATAAGCGCGCGAAAACATGACGCAGGCAAGTTGGGCCCGATCATCCTTCAACGTAAAATAATGATGACCGGATGATTGTTTGCGGTAGTTGGAGATTTCGCCTTCAATCCAGACATCTCTGAGCTGACCCTCCAATAGATCCCGCACTCGTCGGGTAAACTCAGTGACTGAAAAGATTGTGGCCATGAACAGATCGAGGGACCGAGAAAATAGAAGCTGGAATCCAGAATCTCAACTCCCGCCTTCATTCGCGGTTATGAATTTCTGGTCACGAGCCTTCTCGCCGTTCCTCGCGTTCTTGGCTGCTGCAGCAATCGGGACAACAATTACGGCAGCTGGGGCAGATAGCGGCGGGGTCTCGGAAATCCGTGTCTATTCTTTCCCACGGACCACGCGAACCGCACCTGGAGCTCGCTATAGATCACCGGGTGATTTTTTACTTTGAATTTGGAAGTCGGTGAGAGGCTCACTGAGGCCGCCTCGGAGGAGTTGCTCAGAACAGATACCAAATTTGCCAAAACCAGAACAAATCAACACTAGTCATGAAAGATTTCATCCAAACGACTTTTAAGACATCTGTACTTCCCCCGACAAAACGGACACGGAAATTTGGTTAACTAATGCGGTTTGTTACAGGTCAGAATGCTGCACTGCATTCAAGGTCGCAAGCCGGCATAAACGGC
>JBEEIB010000475.1:0-119048 GCA_041167675.1 Verrucomicrobiota bacterium
TCTCCTGTATATAGACAACGAACGTCAGCGAACGTCAACGAACGTCAACGAACGTCAGTGAACGTTAGCGAACGTCAGCGAACGTCAGTGAACACCAACGAACGTCAGCGAACGTCAACGAACGTCAACGAACGTCAGCGAACGTCAACGAACGTCAGTGAACACCAACGAACGTCGGCGAACACCAACGAACGTCAGCGAACGTCAGCGAACACCAACGAACGTCGACGAACGTCGACTAAGGGTGAAACGCGCTTCAATTCGATCAGTCCGGAAATCGTTGGGGGAATGCAGAAACGACACTTTGAGAAAGCCAAAGCGATTTTCAGCTGCTTGGCGTACCAGCTGGAGATTATGTGCTGGTCCCGTTCGAGCGTCGAATGGAATAGTAGATCGGAGATAGCAAATCGGCCAAATGCGCTATTCTCTATTTGCGATTGGCTATTCACCAATATGGAGAGCGAACATCTATCAAGCAGACTCCAACAGTACCTTCTGAAACAAATACCGATCAGCAAGGGCTTGGGCATATCGATATCGGAAGCAAGTCTGGAAGAAATTCGGATAACGGCGCCGTTGGCGCCGAATCTAAACCATCATGGCACCGCATTTGGCGGAAGTGTCAGTGCGATAGCCATTCTGGCCGGTTGGACTCTCGTCTATGCCCGCCTAGAAGCCGAAGGCCAATTCCCCGCCGTTGTGATCCAACACAATGAAATACGCTACGTGACACCGATCGAGGGCGCTTTTGCGGCCCGCGCTCGGCTCGTGCGCCCAGAGAAGTGGTCTCATTTTCTGCAAGGTTTGTCGCGCCATGGCAAGGCTCGGACGATTGTTGCGGTCGAGGTTGAAGGCACCCGTGGAATATCGGCTCTTTTTCGCGGAACCTATGTTGCGCTCCACGCAACGCCGTCAGCGAACGTCAATGAGCACCAATGAAGGTCCACTCCGACTGCGGAACAGCCTGTTACCTCATAGTTTTACTGTATGAGGATTGCGGAGGCTGCACACTCTACGATTGCGAGCTGTCAATCGCGCTCACAACTAATATTGAGTGCAGGCATCCGAGGAAGGCACGTCTAATGGGCTTGCCCTACTATCATGGTTTTCCGAGACCGCTTTGCGTGCGCTACCAAGTTTGCGGTCTTGGCGCCCTTCGGGTTCGAAGCTTCGTAGCTTGCGCGGAGACGCTCGAGGCTTGACCGAAGCATTGGCTTCAGAGCTGCTCCGCTACGTATTCGTACAACCGTGATCGAGCCGGACTTTTTCCGTACCGATTTTCTGAGTTCCACTTCCCTGGCGACGACAAAGAATCGTATCGACCGAATCGCTTCAGGAGTCGCGCCCATTGCAACAGTGTGCAGATGAACATATACCCGAGTCAAGGATGCGGAAAACAGGCGTAGAAAAATTGTGAATAGTCGATGCGCGAAGTACGCCTCTTAGAGCAGCTTCTCTCCGAAAAGAGAGCCACGACAAACAAGAGCGCTAGCCGGGAAGAGGTTCTGCAACTTTTCCCGGCTACTTGGCCTTATTGAACCGCCATTTTCGTATCTCAGCTTTCTCGCCCTTGCTCTAATACCACTTCCTCTGGATCCTTGTCATCCCGCCATCCGAGAAATGTTGTCTGCCTCAGTTCCCATCGAGAGTCCATTCGGCAAAGGCGACCTCACAGACGAAGGCTGGCCTCACCCATTGGATTTTCTCAGGAATTCTGGGCGGATTTTCGAATGGTGATTTATTGACGTTCGTTGGTGTTCATTGACGTTCGTTGACGTTCGTTGCTCTAACTGGATGCGTGGCGTGAATTGAAGTTCGGACCGCAGATGAGTCGCGAGCCGAAAGGCCAACGCGACAATAGTCAGGGTCGGATTGGCATAACCGCCGGTGGGAAATACCGAGCTGCCGGCGATGAAGAGATTCGGCACGCCATGCACCCGGCAATCGGCATCGACAACGCCGTTCCAGGGATTGTCGTGCATCCGGGTAGTGCCCAGGAAGTGATATGCGGGCTTTGTCCGCTACCATTGCCGAAAGATCACTAGCTGTCGGGTGCGAACCGATACGGCCGGAATGCTCGGGTTGGATTGCCCAACGCTGAATGTGTAAGTTCCGCCCTTGGTGATGATGAGAACAGCTGAAGCCTCCGATGTCGCTGCCAAGGCGACGGCTATTCCGATGACCAAGAGGGGGCTAACATCAGTGGAAGATAGTGGACCTGTTACCAGTCTCTCAGGAGATCTGTTACCACACCCCAATTCCGCTTCTCGACTCTTGGAACATAACTAATTGATATAGAATCACATACATCTTGATATCTGATGAATGAAGATTGGAACACGTCATTGTATTTGCGTTTTGAGCGGGAGCGCACACAACCGAGTCGCGATCTCCTCGCCAGGATCACAATCGATCAACCAGAAGAGATTGTGGATCTCGGATGCGGACCCGGAAACAGCACAGCGATTCTCCGCGAACGTTGGCCCTCCGCCAAAATTGTTGGCCTGGATAATTCCCCGGCCATGCTGGAACAGGCAAAAAAAACTGATCAGAAAACGGAGTGGCGGTGCGAGGACATCGGCTCGTGGCGATCATCGAGCCAGGTCGACTTAATTTTCGCGAACGCTTCTCTGCATTGGCTGCCAGACCATGAGCCGCTGTTGAATTCGCTGATTCAGCAGCTTAAGCCCGAAGGCGCCTTAGCTTTTCAAGTTCCCGCCCTCTATGATCAGCCGGCAACCGCGGCTATCCGGGAGATCTCCTCTCTTGCTGCCTGGAAGATCTACGCGCCGCAATCTTTCCCCATCGTACATCCGCCTCCTGTCTATCACGATTACTTAGCCGGCAAAGCTGGATCTGTCGATCTCTGGGAGACGGTTTATTACCATCAACTGCCGGATCACACCGCTATCTTGGATTGGTACCGCAGCGCTGGTCTACGCCCCTATTTAGAGGCCCTACCGAATGACGCAGCGCGCGAGGAATTTCAAAAACACCTTCTCGAGCGATTTCGAATTCTTTTTCCACGACAGACGAATGAAGATATACTGCTTCCTTTCCGTCGGTTATTCGTCGTCGCAACAATTCGGTAGCGGTGCAGTTGCTGCTGATTAAACTTTTTCTTACCCCTCTCTTGATGCTAGCCGTTTCCTGGGCGGCACGTCGATGGGGGCCAGGGATAGGCGGACTTCTCGCCGGATTGCCGCTCACTTCGGGCCCTATCTCCATCTACCTCTGTACCGAGCAGGGACCACACTTTGCAGCCTCTGCTGCCGCCAACTCAATACTGAGTCTGACGCCAGTCGCTCTCTTTTCCGTTGTTTACACCCGGCTATCCGGTCACCGGCAAGTGGTTAGCTGCGCGCTTGGTAGCTTCGGCGCCTTTCTACTCTCTTTATATTTTTTGCAGAAATCTGGTTTCTCTTTTTGGCCATCCTGGATCACAGGATTTCTGGCGGTCTCTCTTGGCCTTATGCTGACTCCAAACAAGGTGCCGACAAGATTTCAAATCCACTATCCCCGGTGGGATTTACCGGCACGCGTCTTCTCAGCCACCGCGATGGTCCTGACTATCACTCTTTCCGCATCTGTTCTTGGATCCCAGTGGAGCGGCTTACTTTCGCCAATTCCAGTCCTGGCATGGCCCCTGTGTGTGTTTGTTCACCATCAACAGGGGAGCGATGGGGCTCGAGCAGTACTCCGCGGAATTCTCGAGGGTGCTTACGGCGTACTGGTCTTCTACACCATCGTCGCCGAAGGACTTAGCCATCTCTCGCCAATCCTGGTTTACGTCGCCGCGATGGTTGCTTCCCTGATTGTTAGCGTCCCTTGGTTGAAGAGTAAGCTCGTGCTGCCCGCGGAGTGAGGCGTATCGGCGTTCCCGGCGTTGCGAGCGCCTACGTCAGTGCCGTCGAGGGGATAATGCACGGCTAAACTCCGAAGGCTCTCTAAAACCTATCCATCGAAGCGGCAATGATTGGCCCGTGACCTGGTCGGGTAAAAAAGCGAAGTCGTTGAATTTTACAGCATTGGATGAAATCGAATTCAATCGAAAATCTTCCCCGGATTGAGAATTCCGTCCGGATCCATGACTCGTTTGAAATCCCGCATGACGCGGAAATTCGTTGATCCCAACGCGCGCGGGAGGAACGCCTTCTTTGCGAGACCCACACCGTGTTCACCTGTGATTGTACCTCCTAATGCGATGGCGCGATCGAAAATCTCAACCATGGCTCTTTCAACGCGATGCATTTCCTGCTCATCCTTTTCGTTCGTGAGGAATGTCGGGTGAAGGTTTCCATCGCCCATGTGCCCGAATGTGCCGACCTTGAGTTGATACTTTTGTGCAGTCTCCTGAATGAACTGCACCATTTTCGCGAGCTCGCTGCGCGGCACGGTGGCGTCTTCTAAGATTGTCGTGGGCGCAACCCTTGCGAGTGCTGAGAATGCGGTGCGCCTGGCACTCGCCAAACGGGCAGCATCCTCCGCAGTCTGCGCCACCAATACGGAACGCGCACCGTTACTTTGCGCTAATTTCTCCATCGCTTTGGTTTCTTCTTCGACTGCTGCCGGATGCCCATCGGTCTCGATCAGAAGGATGGCTTCAGCGTCAGTCGGAAGGCCAATCTTTGCATAGTCCTCAACGCATCGAATCGTGATCTGATCGAGAAACTCCAATGTGCACGGAATGATCTTCGCGGCAATAATCGCGGACACGGTGACCGCCGCATCGGTGATTCGATCGTAGGTAACTAGCATGGTCCGGCGCGCAGCCGGTTTCGGAATAAGTTTCAAGAGAATCTTGGTAATAACCCCGAGCGTTCCTTCGGAACCAATAAAGAGGTCTTTTAGGGAATAACCGGCTGCATCTTTGACGCAAGGCGACCCAGTCTGCAGAAGCTCGCCGGTTGAAAGGACGACCTCCAGCGCCATGACATAATCACGGGTAACGCCATACTTAAGTCCGCGGAGTCCACCGGAGTCCTCGGCAATATTTCCACCAATCGTAGAAATTTTCATCGAACCGGGATCCGGCGGATAAAACAAACCCGCCGCCTCGGCCGATAGCGCCACCTGTTGGGTCAAAACGCCAGGTTCGACCAGCATCGTGAGATTCGGCGGATCAAGCCTAAGGATTTGGTCCATCTGGACCGTACACAGGACAACGCAGCCCGGAACTGGAACGCTCCCACCGCTGAGCCCCGTACCGGACCCGCGAGTGACTATCGGAGTTTTTGTTTCGCTGGCGAGCTTAAGGACGGCAATAACCTCATCGACTGTTTTGGTGAACACGACCGCTTGCGGCAACTGATTCAACACCGGGGTAGCGTCAAAACTATAGGGGACCAGATCTTCGGGCTGAGTCAGTAGCCGATTCGGGCCGACGATCTGTTCGAGCCGAGAGACGGTGGTCATATAGGCTAACCAACAAGCTAATCACAGGCATTGTGAAACCAACGAAGATCTCTTCCGGGCCGCCGGCGACGGTTTTCGCCTCTAGTGCCGAGTCCTTTTAGCGACTCTGGCAACCATCCAGAACTACTTTAAAATCGTTATCCACGAACTCAGGGTGAAGGTTTTGTCGACGTCTCGGCCGGCGTTGGCGAGCCGCTGGTTTTTCCGGCACGCTTCAGCAGGGTGAATATGTCGCTGTCCGTCGAGAGCACCAGAGCCGAGTCTTTGGTAAAGATTTTGTGGTAGGTCTCGAGCGTCTTGAGAAAAGCGTAGAACTCGGCTGCTTGAGGATTCTGGGTATAGGCGCGAGCGTAAATCTCGCTGGCCTTGGCGTCAGACTCGCCCCGGATCTGCTGCACCTGGCGATAAGCGTTAGACTGGATTTCGTTCAGGTCGCGCTCGCGTTGGCCAGCAATACGGGCGGATTCACCTTCCCCTTCAGAACGAAAGCGCTGTGCGATCTGGAGTCGCTCGCTGATCATGCGCTGGTAGATACGCGCCAGGACATCGGGATTGTAGTTCACTCGTTTGATTCGGAAATCGAGCACAGCGATGCCGAACTGGGCTAGTTTTTGCGTGGCCGCCGTCTTGATTTCATCTTCGATCTTCTGCCGGCCGAACTCGATGGGCGGAAGAACGCCGATCGTGCCGGTTGGACCGCCTTTAAGAGTCTCGTCGTGCAGTGGTTGACGGTTCTTGTCAGTGCGCACGATTTCGATCAGGTCGTGTTTGGCGATGGAGTTGCGCGTCTCACTGCCGAGGATGTCGTCGAGCCGCGAAAGGGCGCTCCGCTCGTCGTGCAAACGCACGAAATAAGTCTTCGGGTCGTCGATCCGCCAACGCGCAAATGTGTCGACGTGGATATACGTTTTGTCCCGGGTTGGAATTGCGACCGGAGCGCCGTCCCATTCCAGGAAGCGTTTATCAAGACTGTTTACGCTTTGCACGATTGGAATCTTGAAATGCAGGCCTGGATCGGTGATTGGATCGCCCACCGGTTGCCCAAATTGCGTGATGATCACCTGTTCGGTCTGATCAACCGTATAAAACGCACCAGAGAAAACGAGTAACAAGAGAAGCGCAACGACAACAATCGCTATCCCGGCAAAGTAACTCTTCTTCATTATTGCCGGCCCTCCCCCGGTTTGATCGAGAGGGGTAGCACCGGGAGCAGTTGCCGCAGGGACTCATCAACGATGATTTTTTGCCCGGTTTGGGGGAGGATTTCGCCCATTGTCTCCAGGTAAAGGCGGGTGCGAGTAATCTCTGGCGCTTTGATATATTGTTGCAGTACGGCGCTAAAAGCGGCCACATCGCCTTCAGCCTCGTTAACCCGCTTGAATCGATAGCCTTCCGCCGCCCGTATTGTCTGGTCGGCCTCGCCTTTGGCTTTCGGCACTACATTGTTGTATTCGCCATTGGCGATATTGATCGCGTTTTCGCGGTCCTGTTGCGCTTTGTTCACTTCATTGAACGATGCCTGCACTTGGCTGGGCGGGTTCACATTTTTCAACTGCACTTGGTCCACGCGAATGCCGAGATGGTATCGCTTCGACAACTCTTGCATGCGGGAGAGCGCCTCAACCTCGATGTCCTGGCGTCCGATGGTAATCAGTTCGTCAACTGTGCGGTCGCCCACGACCTCACGCATCGCGGCTTCAGACAAGTCGCGGAGAGTCTCCCCCGGATTGCGGACATCGAACAGATACTGCCTTGGGTCTTCGATTCGATATTGCACGACCCACTCGACTAGTGCTGCATTCAGATCACCCGTGACCATGGATTTTTCCTCGTCCGGTTCCTGGCCAGCCTGGATCGGATTGGTAACATAGCCGGGCGTGGCGAAGCCAAACTCAAGTTTTAACTGTCGCCGCGTCGGTAACACGGTCACGACGTCGATGCCGAATGGCAGCTTGAAGTGCAAGCCTGGGTCAACCGTCTGCAAATACTTCCCGAAACGCCGCACGACACCCTGCGATTCGGGCCCCACCGTGTAATAGGACATCCAGAGTCCCACAATCAGCAGGATGCCAATGAAGATAGCAGCTATCCAGCCAAGCGATGGAAGTTTCAAATTCAGCTTAATGTCGGGCGGCGTGTAGTCGGCCATGGAAGGAAGGCTAATTGGGATCTAGATAAGGATTCGAGTCAAAACTCTCTCTGCCGGAATAGCGCCAGGAGCGCGTGGAAAATGGCAGGGCGCGGCTCCGGTCGAGCCGGTTTGTTATTGGCACCGCGATCGATTTTGTCATCCGTCATTTGTTAGTTGTCATCCGCTTCTCGCATGATCAGTGTCGCGCATTGTAAGGAGCTGTTCAAACCTAGCTCGCCGCGTATCATTTGCCGCGAGATGGAAATGCATCAGATACGGTACTTTCTTGCTGTAAGCGAATATTTGAATTTTCGCCGCGCGGCTTAGGAGTGTCATGTTTCCGCCCCAGCCCTCACCCAGGCTATCCAGAAACTCGAAGACGAAATTGGCGGGAAACTCTTCCGACGAGAAAGGAATCTCACGCACCTTACCGATCTCGGGACTTTAATCCGGCCTCACCTGAAGCGTGTATTGTTCGAAGCGCAAGGTGCGAAAAACACGGCGGAGCAATTTCTAAGGCTTGAGCATGCGCCGGTAAAACTCGGCGTCATGTGCACCATAGGACCCATCTATTTCATGGGATTTCTCTCCGATTTTCAAGCGAAACATCCAGGGGTCGAGCTAACGCTGATTGATGGAACGGCGGAAAAACTGAACGAACTGCTTCGGAACGGTTGGTTAGACCTTGCGATACTCGCGCAGCCGCAACCATTTCCGGATACTTTCCAAACCGCACGTCTTTATCGTGAGCGTTTCTGCGTTGCCTTCCCCGTCGGCCACGAGTTTCAAGCAAGAGAGATGATCAAAATGGACGACGCTGCTAAGAAACCTCAACTCCTACGGGTAAACTGTGAGTTCTATCCTCACATTTCGATGCAGTCCCAGGATCTGGGAATCAAAATTCCAGTGGTTTATCGCAGCGAGAAGGAAGACTGGATCCAGAGCATGGTGGCAGCCGGGTTCGGTGTGACCTTTCTGCCGGAGTTCTCTGTGGCGACACCCGGCGTACTCAGCAGGCCTTTGATAAAGCCGGAAGTGATCCGCGAAATCTCGCTGGTCTCGATCGAAGGCCGCAGCTGGTCACCTGCAGTCGAGACCTTCACTCGGGCGGTACAAACGTATCCGTGGCCCCATGCTCGCCTGCAAAAAGGCGCGTAGCGGCCCGCATTGATCGTAATCTTGCCCTTCGTGCGGAGGACAAGATTGTGATCAATGCAGGTTAATGAAACGTTAACCTAAAAGCACTGGAGCGCTTCTTCTCGAGGTACGAGCGTTAGTCCACATTCTGGGACGATGAGCGGCCAGTCAGCAATAGCTGCATAAAAATAATGAAAAGACCTTGTTGCCGAGAGACTTCAATGAACTGAGTTTTCGCGTAAGATGAAAAGAAAAGCCATGAGAAAGAGTGATACTCGATCTGGAAGACGAGAAAATGCTGCGCTACAGACTCCAACCGGTCTCAGCCATGAGGGCGTTGAAGAAATTTCGAGTGCTCTCCGCCAACTACTGGCAGATGTGTTTGCACTTTATGTGAAGACGAAGAATTTCCATTGGCACATGAGTGGCCGCCACTTTCGTGACTACCACCTCCTCTTGGACGAACATGGCGAGCAAATTTTCGCTATGACCGACGATGTTGCAGAACGCGCACGCAAGATTGGCGGAACGACGCTCCACTCCGTCAGCGATATCTCGCGACACCAGCGCCTGAAAGACAACAATGCGGAATTCGTTTCTCCGAAAGACATGTTCGGAGAGCTTTGTGCGGACAACGAGCAACTAACGCGATTCTTGCGCTCTACCCATGAGATCTGTGACCGGCACAATGACGTCGCTACTGCCAGCTTGATCGAGAACTGGATCGACGAGACTGAGCGTCGCACCTGGTTCTTATTCGAAACACTACACGATCTCTAAGAACCCGGAGACATTTACCTAATCAATCGAAGCCGCTCGGCCTCCGGTTGGGTCTTCCCAGGCTCTGTCCGGTCAAACCGGTTCGAACCATAAGCCAAGCCTAAACGAGAGACCACTGCCATGGTCATCAACTGTGCGTCTAGCCATTCGGCCGGGTGACGGGCGGAACCCTTTTATGTCACCGGTGATTTCACCCTCGCTAGTTAGAAAGCAACACAAAAAAACATGAGTACAATCAAGACGAAGGACGGTACGGAGATCTATTTCAATGACTGGGGAACCGGACAACCAGTAGTCTTTAGCCACGGCTGGCCGCTGAGTGCAGACGCTTTTGAGGACCAGATGTTCTTCCTGGCGTCCCGCGGCTACCGCTGCATCGCCCACGACCGTCGTGGTCATGGCCGCTCGAGCCAACCCTGGCAGGGGAACGAGATGGACACCTACGCCGACGACCTCGCGACACTGGTCGAGGCGCTCGACCTAAAGAACGCTGTTCATGTGGGCCATTCGACCGGCGGTGGCGAAGTGGCCCGCTATATTGGTCGGCACGGCACCAAGCGCGTGACCAAGGCCGTGCTGATCGGGGCGGTGCCTCCGTTGATGCTCAAAACGCCCGCTCATCCTGGCGGCCTGCCGATCGAAGTGTTCGATGATATCCGCGCCGGTGTTGTCACCGACCGTTCGCAGTTCTTCAAGGATCTCAGTATGCCCTTCTACGGCTATAATCGACCCGGAGCAAAAATCTCGGAAGGCGTGCGCGAATCGTTCTGGCTTCAGGGGATGTTGGCCGGCTTTCCTGCTGCCTACGACTGCATCAAGGCCTTTTCCGAAACGGACTTCACCGAAGACTTGAAGAAAATCGACGTTCCGACGTTGATTCTTCACGGCGATGACGATCAGATTGTTCCGATCGGGGCCGGTGGCCGCGCCTCAGCCAAGATCGTTAAAAATGCGACTCTCAAGGTCTATCCGGGTGCGCCGCACGGCATGTGCACGACGCTGAAAGACCAAGTCAACGCCGACCTGCTGGCTTTCCTTAAGACCTGAGGCTGTTTCGCCCACGGCGTCTTGATGGCCGCGGTTAGAACCTCACGCCAGGCACCGAGAAATAAAAGACAGAAAGATCAAAAGGATCGACCTAGTTGTCTGTACGGTCTGCCTCGTAGACGCGGACCAAGCTCTTTGCAGATTTCGTTTTGACCTGGATCGGGCCCTGCCTTTACTTCTTGGCGCCTTGGCGTGAGCTTTTCTTTAGCATTAGCGGATATAATGTAACTCGCGCAGTAACATTTTCATCGATTCACTGATCGGCCGAAAGACGCGAAACTACAGACCAAGAGAGCAACTTCACGCAATGAACTCATTATTTACAGGCAAAGTCGTGTTGATCACCGGCGGAACCGCTGGAATTGGACGAGCAACGGCGGTCGCTTTCGCCGAACAGGGCGCAAACGTCGTTGTCGCCGGTCGGCGTGAAACTGAGGGAGCAGAGTCGGTCACACTGGTTGAGAAGGCCGGCGGCCGCGGCTTGTTCGTCCGTACAGATGTGACCCTCGAGGAAGAAATCGCTGCTTTGGTAAACCGCACGATTGAACATTTCGGGCGACTCGATTTCGCGTTCAACAACGCCGGGATCGGTGGAGAGGGGGGCGTCGGCATCGCCAATACCGGCGAGGTGTTCGACCGCATCATGACTATCAATGTGCGGAGCGTCTTTTTCGGCATGAAGCATCAAATCCCAGCTATTCTGCAATCGGGCGGCGGAGCGATTGTGAACAATGCTTCAGTACTTGGCCTTAGGCCGAGCGCCGGCTCACCGATTTATAGCGCCAGCAAGTTCGCAGTGGTCGGTCTCACCAAATCGGTAGCGCTGGAGTTCGCGGCTAAAGGCGTGCGCGTGAATGCCGTTTGCCCCGCCATCATCGAAACGGACATGACCGAGCAGATCCGAAGGGACGATCAGACCCGGAGCAACCTGCTGCAGCGGCATCCAATCGGCCGGTTTGGTCAACCGGAAGAGGTGGCGGCAGCGGTGCTCTATCTCTGCTCGCCCGGTGCGGCGTTCGTTACCGGCGTTGCTTTGCCGTTGGACGGTGGTCTCGCCGCCTGATCGAGGTGGCAGCCGGCGGCACCCGTGCCCAGGCCGGCCATCGAGCGATGCGATGTCCCCAAAAAGCGGTTTTTGTCCGGATTGCCGCTATCATCGTTGAAACAATGATTGCGGCAATCCGGACAAATGGCAGGTGACCGCAAGGCACTGGCGTCTATTTTCGAACTAACTATGAGACGCGAGTTTCAATCACCTAAAGTTCAGCTTGGTCGTGCGACTGCGGAAGACGTGAAAAGTGTTCGTCCCATCAGACGTCATTTCGTCGACCTTTCCGTGCCTCTGGAAAATGAAGTGATTGCAGATCCGCCGGGTGCCGGTCCGAAAATCGAGTATTTCCAGCACGCCGAGACCGCGGACACAATATGTCGATTCTTTCCTGGGCTGGAACCAGAGGATTTACCGGGGAGCGAGGGTTGGGCGATTGAAAAGATCAGTCTTTCCACCCATAACGGAACACATCTGGATGCACCTTGGCACTTCGCTTCGACTATGAATCAAGGTGAACGCGCTTGGACGATCGATCAGGTACCGCTGGAATGGTGTTTTCAGCCGGGCGTAAAGCTTGATTTCCGCCATTTTCCGGATGGATACGTGATTACAGCTCAAGACGTGGAAACGGAATTGAGGCGGATTGGTCACACGCTGCAGCCATTGGAGATTGTCCTCGTCAATACTGCGGCGGGAGCACGATACGAAAAGCCGGATTATATCTCTGCCGGATGTGGAATGGGTCGTGAAGCTACTCTCTATCTCACGTCGAGGGGTATCAGGGTAACGGGTACGGACGGATGGTCATGGGATGCACCATTTGTACATACGGCCAAGAACTACGCGCAAACAGGCGATTCGGCTTTAATCTGGGAGGGACACAAAGCTGGCCGGGAGATCGGCTACACACACATTGAGAAACTACATAACCTGGAATTGTTGCCAGAGTCAGGATTCTTAGTGAGCTGCTTTCCAGTGAAGATCAAAGCCGCTTCGGCAGGCTGGACTCGAGTAGTCGCCATTTTTGAAGATTCAGTCTAGCCAAAATTGAAATCGTCCTGAAATTTTCCGACGCATTGGAGAGGAAAGCAACCGCGGGAGTGTATCCACAACCCTCTCGAGAAGTGCAAGCAGGAGCCAAGAGCAGCAGCTGCACCTCCGTCCTTGCCGCTCAGTCCGTCTTTGAAACAGTCAGGCTTCGATTGTTTTCTCGAACGCCGGATTTCACACCAAAATTTCGGAGGCAGTACCAGCTTTTTGTCTCAACTGCGGCTTTGTTGTCCGAACTGCCGGCTTGCGCAGTCGAGACCGCCTTTTGCGGCAAAACGGAGATTCGATGCAGTAGAGAAAAACCTGGCGTAATCGAGCTTGCGAGCTAGGTGCCAAGTTGGTGCGCAGGCCAGAGAACCAAATGAAATAGGCTCTCAGCCGCAGACAGGAGCCAAGTTAGTAATCCCCTGAGAACGACCTCTTCAGCCTCGCAACGAATCTTAGCCGGGTACCGCCCGACTGGGATTCGCTGTCATACCTTCGAAGGATCGTCCCGCGACCTCGAAGCGCATTCGTAGAGGAATGCGCATGGTGACGGTTGTGCCTTGTCCGACCTCACTACACACCTCCAGCCAAAAGGAGTGACCGAACAATCCTTGCAGCCGCCGACGCAACAACTCCAATGCGTGCACCTGCGGACGTGTCGCGAAGAAGACTCTTTCGACTTGGGTCGAGGGTACTCCTTGCCCATCATCGCTGACGCTCATCTCGAGCGCCTGTCCCACCAGACGGACCGCGAGGCGCAGCCGTCCAGAGTTCGGCGAGGACTGTAGCCCATGTTGCACCGCATTCTCCACCAAAGGTTGAAGGGAGAAAGGTGGGGTTAGAACCTCTAAGGCTCCCGGATCGATGATCTCTTCTACTTTCAATCGGTTACCAAGTCGCAGCGACTCGATATCCAGATAAGCACGGACGACTGCCAACTCTTCCTCCAACGGAACCAACACTTGTTCGTGTTGGTCGAAACTGGCGCGGAGGAAGCGGCGCAACCGACCTGCTGCGCGGGGAATCTCGCGCGGTGCAACCGTTGCCAGCGCTGCTAACGTGTTTAATGCGTTGAACAAGAAATGCGGGCTCATGCGCGCCTGAAGCGCACGCACCTCCGCCGAAACGGCCGCTCGTGTTTGCTCATCGCGCTCACGTACGTGCGCTACGATAGCCAGAATCAACGCTGTACCCAAACCTTGCAACAGAGCGGCGATCTCAATCTGCCCAAACGGATGCAGCCCCGGTCGCGCGCCGGAAGCGAAGAAGAAAACCAGGCCACTCCGCAGCAACGATACCACCGAAGTCAGACAGAATCCCGTCAGCGGATGTTGCGCCAGCTTAGGGCGCCACTGCGATAGCCATCCACCGGCCAGGCCGCCGCAAAGCATGGAAATACCGATAGACCCCAATGGCAGACCGTCATACCTAACCGCCAGCCAGGTCACAAAGACGCCGACGGCCAGCCCGATCCAAGGGCCCGCTACTAGACCAGCTGCACATACCGCTACGATCCGTTCGTTGAGCCAGCCGCTGTGCGAAAAGCTCGCTTCTTCGACCAATCCAAGAGCTAGAAACACCAACAATGCCGTTCCTCGATCCCGCATCGATAGTAGTGAGCGCTCCTGTTGTCTTAAGCCCGGCACAAACGTGAGTACGAATGCCGCGGTTACCAATACACAAATGTCGCTAAAAAGATTCTCCATTGCAGCAAGCCGGGGGTCGGCTACGAGGCTTGGGGCACTCCTACAGTCCGATGAACGCCCCATTAGGACCGGCGTTCCTTGGCAGTGTGAGCCTTGTGCTTTATCGAATAATTCTCCGTGTTGAAAGTGATTCGTGCCCGAATAGGAAGCGGGCCCTTTCTCGTCTCGCCCACCAAGTTCCAACCTCGAATAGACGCCGAGACTGTGGAGATATGCCTTTTTTTGTCCCAATTGCCGTGTTCGTTGTCCCAACTGCCGACGCTTCGCTGAGGAAGGACCACTTTGAACAACCAGACGCAGGTCTTCAGGCGGCTAGAGATCTGCCTCGGCCGCTCGGAGCGCGTCCATTAATGGCAGATTTAATTCCAAGTAAAGCTGGGTCAGCGTCGCAAGCTTCTTGGCGTACGAGGACTGATCGATATCGGGACTCATTTTCATAGAATGGTGAAGTTTCAAAGGCCGAGGATCCCAAGGGCCAAACAGGCGAGTACCGCGGCCGAGATCAGCCAATGGATGCCTTCCTCGAGAGGATCAGCCACGCCAAGCGAACATCCTCGACCGATGACAGGCCCCTGAACCTGCCAATCTCTCTCGCTTTGTTGGCTAATTCTTTCAGATTCTGTGAGCAACCGGTTACGTGCCTCGAAACAGTCAATGACACATGTTGGAAAATCGGGTGGTAATCCGTTTAAATTTGGCTGATCGTCGATGGGTCGTATAGCATTGGAGCTGGCAGTCATAACATATTCCTGTTGAATGATTCGTGCGTGTTGATGACGCAACAAACACCAGGATTTGAGAGGCCGGTCCGTTTTTTGTACCAGCTGCCGCAATCGTTGTTTCAAATGATGCATTGGCCCTTCTATACTTTGCGGCCGCTGCCACGGCTCACAGTCCGGCGCCAAAGGCAAAGAGCTTGGTCAGGCGCTCCGGGTGACGGATGGCGGTATCCAGGCCCAAAATCGCTCCGTCACTCCAGCCGACGATCGCAGCCTTCCGGATCTTCAAGTAGTCCATCAATCCGATCACATCGGAGGCCATTAACTCGTCCTTGTAGTCCAAATGGACCTGAAGGTTCTCATCCTTTCCAACGACCTTCCGGCTAGCTCAAACCGTGTCCGCGGGGAATGCGCAAGGTGACCGTGGTGCCCCGCCCGGCGTCGCTATACACCTCGAGCCGAAACGAGCGACCGAACAGTCCTTGCAATCGTCGCCGCAAAAGCACCAGTGCGTGCATCTGCGGACGTTCCGCAAAGAAGATCTGTTCCACTTCCTCCGACGGTACTCCTTGCCCGTCATCGCTAACGCTCATCTCCAGCCATCGCCCTGCCGGACGTACTGCGACGCGCAACCGCCCAGCGCCGGACGAAGATTGGAGTCCATGCTGCACTGCATTCTCGACCAGCGGCTGCACCGAGAAAGGTGGTACTAGAGTGTCCGATATGCCGGGATCAACGGCCTCTTCCACCTTCAATCGGGCTCCATGTCGCAGCGACTCGATATCCAGATAAGCACGAACAACAGCCAACTCCTCCTCCAGTGGAACGAACTCTCGATCGTGTTGATCAAAACTCGCGCGGAGAAACTGACGCAACCGCCCCGCCGCACGGGGAATCTCGCGTGGCGCAAATGTTGCAAGCGCCGCTAACACATTCAATGCGTTGAACAAGAAATGTGGGTTCATTCGCGCCTGGAGGGCGCGCACCTCGGCCGAAGCTGCCGCTCGCGCTTGCTCATCGCGTTCACGCACTTGCGCCACGATCGCCAATATCAGCGCAGTCCCCAATCCTTGCAGCACGGGACCCATCCCTATTTCTCCGAGTGTCTTCAGCGTCCCGTGTACGCCGGGAGCGTAGAAGAAGGTCAGACCATCTCGCAGTAATGACACCCCCAGAGTCACGCAAAAGCCGGTCCAAGGGCGCTGGGCTACCTCGGGCCGCCACCAGTGTAGCCACCCTCCGATCACACCGCCGCAGAACATCGAAGTTCCCACGATCGCCAGGGGCCGTCCGTCGCACGCGACGGCCGCCCAGGTCACAAACGCGCCGACAACGAGCCCTACACTCGGACCCGCCAGCAGACTAGCCGTACAGACCGCGACAATGCGGTGATTGAACCACCCCGTTTGCCGAACGGCGGCCTCTTCGACCAGCCCGAGAACCAGGAAAACCGCCAGCGCATTTCCTCGGTCGCGTACCGATAGCAGAGAACGCTCCGGCCGCCGGAAGCTCGGCACGAGAGTGAGCGCGAACGCGGCGGTTACCAAAATACAAATCTTCTTGAAAATACTACCCAGCGCGAGCATCACGGAGTCGGTCATGAAGGAGAGACGTTGCGGTTGAGGATCTTCGCCCAAAAGCCCTATGAACAGGGCTCTTTTTTGTCCCAACCGCCGTGATTGTTGTCGGGACTGCCACGTCTCCCGGTCGAGCATACCCCCTCGTTACCAGCTCTCGCTTGGTCGTCGTTTTCCTTTTCAGCGCCAGGCCTTCAACGCCGCAGTCAATCGTGCGGCGCCGCTGCGTGAGGTCGTGATCTTGCTTCCGAGCCGGTCATGCAGTCTCACGTGGTAAAGCCGGTCGCCGCAACGAATGATATGTTCAGCCGCGCGCAGGTTCACCACGGCATGACGGCCGACCCGAATGAAAGGGTCGCCGCCAAGCCAAAGCATCAGCTCACCCAAGGGATAATACGTCGCAAACTCCTCAAGCACGGTATGTATCCAGGTCCGGCGACCCCGGCGCAGTACGGCGACGACCTCCCGACGGGACAGCAGCCGGATCTCGTCACGATCTACGCCCGAGACCGGCAGCAGCTCGTTGATCGTATCAGTGAAACCCATGCTCCCCGGAGTTAAAACTCCGCCGGTCAGTTTAGCGGAGACGTACTGAAAGGGCCGCAGGTATGTCAGCAACCGATCGACCGCCTCAGCGACTTGCGACGGATCCAGCGGCTTTAGCAAATAATCCACCGCCTCCAGCCGGAAGGCGCCGGCGGCGTGCTCGGCATTATCCGCGGTGAAGACTAACCGTGGCGGGTGCGCCAGCATGGTCAGTTGCGTCGCCAGGGAAACGCCCTCTTTGCTGGGCACGTTAATGTCAAGAAACACTGCGTCGGGGCGTAACTCGGCACAGAGACGCAGGCCCTCGACTCCGTCCGTGGCGGTGCCGATGACCTCCACCTGCCAGGTATCATCCAGCAGAGCGGCCATGTGCTGGCCAGCCAGCGGTTCGTCCTCGATAACAAAGGCGCGGATCATCGCGAGAACGCAACCACCGTCGCGGAAAAACTGCTATTACACATTTGGGGGTAGGCAAAACGGAAACGCCGGGAGCGCCGACATCACCGAGCGCCCACAGCTCTGGTTGCCGCTCCGGCGCACGAATGTAAAGGCGCTCTCGATTTCTCCGTGGCCGAGTTGATGGAGATCGATTAGATTTTAGCCGTATACAAATGAAAGTGATCGGCTTTGTTGCAGGAGAGAGTGGGCAAGACGTAGTTTTAGTACACCAGCGTGTAAATATGTGACCCTCCGAACCGGTTTAGACTGAATTTTTCGGTTGTAAAATCCTAAGAAACCACTATAGGAGAGCATCATATCGGTAGTATTGCTACTCAAATGCGTAGCAAATCGGCCCAAAGTAAAAGCTCTTTGGGTTCGCAGGGTTCCAATGCAGACCTATATTCGGTTACTAACGCACAGCAATCTGCAACGCCTGTTTGATGCGGTAAGTGTACTGTATAAGCCAGTCCGCCCGCAACAGTTACCGGGGCATTTAATCGATGTCCTCAGGCGAGTCATTCCAGGCGAATTTTATGGTGTGAGCGTCGTGGTTCGCCCTAATCGCGCCCGCAATCAAACGCGCCGTGACGGCACGTTATATCCTGTTCCTGCCCATTGGGAAAACCTTGCAGAGACTTTTGCCAGCCAATACCCAGAATTTCCACTACGATCGATTCGGGAATCCGGGAATCTCCATCAGCCATTGGCGCTCTCGGATATCGCTAGCCGCGAGCAGGTCGAGAGCCTTGATTTGTACCATGACTACTATCGCATTCTCAGTGTCGCGGATGATTTAAGCGCGAATTTCGGCAATCTTGGTCACCGTGTTTGCCTGGCGATCTTACGGGAGCGCCGCGGTTTTTCGGAACAGGATCGGGCGATCCTCTCCGCTCTCCTCCCACAAATGGAACGCGCCTACCGGTACGCGAAAGCACTAAATTCGCTGCGGATAACGCTAAAGAGAGGCAAGGAACCTGCTGATGATGCATCGGGCGCCGCGGAGAGCTTACGAGAACAAGGGGGTACTCCGCGATCCCTCTGTGTTCTAGGTCTGTCCGAGCGCGAAGCAGAGGTACTCTACTGGGTTGCCGCCGGCAAGAGCAGTCCTGTTATCAGCATGATTCTTGGGATCCGGCACGATACCGTGCGAGCCCACCTGAAAAGAATCTTCATGAAACTGGGCGTCGAAAATCGGTTGTCGGCGGCACTCCGTGCTCTGCAGGTTTTACGTTCGCAGCCGTCCATTCAGGACTGAACCGAACAAGTTCCACAAAAGGTCGCGGAGTCAGATTTTTGAACAGGAGATCACAGAGACCCCAAAGAAGGTAGTACCTGGTCAAATCGTCACGTCTTTTGAAGGATACGAGGCGCAAAAACCGAATCCCTCTTTTAGACCTTTGCGATCTCCTTGTTTAAAATTCAGTCTTCGTGTCCTCTGGTTGAACCCAGGATGGGCGCCAATCGGCTGATACTAGAAAAACCCCGACTCCGAAGCCAAGCAGGCAAAGCGCTCCTACATAGTGCGCCGGCGCCAGAAAATCGAAGTGGAGCAGCCACGATACGAGAATCGGAGTCAGACCGCCAAAGATCGCGTATCCAAGATTGTATGAAAAGGAGATGCCGGAAAATCTGATTTGCGGTGGAAACGCAGCAATCATAACGCAAGGAACTACTGCGACGGTTCCGACGGTGAAGCCGGCCAATCCATAAAGAGGCATCACAAGCGAAGAATCCAGCCTCACACCCGCGTACAGCAGATAGGCTGCAATGCCGAACAGCGGACAGCCGACTAATAGCACGCGGCCGGTTCCGAATCGGTCCGTCAGCCAACCGGCCAAAACACAGCCTGCCGTCAAGCAGATCGTCGCGAGGCAATTAGCCTGAAGCGTCGTAACCCTCGGTACATTGTAGACCTTTTGCAGCAAAGCGGGTGTCATTAAGATAACCACGACGATGGCAGCGGACAGCATCCAGGTCAGCAATCCGGAGAGAACGATCGCCGAACGATGATCGCGCACTACAGCCCTCAGCGGCGTCTCGGCGGAAAGCGCGCGGCGTTTCCTCAACTCTTCAAAAACGGGCGTTTCGGTTAACAAGTAGCGAAGATACATCGACATTAAACCAAAGGCGCCGCCCAGCAGGAAGGGAATCCTCCATCCATACGCCGTAAGTTGTTCCGGCGGCATCACCATGTTCAGACCGGTCGCCACCAACGAGCCGAGCAGAATTCCGCCAGTGAGTCCAGCGGTCAAGACGCCGCAAGCTAACCCGACCCGCGACGGAGGTACATGCTCGGCAACGAAGACCCAGGCGCCGGGAACTTCGCCACCAACGGCTGCTCCTTGCAGGATGCGCAGGAGCAACAATAAGACGGGCGCCCAAGCACCCAAGGAGGCGTAGGTCGGCAACAACCCGATGCCCAAAGTGGGCAACGCCATGAGGAACACACTGAGAGTGAACATCTTTTTGCGACCATGCAGATCCCCCGCATGCGCCATAACAACGCCACCCAACGGTCGCGCAAGATAGCCAGCAGCGAAAATTCCGAACGTCTGGAACTGCCGAACCCAGTCCGGAATCCCAGGAGGAAAAAACAGGTCACCGATCGTGTTCGCAAAGAAGACGAAGATAATGAAGTCGTAGAATTCGAGGACGCCTCCCAGGGTCGCTAGCCAAAGCGTCTTATAATCTCGCGCGGTCAGACGAGAGAAAGCGGGAGCTGATAGGGAATTGGACACGGAGTATGCTCCTTCTCTGGCCAACTAAATAACTAGACAAATCGCTTTGTTCGGACCGAGCAGGATCATGCAGCATTGGCCAGAAACCTGGCCGGACCATCGAGATCTCTCAGCATGCAATGGTGGTTGCTATTGCGTCGCTCTCAGCCTCGATAGATCGGCCCCCCATACATTGTTCCGGTCACACCGCCGTCGACGACGATCTCCGAACCGTGAACATAGGACGAATCATCAGACGCAAGGAACAACACAGCATTGGCGACCTCTTCCGCCTGGCCCCACCGATCCAGCGGCACACTCCCTAGCAATCTCTTGGTCAGGGCGGTCACCACATCGGCCGGAACCGGGACGCGCTCCCAAATCGGAGTTTGGATGAAACCAGGCGCCACGACGTTGATGCGAATGCCGCGTGGCGCAAGCTCAGCCGCCATCGACCGGCTCATCGCATGAAGGCCCCCTTTGCTTGCAGCATAAAACCCGGCACCGGGTGGAAAGCCGATAATTTGCCCGATCGAACCATTTAAAATGATGGATGCGCCCGCCCGCAAAAGAGGTAGCGCTGCCTGGATGGTCAGGAACACGCCAGTTACATTGGTTCTTAGAACTTCGTCAAACGTCGCTTCGGAAGTTTCCTCAATTGACCCCATGTTACCGATACCAGCATTGGCAAAAACAATATCGAGGTGACCGAACTTTTCTTTGATCGCAGCAAACAAGACATCGCGAGCTTTCGAATCCAACACATCCGAGTTGAAGGCGAGCGCATTTGGGCCAAGCTTAGCCGCGGCAGCCTCAAGCGTCGTCTGATTCCGTCCAGTTATGGCGACTCGCGCACCCTCGGCTACGAATAGCCGCGCCGTCGCTAAGCCTATGCCACTGTTGCCGCCCGTGATTAATGCAGTTTTATTTTTAAGTTTCATGTTTGGTATGGTGACCGAGCATCAGTTTTGTCGTATCGAGTTGCCTTTCCTCTGCCGATTTCCTCCTACAGCAAGATTTGCGAAAGCTAGAAAAGTGAAATACCAACGGCAGCGTTCTCTTCGGGAGTAGCTAACCAATAGCCGTAGCGCTCAGCCGTTTTCAGAAAGCGCTGTATTTCGTTCGGAGATGGCGAACTAACTCTTTCACCTTGAGTTATCGATCTTCCTACTTCCTGAAAAAAACGTCCGAGCCTGGATGTCGTGGTGATCAATTGGACAGCCGGATCCTTCGATCGATTCCTGAAACCGTGCTTTGCCTCGCTTGGAACTTCGATAAAATCCTCGGGACCGGCCGTGATCCAACGAGCCTTGCCTTCTTCTTCGGTGAGCACCTCAAGGTCTCCCGAGAGCACGAAGAAAGCCTCGATTCCGGCATGGCTATGCAGTGGTACACAAATGCCCGGAGGAATCGTTCCTTTCATGACACATGGAGTTTCATCGCGCGATTGCGGTCCAATTAGAAACTGGACGCTTGGCCCGAACACGTCAAGAGTCTCGCAATCGCGTTCAAGCACTATATTAGTAAATGCTTTGGTTTTGCTAAGTACTTTCATTTACCTCTCTTTTTTCATCGTTAGGTTGCGCAATATCCATTTTCCTACCGAACGAGAGCAAAAATCGTCCACCGAGCGAGTACGGTAAGCACTGCCAGCACAACCATTGTCGCTCCAATTTCTGCGATCCCGATTCGGATTCTTTCGACCGCCAAGTATTCTGGCCAATCGAACTGGACTTGTTCGAGCGTTTCGGCGAACACCGCGTCTAAGCGCATTGGTAAATCTTTCGAGGATTTGAAGGTCCGACGGCTCCGCCTTGGCTTTCGCGACGGCGGACCGGAGATCGATTTGCAATCTTGCATGGGCGAGACTCGGCCGACCTTCTGTCCGCGCGGACTATCGATGCGCGTGCTTTTGCGAGCCCTTCGTTCGTTTTTTTCGGGTTATATCTGGGTGCACACCGATCGGAACGGGGCCGGGAAAGCAACCGTTGGAGTTACGACGGCAAGAGTCGTCAAAATTCCGTTTCCTTTCCTTTTGCTCGTTCGGGCGACTATCCTGCAAACGATTCACCTCGAAGACGCACAGTCCATAGGCAGATAGTAAAGCGAATGCATCATCTTCCGTAAATCGAAAGAAGGCTCCGAGTTTTTGCAGTATATTTCGAACCGAGATTAGAAAGCTCTCGCCTTTCTCGTTATTATTTGCCGGCAAAATCTCTTTGTTCATCGTGACCAATTATGAGTTGGGCAAGTAGACACCATGATTAGGAAGGACCGGTTTTTTTGTCCCAGTTGCCGTATTCGTTAACCAAACCGCCCGGCAACGATGCCTACATTCTTCGGCCCGCTTAAAGTCGGACCATCGAACCCATTTTCATTAAGTGACCAAACGCGGATGGTAAGACGAATAAATCGCTGGCTCGGCTCTGCCTGCTGGTTTGTTCGACCGCGTGACACGGCGGTTCAGACAACAATTACGGCACTTGGGCGACAGCGTGGCCAAACACTGAAATGTTGATGTCTATTCCACCGAACTAACTGAGCGACGCGAGAACTGTTTACTAGTCGTTCGGACCAGGCGGCTTTAACAAGGACTCTAAATGACAGCGTTTATCTTTCTCGGCAGTCTCATGCTTTTCCTCATGATGATTGCTGTGTCGAGATAGGACATCAAGGACTCACCGGCCTAACCCGATTTTAAGAAGGCCGACCCGGAAATAGGAGATCTAGTCGTCGTGGGTCGCAAAGCGACTTCCTCTTTCTCCGATTCACGCACCTTACTTATCTCCATTCCAAGCCACCTCGTTCGCCTATCGATAAACGGACGACGTCGTACATTGCCCGATGATGCCGCACATCGACGATAATCTCAGAGCCATGGACGTTGGACGAATCGTCGGAGGCGCAGACCAGCCCTTGCTTGCGGCATAAAATCCGGGAACGTGGTGATCGAGCATTAGGGAGTTGCCGCATCGAGCTTGGTTTCCCAATTACGCATTTCCTCTACTAGCTTCTGATAAATGCGCCCGACAGCTTCTGGTGGTAAGGGACCGGCTTGGGCAAGTGCTTGAGCCTTTTCTACTACCTGTTGCTCCCGGCTAGGAACAGTCACCGGTAGACGCGCTTCGCGCTTGATGTTACCCACCTCTTTGACCACTTGAGCCCGCTGCTGAATTAAGTCAACAATGCGTTGGTCAAGCGAATCAATTTGTTGACGACATGCTGCCAGCTGTTCCTGGGTATCAGCCTTGGTATTTAGAACTAGTAGACTCATAGCCGCTAAGATTAACGATGTTGTTTTCACGATATTCTCTGTGCTGAATTGGTTGCGCTGAAGAAGCTCGGCTGCCTAGTCGGGGTTTCGCGAATAGTCGGCTTCATTTTCCGCACGGCCGCTCGCAAAGCTGCTCGAAAGTAAACTGGACGATTGAGCACCACCGGTGTTCCCATCAATTGCGGACCGCTTCAATCACGCAGGCGAATGAAGCAGTGGGAATGGTACGCGACACTCGGAACCCGGTTGCGCTCAACAGGTTTTCCCACTCCGCGTAGGTGCGTTCCTTTCCACCATGAGTTGTGACCAGCATCGCGATGTCCAGAGTCTTGGCAAATTGAGGTTCATTTGCAGTTTCCACAATCGCTTCCACCACCAATAGCTTGGCCCCTGGTCTGCCCGCAGCGTGGACAGCCCTCAGAATGCGTCCGCAATCCTCCTCGCTCCGCCAATGCAAGATGTTCTGGAGTAAGTAAGCGTCGGCTCCCTCAGGTAAGGCCTCGAAGAAGCTACCGCCTTTGAGTTCGACCCGATCCTCCACCCCATGGCTTCGGAGAAAACTGGAGACGCTTTCGACCACTGCTGGCAGATCGAACAGGATTCCCCGCATGGCAGGATGCTTGGCCAACACGGATGCCAGTACCAGACATCCACCAATCTCCGCCAGCGTCCGTATACTGGAGAAATCGTAAGCCTCGACCACTGCTGCGCCGACCAGTGCGGCAAAGCCATCCAACGCGTCGGCGAAGATCTCCGTCTCCTCGGGGTGCTGACTGGCATAGTCAAAGTTCTGCATTCCGTGCACGTGTTCAAACGCCGAAACATTCGTGCGAATGCTGTGCTCAAGCTCCATCCAACCACGTATCGTCCAATGCCGATTAGTGGCACGCGCTAGGCCCCGCATGGAATATGGAACGTCGCTGCGAAGCGCGTCGGACATTGGAGTCTGTCGGAAACGGCCGTCTTCCTGCTCGGCAAAGATGCAGACGCTGGCGAGAGCGCGCAGCAGCCGATAGAGCGGAACTGGGTGAAGACCCTTTGCCTGTGCAACTTCTTCCGCGGTTTTAGGTCCGGTCTGAATTTCGTCGGCCAACCCAAGCTCTGCGGCAACGCCAACCATCTGTGCGACCCAGCGACCCGTCACTAACTGGAGCACCGCTACTGGAGGCGCGACCTGGAACTCCGGGGTCCAAATAGGCTCTCCCTCCCGATCGGTACGGACGACCGTACTTAGCCTCGTAGCTTTCTCGGTTCGTCGTGCGGACATAGCGATCGGTAAGGCGGCGGCTCGTGATTCTTCCTGTGGAAACTTCATGATTTGTCGAATGTTTGTGTGTTGAAGGCTCACATGTTGAGTGAGGAGCGAGATCATGCTCGCGTCGCCTGCGGGATCTAAAGTAGTAATGCCAGAATTTGGGGGGCTGGCCCATTTTGTCCCAATTGCCGCAATCGTCATCCAGACTGCCACTATGTCCATCGGCCATGTGCGGGACAGTGAGCGGTTGCTCACTGCAGTGCGACAGCCGCGTCACACATCCGAAACTTGAAGGTTACAGATTCCCCGCCTCTAAACGCCCAAAGCATTTGGCGAAGTGAATAGGAGCAGGCAAGATCACGGGACGACGAGCTCGATTAGAAAGGGGCCCTTGCGCCGGTAGCTTGCGGCAAGGAGATCGGCGAACTCTTCCAGCGTCTCCGCACGTGCCGCCTCAACTCCCATACCGGCTGCGAGTCGGATCCAATCGAGCGCCGGACTGTCGAGGTAGAAAAGATCGAGCGCGGTGCGGCCGGCGTTGGCGCCGACGTTGGCAAGCTCAAGTTCCAAGATCGCGTACTTGCGGTTAGAGAGGATTATTGTTGTGACATCGAGCATCTCGCGCGCCTGCGTCCACAAGGCCTGAACCGTGTACAGCGCTGAGCCGTCGCCTTCGAGGTTGATGACACGCCGGCCTGGCGCGGCGACCGCAGCGCCCATCGCAAGCGGTATCCCACCGCCAATTGCCCCGCCGGTGAGCTGTAGCCAGTCATGTGGCGCGGCATCCCTTGTGCCAGGATAGAAGCCGAGCCCGAAACTGATGCTCTCGTCGACGATGATGGCATGCTCCGGAATGAGCGCGGCAAGGGTTTGCGCAACGGCGGCGGAGGTCACTGGCCCATGGGCGGGCTCAGGGCGGCTGGCCGGCGGCGGCGGAACGGGTGGAGCGGCCAGCTCGGCGGCTAGTGCCGTCAGTGCTCCGGCGATATCCTCTTCCGGGCGGGCCAACACGTGAACGATCGACCCATTTGGCTTCATCAGGCTGGGCTTGTCGGGATAGGCGAAAAACCCAACCGGCTCCTGCGAACCAACCAGGATAAGATGGCGGAGACCGGCGAGCGCCGCGACAGCATGGTCAATTGGATAAGGCAAGAGCGCAATTGGGTAGCGGCCACGTCCTCGCTCGATCAGGCGGTTAAAGGTCGGTGCAAGGAGTCGCGCGTGAGTCGCTGCCGCGATCCGATGAGCAGTAGCCAGAGAGTCGGTTTCGAGCCCGGTGCCGGTCAACATCAAGGCCGCTGGCTCGCCGCTGCGCAACACGCGCGCAACCGCCGCGATCGTGTCCGGTGCCACGGATAACGGTGGAGCGATCGGGAGGCGGCCGGCAGGAGACCCTCCCTGATCCCATGAAGCGTCGGATGGCAAGATCAACGTGGCGATGCCGCAGGTGTTTCGCGCGGCCTGCACAGCCGTCGCGGCATCAATGCCAACAGTCTTGGCGCAACGCGTCGTCCGAGTCCATACCGAGATTGGGCGCGCCCAGCCTTCGATGTCGGCAGTAAGCGGAGCGTCGAAAACGCGGTGATAGGTCGCGTGGTCGCCGATGACGTTCACCATCGGTACGTGTGCACGCTTGGCATTGTGTAAGTTAGCAAGACCGTTGGCCAGACCCGGCCCGCAATGGAGCAGCGTTGCCGCTGGCTTTCGAGCGAGCCGCGCATAGCCGTCCGCTGCCCCGGTCGCGACGCCCTCGAACAGACCAAGCACGCAGCGTATGCCAGGGACTCGGTCGAGAGCGGCGACGAAGTGCATCTCGCTGGTACCAGGATTGGTAAAACAGGTATCGACTCCACTGCCAACTAGCGTGTGGACCAGGCTCTCGGCGCCGCTCATGAAGCTTTCCTTCGTCGTTGTCGAATTTCCGGGCAGCTCTAGCTGGGCACTTGCCTTGCCATTGTGATTGGTAGGTTCGCGCATGATTTCTCGTGAGATGATCTGAATACTGCCGTGTGACGCTACGGAGTTTCTCCGTAAGCAACGCCAAGGTTAGAGAGACCAGTCCTTTCTTGTCCGGATTGCCGTATTCGTTGACTCAACCGCCGTGCGTCATCCCGCTACGAACACCGTTTCCGCCAGACCTATCTTATCTACCACACGGCCCGGGTGCCTCAGCGCTGCGTCTTTAACAGTATCGCAAGCCGAGTCGCGCCGGTGCGCGAAGCAGTGATTTCAGTCCCTGCCCGATCACGCATTCGTACGCGATAAAGACGGTCACCGTAATGAGTAACGCGCTCGATTGCTTGCAGGTTTACGACGGCATGCCTTCCGATCTGAATGAAAGGGTCGCCTCCTAGCCACCGCATCAGGTCAGCCAACGGATAATAAGTCGCAAACTCTTCCCGCACGGTATGGACCCAAGTACGCCGTTCCCGTCGCACCACCGCTGCAACCTCGCGACGGGCCAGCAGCCGAATCTGGTCCCGATCCGCATCCTTGACCGGTAACAACTCGCCTGCGGCGCCAGTAAAACGCATCTTGTCCATGGTTATTGCTGGATCCACCGCGTGAGCGGAAGGCGAGCGAGAACCAGCCTCAAAAGGGCGCAGATGCGCCAGCAGACGATTAACCGCTTCGGTAACTTGCTCCGGATCCAATGGCTTCAAAAGGTAATCCACCGCGTCTAGTCGAAAGGCCTCCGTGGCGCGACCGGCGTTCCCGGTGGTAAAGACCACATGTGGCGGCTGCGGCAGCATGGCCAGTTGCGTCGCCAGCGAAACCCCGTCTTTGCCCGGTAGATTGATGTCGAGAAATACAGCGTCTGGTCGCAACTCAGCACAAAGCCGCAGGCCTGCCTCGCTCTCAGTGGCAGTGCCAACGACTTCTACCTGGTAGGTATCGTCTAGCAACGCTGCCAAGTACTCGGCGGCCAAGGGTTCGTCTTCGATAATGAGGGCACGGATCCGGATCCACATGAGAATAGGTCTTAGTGCGATGGCAATTGGCGGAGATCAGAAGTGATGGTGCCCGGCCATTCTAGGGCACCTCCAAATCGTTTTCGCAACGGAATGCGCAAAGTGACCGTAGTACCCTGCCCAACCTCACTCCGTACCACTAACTGGAAGGACCGTCCAAACAATCCCTGCAACCGTCGCCGTAACAGCACCAGTGCGTGGGCTCCCGAACGCTCGGCAAAGAAAACTTGTTCGACCTCTGTCGGGGGCACGCCTTCGCCGTCATCGCTAACGCTCAGCTCTAACCACTGTCCGGCCGGACGGATCAGGAGGCGCAAGCGGCCAGCCCGTGAACAGGAATGGAGTCCGTGTTGCACCGCATTCTCCACCAATGGCTGAAACGAGAAAGGCGGCATTAGAACCTTAGACAAACCTGGATCGATCGCCTGCTCCACCTTTAATCGGCTCCCGAATCGCAGCGACTCGATATCTAAATAAGCGCGGACCACAGCCAACTCTTCCTCCAGCGGCACCAGGGCTCGCTCGTGTTGGTCAAAACTGGCACGTAGAAATTGGCGCAGCCGCCCTGCTGCGCGAGGGATCTCGCGCGGTGCAACCGTCGCCAGAGCCGCTATCGCATTCAAAGCATTGTATAAAAAATGGGGATTCATGCGCGCTTGAAGAGCACGCATCTCGGCCGCAGCCGCCGCCCGCGTTTGTTCGTCATGGTCACGTACCTGCTGGACGATAGCCAGAATCAACGCCGTGCCCAAACCTTGCAGCACAGGCGCAATCCCAATCTGCTCAAACGGAGGTAGCGTCGCTCTGGGGTTGGGAGCATAGAAGAAAAACAGGCCGCTTCGAAGCAACGATACAATGAAAGTCAGACAGAATCCGGTCAGCGGGTGTTGCGCCACTTTAGGGCGCCACCGGAATAGACACCCGCCGGCTAGACCGCCGCACAACATCGAAATGCCGACCGACTCCAACGGCAGGCCGTGATACCTAACTGCCAAAAACGTCACAAAGAGGCTGACGGCCACCCCTACCCAAGGGCCCGCTATCAAACCAGCTGCGCACGCCGCTACGATTCGTTCGTTAAACCACCCGGTATGCGAAACGCTGATTTCTTCGACTAACCCAAGAACTAGGAACACGAGCAATGCTGTTCCCCGATCGCGCATCGACAGCAGGGAGCGCTCTGGCCGCCTAAAGCCCGGCACCAGGGTCAGCACAAACGCCGCCGTTACCAACACACAAATGTCACTGAAAATAGTATCCATCGCGAAGACCCCGGAATCGATTATTGAAAAGGATTCTGGGGGTACGACAGAACTGTGCAAAAACCAACTTCATCACTTTACTGAACGGTCAATGTTCAAAAACGAATTGAGCCCAAATCTACAACTAATCAAGCTTAAGCGTTGACGGTCCGGTCTGATAGCCACGGTTCGGGTCCCATTTTTGCTGCTCCTCCCTATTCAATAACTCGTGTTCCAACCCCATGGCTCTGAGCAGCTTTATGCCGGTAGCGGTATCGCGGAGAAGATACAATCTGGATCCCAACGCCGCTTCGCATCCCGCAATCTTACGATGTTGCCGCCATAGCCCAGCACAATTCGATCACGCTCCTCTGGCCCAAGCAAATTCGGGTAGCCGCCAGCCAGTGCGACCGGCGCGAGGGCCTGGGATAGGTTCTGAGCCCACTGACGATGAGTCGTGCTATCGACCTGAGCGCCGGGCTCCCAAGCCGCGATGGCTTCCACCAGGAAGTGCTCGCGGCGTAGTCCGAAGGCCGTAGCATCCACAGGAACCCGCGTTGCCGCGCCATGAAAGTGGTGCAGAGCAATGGCTGTGAACGGCGACGTCCGGTTAATGCCCCACGCGATGAGCGTCGAAATGACTTCCGGTGTTAGAGCGGAAACCCAGCGGGTCTGCACGGCGTAATGGCGACCGTTCACAACGTGCGCGTCGTACATGCCGAGCAAATCGCTATAGGCCATTGGGCAAGTCATTACTAGCAAAGGCCTGCCCAGACCTTGTAGCTCGGCTATGATCCGCTCGCCTTCTGAAGGTTCGCCACTCCAGGTCGGCGCAAGGAAGAGGACCGGGCCGCCGTTCGGACCGGACAATACCCCAACTATGACCCCAAGCTCATCGGCAGCCGTCACAATTGCTTTGGCATACCCGCAAAGCACTGGCTCGGCCTCAGACCATGGAAACAATATCACGCCGGCCAACAGCCCCGGGGTTCGATGCAGCCGAACACGCATGGAGGTCACGACGCCAAAATTGCCTCCGCCGCCGCGGAGGGCCCAGAACAAATCGGCATTCTCCGACGCGTCCGCGGTGACAAGCTGGCCATTGGCGAGAACGACTTCCGCCCCCAACAGATTGTCCAGTGCCAAACCGTAACGTGAGGTTAAAGGACCGTAACCGCCACCCAGAGTCAGGCCCGCCATGCCGACCGCGCCAATGGTGCTCGTCACCGCGACAAGGCCGTGAGGAGCCGAGGCGTTGATAAGGTCTCCCGCGGTAACGCCGCCCAATATCGTGGCAACCTGTGCGTGCGCGTCCACTTCGACACGCCGCATCTCACTGAGATCGATCACTAGGCCGTCGTGACGTATAGCTCGTCCCGCCCAGTCATGTCCGCCGCCGCGCACCGAAAGCGGAAGGCCATGCGAACAGGCAGCCCGCACCGCCGCCTGCACATCCTTAGTGGTCTCGCACACCGCAAACAGCGCCGGTTGGTGGTCCACCGCACCATTCCAGATTTGGCGGGCGGCGGCATAGGCAGCGTCAGCAGGCAGCAGCACCTTACCTTGCATCGTCGCGAGCAGGTCATTCGCTGCGGCGAGTGCGGACTGAGCGTTGCTTGAGTCTGTTTTCGCGATCTGAGTCATCGATTGGCCTTTTTGCTGGTTTGACCATTCATGGTATATTTAGTAGATATCGAACACATTGCACATACTAACACTATATTCGATGGAGCCTAACTCTAGTCAGAAGAGCTTTCTTGTCAAGGGAGATGCATCGTGAATCGTGACAATTCGACCGCCGGCGCTCGCTCTCGGCAGGGGCTCAGGCGGCGTGAGGAATACGCGCAGGCGACGCGGCAGGCGATCGTTGATGCGGCCCGCCGCTTATTCAGCGAGCGGGGTTACTTCTCCACCAAAGTAGACGAAATCGCAGCCTTGGCGAGGGTTGCGCCGGCGACCGTCTACGCAGTATCGGGCGGCAAGCATGGGCTGCTGAACACTCTGATAGAAATTTGGGTCACCGCCCCCGTCGTCGCGGCAACAATCGAGAGTATTGAGGCAATGGACGATCCAGCGGCTATTCTCCGCACTGTCGCTGCTACGTGTCGTCGCATGCGGGAGGAGTTTGGCGACATTATACGAGTAGCGATAACCACTGCACCGCACGACCAAGCCGTCTTCCAGAGTTTGGCTGGTGCGACTGCGCAATACCGTCAAGCATTCGTTCCAATCGCCCAGCGCCTCCTGGAGTTAGGAGCATTGCATGACGGGATGGACGTGAACCAGGCAGTTGATGTTTTCTGGTTCTACTTCGGCTACGCAGGGCTCTTTACACTACACGACGACAATGGGTGGTCATACGAGCGCGCGGAAGAGTGGCTCTGCGATCAGGCCAATTGCGCTCTGCTTCGCAACCCCGGTTTTGAAACGGGCAGTGCTGGCACTCCCATACAAGAATACTGATCAGCAAAGCTATTTCGACTGGCGGCGGGTTACTCGCCGAGCTGTAAGAGATCTGCCCGAGCCGCTCGAAGTGCGATCGGCAATGGCACGCTGAATTCCAAGTAGATCTGAGCCAACGCCCCAACTCTTTCTCCATATGAAAACTGCTGGATACTGTTGTTCGTCTTCATAGGCTCCTGATCGAAGAGTAGTGACAGTAGGTTTTGGACGCGCGATGTTTCGTTTGCGCTGAGCGGCCAAATGAAAGTCTGTTCGTTCATGTTACATTTTCATATTTTGGCACCGCCAATTTGGCAGCGGCGGTCGCCGCAGTTGATTGGTTTGACAAACTCTGTTCATTTTTGTTGCGTTCGCGTCAACAAAGTCTCAGAAGCCGATAATCTCGAGCACTAGATAACCAACCGTTGCCGCCGAAAGCAGCCAATAGAGTGAGTCCTCGAGACGATCAACCCGGACTGAAGGCATTCGACGAGCAGCAACTTTGCGGGCTTTCCATGTTATTTCCAATTCTTTACTGGTCCCCTCAAATTCTGCTGATAGCCGATCACGGGCATTGAGAAAGTCGATGATGCATGCTGAGGTCGTGGGTATGGCGGCTGTTAACTTTTGCTGTGTGAACTTCGTGTTTTGCTGAATCATTTTGTGTTAACCGGTGATTTATTCTTACCCAGGAGCGACGCAGTTATCGCGTCCCCACCCCTAGGTTTGCGGTAATAGAAACCGAGATGTGAGGGGCGAACCGGTTTTTGTCCCGACTGCCGTAATCGTTGTCGTGACCGCCGCGGTGTGCTGGGTTAAGATCGAAAGGAGCGTCTGTCCCGTATCGGCTTATCGGCCTGCGGTTCCCGGTGGGATATTACGAAAATAGCCCGGTACAAAGTGCCGGGGATAGAGAGAAAGCCGTCCTGGAATGGACAATCGACCATTTGCGTTCGCTAAGTACTCGGCAGCACCATCATTCTATCGTCCCGGGCTATCGAAGCCGATATGTTAAGCGGGCGCGGCTACCCGCTCGCCGTCGACGACGGGTCTTAGGTTCGACCTCCGAGCGCCGTCAATGCTTAGCCGAACAGTTGCGGCTGCGCCGCGGGAAAAGCATTGGCGCGGTCCGGGTTATCTCACTCTCGGGTCCGCCTGTTTTCGTAAGCTTTCAAATTGCTGTAAATCAGGCGCAAAAGCGGGAAATCTCCGTCTGCAGCGTGATAGTGTTGTCCGCGCTGCAGTAGATCGCCAATAATGTGATCCGCCTCGATGCGGGCGTTTCGTTCCATATCGCGATACATCGAGGCAGTGAGAGACGACCTGGGCGAAGTAAGCTGAGCACGAATTCGTTCCAAGAAAGACGGTCGAGGTTCATATCCCTCGAACTCTGCGATCCTTCGACATTCGTCGATCAGGCCGAGCAGAAAATTCTCCCCGCCCGGAGTGATGCAGATATCTCCTATGGTCGCGCGCATCAGAGTAGTGCCGCCAGCCAGGGAGGCAATGAAGACCCACTTCTCCCACATTTCCAACAATATCTCCTCACTTGCTCGCACATCGAAAATGGCTTCCCGCATCATCGACAAAATGGTGTTCGTTCGATCAGTAATACCGCCTGGTCGCTCGCCAAAAGTGATCGAATGCAAAAGATTGGAATGAATCACCGCACCCTGTTGATCAATCGCCGCCGAGATCACACATTGGCCACCGAGTACCTTTGCCCGCCCAAAAGTTGCGTCCAACCGATCCAGATGACGCAAGCCGTTGAGCAACGGCAAAATGACCGTGCCTGGTCCCACCGCAGGAGCGAGCGATACCAGCGCACCCTCCAGGTCGTAAGCTTTGCAACTTAGTAAAACGAGATCGAAGTTCTGCCTCAATCCTTCCGCTGTAACTGTTTTTGGATCTGGCAGTGTAACATCGCCCGCCGGACTTTTGATAACCAAACCGGACTGCGCCAGTTCGGCTGCGCGACGAAGGACGAACCAGAAATGTGACATCGCGACCGGCCTGCAAAAGCCTGCCACCAAAATAACCGCCGACCGCTTTTGTTCCGACTACAAGTAATTTCATATTGATCAACCTAGTTTTATGTTCCTCCCACCGCTTCTTTTTCGTTCTCTGGCAAAGAGCAAACGACAATCGCGTGGGCCAGTCCGAGCTCGCGCTCAAATGCCCGCTTCATCCGAACCGGATTCTCGAGGCCGGCCGCCGCGGCAATTGCCTTCGCCGGATCGCCGGATTTGCGCTTGGCGCTTCGATCCGCTCGAAGTCATCGAGGGAGATCCGGATCGACGTTGTAGTCAGAAGTGTGCGCGCACGCTTTACCCGTAGCTTCTCCAGCATCGCTCCGGTCGATGTCGGCACGCGCCCACGCAATCACATGACCGAACGGATCAGACAATCCGCACTGGGCGACCAACACATTTCTATCAAGTTATTACACCGCTAAACTTTCGCTGAGCCTGACTATCGCTCCCAAGTCGCAGAAATCCGACTAGGCCTCCTCTCTTTCGCTTGTCTTTTAGGCTGGCACGAGCGAAAACGGTTGCGGCCCGAAATCGAGAACAGTTGCTTCGAAGTTCAGCAGCGCTTTTTTTAGATTAAGGCCACCGCCGTAGCCAACCAGGTGGCCATCAGCGCCGATCACTCGGTGGCACGGAACGATAATCGCAACCGGGTTCTGTCCGTTGGCGAGACCGACGGCACGAGGAACGCTTCCTACCCGCTCGGCCTGCTTCTTATACGAAATGGTTTCGCCATACGGTATGCTTTGCAGCGCTTCCCAGGCTCGGACCTGAAAAGGCGATCCGGCAAATCGAATCGGAATCTCAAACACCGTTCGGGTCCCCTGAAAGTACTCCGTGAGTTGCCGAATAACTTCTGGGAACGGTTTAATTCTCGGTTCTACAACCTCACCGTAATTCGATCCTTCATTTTGGTAGGTAGTAAAATGAAGGCCGATTAAATAACTGCCGTCCGATACTAATTTTAGCTTACCGACCGGGCTATCGTAGATGGTTTGATATTTCATGTTGTTCCTCCAATGAATTCCACAGCTGCATGGCGGCGTATGCTCGCCAAGGCCGCCATTTTTCGGAAAGGGCTAGAGCGTCCGACGCTTTCTTGACGGAAAGCGCCTTCTGCAGGCCTAAATCTTGGTGCGGAAAAGCGTCCGGCCATCCGAGCACCCGCATGGCTATATAACTGGCTGTCCAGGGACCAATCCCAGGTACCTCCGTTAGTTTCCTAATACTCTCCTCCCACGAGATCGCGTTGAGAAAATTAACTTGCCCACTGGCCACAGCTTTGGCTAACGCGGACACCGTCGCCGCTCGTGCCTCAGTTAGCCCGAGTTTCCGCAAGTCACCGAGCGGCACGGCCGCGATCTGGGTTGCGGTCGGCACCATACATTTTAGGTCTTGGGAGGGCGTATCAATCTTCTCTCCGAATCGTTCAACTACCCGGCTGGCAATAGTGGTCGCCGCTGGCACACTGATTTGTTGACCGAGTACCGCGCGCAAAGCAATCTCGAAGCCATCAAAAGCACCTGGCACTCTGATACCTGGATTCTTCGCCGCCAGCGGACCGAGCGTCGCTAAGATTCGATCGGGCGAAGCATCCAAATCAAATAAGCGGCGAAGCCGGCTCACCAAGGTCAACAGGCCGGGAAGCAAGTCTGATGCGACTTGCACCCTTAACGAATGGGTATCGGGATCGTTTTCAACAATCAACCACCCTTTTAGCGCACCAATACGGACCGTTCGAGAGTATTGATTCTCACCGGGCAACTCCGCTCCTCGATAAAATCGGCGGCGAAAATATCGCAGCATAGTATCCCAGTTAAACGGTGGCCGGTAACTGAGGTGAAATGTACATTCGGAACTCGACACAGCAGTTTTCTTTGAGCCGTTGCGCAGCCCGGTCGGGGAAAAACGGTAGCGCTCTTTGAATAGACTATTGAATCGACGCAAGCTCTTGAAGCCGCTTGCCAGAGCAACATCATTGACGTTGAGATTCGTGTCGGTGAGCAGCTGTTTAGCAAGCAACAGTCGCCGAGTCTGCATGAATTGAATGGGAGAAACTCCGAGCTGTTTCGTCAATAATCGTCGAAAGTGGCGATCAGAGACCTGAAAGGCTGTGGCCAGTTCGGGAATCGTCTGGTCGGCCTCTTCGACGCGGTCCAGGTAACGCAGTGCCGCGCCGACGACTTTTTGTTCGGTATCGATTGGAGCATTACCCGGGGCCAACTCGGGCCGGCATCGAAGGCAAGGCCGATAACCCGCCACTTCAGCGGCTGCGGCCAGACGAAAAAACTCGCAGTGCCTCAGCTGTGGGCGTCGGGACGGACAAATCGGGCGGCAGTAAATCCTGGTAGTCTTGATGCCCACAAAAAAGACGCCATCAAACCGTTGATCCCTGGCGATGAGTGCCTCGTAATATTGCTGCGCGTTCATTCCGTCGACCAGTATCGACCGCTCCACATCCATTGTCTCGCCGTTTTCGGACATGCAAATTTGGTACCGAGCTCACATCAAGACGGCCGATGGGAAAAGAACCTCACGCAAAGTCGCAAAGACGCCAAGATTTCAGAGAAGAGAGAAAGGCGAAGGGATCATAGCTATCCGGTTTTCGCCTGTGCCGGTTGACCAATTGCTCTGGAGGAATTCTCAAGAACGCGTACATCGAGCCGTTACTAGCCTTTCCAAAACCTTTGCGTCTTTGCGTGATCATAGCAAAAAAAGTTGGCTGCAACCCGGATCGTGATTGAATCACGAAGTGAACAAAGAGCCAGACTGGATACGGTGGGCAAGAGAAATTCAAGCGATCGCGCAAACAGGTCTCCACTTCTCCGAAAGCGTCTACGACCGGGAACGCTATGAGCGCTTGCGGGAAATTGCGGTAGCGATGTTCGTCAACTGGTCGGACGCAACCGAGTCAGTAATTCGCGCTAGCTTTGCCGCCCAAACTGGCTATGCAACGCCTAAGGTCGATGTTCGGGGAGTCGTTCTAAAGGATAGCCAACTATTGTTGGTTCGGGAAAGCAGCGACGGTCTCTGGACTTTGCCTGGCGGATGGGCGGATGTTAACGACTCGCCTTCCGAGGCGGTCGTGCGAGAAATTCGAGAAGAAAGTGGATTCGTAACTCGCGCAACCCGGCTGATCGCTCTTTTCGACCGATCGAAACATGCCCACCAACCGCCGTTCCCTTTTCATGTATATAAGCTATTTATCGCCTGCGAATTGCTGGGTGGGAGCGCCCAAACTTGCAACGAAACTTCCGAAGTCGGATTTTTTGATCCAGACCACCTACCTCCTTTATCAATCGGACGAGTCACTCCAGATCAAATCGCAATTTGTATCCGCGGGTGGAATGATCCTCACAGCCCGACGCTTTTCGACTGAACCCAAAGTTCGCGGTAAGCGGTCTTCGGCTGTAGACTTTCGCAATTCTCCATTTTTTGGCTATCGGCTATTTGATTCATGTTTGCTTCGCTCATTCCTGGCTTGATTGTCGCTGCGATCACGATTCTGAGTCTCCGATTTGTCATCGGTTTTTTGTTCCGACCTCCGGGAACGCAAAGTTTCAAAACCAAATTGATCCGCCTTGCCGCCCATTTGAGTGTACGCGCGGAACGCCTTTGGAAAGATCACAGGCGATCGCGATTTCAGAGACCAAGTCGTTGATCGCAAAGCTCCCGCCAAGGATGGAACGAAGATTCCTAAGCTGAGCAAATCAAAGTGTCGCACCAATGAGGGTCTATCCCTGAAGCAACAAGCGCGACGGATCTTCGATACACTCCTTCACCCGCACCAAGAAAGTGACCGCTTCTTGGCCATCGACCACCCGATGGTCGTAACTCAGCGCGAGATACATCATCGGCCTTATCTCGATTTTTTCTCCAATCGCTACAGGCCGATTCTGGATCTTATGCATCCCAAGAATACCGCTCTGCGGAGGATTTAGAATAGGTGTGCTAAGCAGCGAACCATAAATCCCGCCGTTGGTAATGGTGAAAACACCGCCCATTAAATCATCGAGCTGCAGCTTTCCTTCCCGTGCTTTGGCCGCGAATTTGGCTATATCCTGCTCTAGCTGAGCGAAACTCTTCTTGTCTGCATCTCGAATCACCGGCACCACCAATCCACGTTCGGTACCGACGGCAACGCCTACGTCATAGAAATGATTCTCAATCAGGTCTTCCCCATCTAATCGCGCGTTAATCGCAGGCACACTCTGCAGAGCATCAACCGCTGCTTTGACGAAGAACGACATGAATCCGAGCTTTATCCCATGTCGTTTTTGAAAATTCTCCTGATACCGCGATCGAAGCTGTATTACCGCCGACATATCAACCTCATTGAAGGTTGTTAGCATCGCCGCATTTTGCTGCGCCATGACCAACTGCGCCGCAATCTTCTTGCGCAACGGTGACATCTTTCGGCGCGTAAACCGTTCGTCTGTTTTCGATCGAGACGATTCTTTTGGCAGTTCAGAAACCGGAGCTGGAGTGAGCCGGGTCGGCGACGAAGCAATTTGCTCAACCGGCGTTGGGCCCTTCTCCTCTACCGCGGACTTTCGGCTCTCCAGGTAGTTAACGAGATCCTCTTTGGTGACTTGACCGTGCTTTCCCGTGCCTTGAACTTTCTCGAGTGGAACTTTTTCCTCCTCGGCCAGGCGCCTGACGGCCGGCGATAACTCGGTCGCGGCACCGTCCATCGTTTCACCAGAGGTAACCACTGATTCTGCCTTCATCGGTATCGTTTCCGTTTTCTGGGCGGTTCCTGGTGTCTCTCCCTGACTTGCTGGAGGCGATCCTGCTTTGGCGGTTTGGTCGAGGGTTGCAACCACCTGACCAATTTTCACTTCCTGACCAGCTTCAACCCCGATCCGGAGAACTCCGGTTCCGGGCGCTGGGATTTCGGTTGAGATCTTGTCGGTCTCAAGCATCAAAATCGACTCACCATCTTTGACCATCTCGCCATCTTTCTTGAGCCAGGCGGAAAGCAATCCGGAGGTAATCGACTCACCTACTGCGGGAATCTTCACTTCGATAGCCATGAGAATTACCCTTGCTTAGAGGGTGAAAGCTTGCTGCACAAGCTCCTTCTGCTGATGATCGTGCCACGCTTTAGAGCCGACCGCCGGGCTGGCCGCTGCGGCGCGTCCAGCATACTGAATCCCTAGTTTGTCGAGAGAGCAGAACAACGGAGAAATGTAGCTCCAGGCACCCATGTTCTTCGGCTCTTCCTGGCACCAAATCCATTTCGAGGCGGCCGAAAAGGGTTCGATCATTTTGATAAGTGTCTCGAGGTGCAACGGATAAAGCTGCTCGATTCGGATCAAAGCCGTGTTCTTCACCTGATTGGCTTCGAGATAAGCCAACAAGTCATAGTAGACCTTTCCAGTACTAAAAATCAGGCGCTCGATTTCGATTTCTTTACCCAGCAACGTTGGCGGAAGAATCGGTTGGAAGCTGGAGTCGGTAAAATCGACCAGCCGAGAGACCGCGCGCTCGCTGCGCAACAACGACTTCGGAGTCATCAGAATGAGCGGCTTCCGAAAATCGCGTCTCACTTGTCGCCGCAAGACGTGGAAATACTGTGAGGGTGTGGTCAAGTTGCAAACCTGCATGTTTTCCTCGGCGCAAAGCTGTAAAAAACGCTCGAGACGAGCGCTGGAGTGTTCCGGTCCCTGGCCTTCATAACCGTGAGGGAGTAGCAAAACGATTCCGCTCGGCCGCTGCCATTTTGATTCTGAGCTTGCAATGAACTGGTCAATGATCACTTGAGCGCCATTCGCAAAATCTCCGAACTGAGCTTCCCACAAGCAGAGCATGTCCGGAAAATCCAACGAATAGCCGTAATCAAATCCAAGAACGGCAGCCTCCGATAACATGCTGTTGTAAACGCAAAACCGGGCCTGGTTCGGACTTAGATTGGCCAGAGGAATGTAGCGTTCTCGAGTCTCCACATCGTAAAGGACAGAGTGTCTCTGGCTGAACGTACCGCGTCGACTATCCTGACCGGAAAGACGTACTGGTGTGCCCTCAATCAAGAGTGATCCAAAAGCCAGCGCCTCAGCATATGACCAATCGAACGGGCCCCCTTCGGCATGCTGCTTTTTTCTCCGCTCCAAAATCATCTTTCGGATCTGCGGCTGGACTCGAAATCCTTCTGGGACATGAGTAATGCGGTCGACGATGTGACTGATTTCCTTGGCTGAGACCCGTGTATCCGGTTCTTCGTGACTATATGGGGGCTGGAAAACGGCGCTCGACTCTTCGAAGCGCCGCTGGAGGTCGGTTTTCGACTTCACGTCGGAACTTCGGACTTCGGTCAACGCACTTTCCAATCGACCACGAAACTCATTTTCCAAAGCCTCCGCTTCTTCGGTGGTTAACACGCCCGATTGGAGCATTCGCGCTTTGAATATTTTCGTTACCGCCGGGTGACTATGAATCGTCTTGTAAAGCTTCGGTTGAGTGAAGCTCGGTTCATCCGTCTCATTGTGCCCGTACCGCCGATAACAGTACATGTCGACAACGACATCGCACCCATACTTCTGACGAAACTCAAACGCGGTCTGAGCGGCAAAGGCAACCGCCAGCGGATCATCGCCATTCACATGAAAGATCGGCGCCTCGATCATCTTCGCCACGTCTGTGCAGTACATCGTTGAACGCGCATCGGCCGGAAGCGTTGTAAAGCCGATTTGATTGTTAACAATGACATGCACTGTCCCGCCAGTCTCGTAGCCGGCTAGTTGGGAGAGATTCAACACCTCCGCCACGATTCCCTGGCCAGCAAAAGCGGCATCTCCATGCAGCAAAAGCGGTAATACCTTTTTTCTCTCTTCCGTATCTCCGAGAATACGCTGTCGAGCGCGCGCATTACCTTCGACGACCGGGTTTACAATCTCGAGGTGACTCGGGTTCGCCGCTAGCCGGATAGCAATTTCGGCGGAATCAATTTTCCTGATACTTTCGTAACCGAGGTGGTACTTCACATCACCGTCTCCGGCCACCAAATCGGGAACGTAGTTCTCCGAGAATTCTTTGAAGATTATGTCGTATGACTTCTTCAAAAAATTCGCCAGAACAGTAAGCCGGCCTCGATGGGCCATGCCCATCACGATCTCCTGAACGCCCACCGAAGGACAGTCGTTTAAGATCGTCTCCAAAATGACCATCAGACTTTCGCTACCTTGCAAAGAAAATCGCTTCTGGCCGATGAACTTCGTATGCACAAATTGCTCAAAAGTTTCAGCTTCCATCAACCATCGCAGATATTGCTTTTGTCGAGCCGCGTCGGGCGGCGGAGCCATTACCCGTGCCTCCATTCTCTGCCGAAGCCATTCACGCTTCGATCGGTCCTGAATGTGCATGAACTCGACACCGATCGTGTCGGAGTAGGTCGCGCGAAGATTTTTTAACAACTCACCAAACGGAAGCGGAGTAGCATCTCGAAAATAGCGGGACGAAACTACGGTATCCGGGGAGATTTCTTCCAAACCGAACTCTTTGAGCGCCAACGCCGGCTGCTCCGGGGTCACTTCGCTCAACGGATCGAGCCGGGCCTGGGTATGTCCAAGTATACGATAATTGTTGACCAGGCTATCAATCCGATTCCTCAGTTGGGCGTCCAGGCCCCCCGCAGCAGGAACTTCCACCGCCCCTTTCCCATTGCGCGTTGGGGCGAGTCCAAGTTCAAAACCCTCGAAAAACGCTGACCAGGTCGAATCAACCGATGCCGGATCTTTTTTCCAACGTTGATGGTACTCGTCTAACAGATCCGCATTCCAATCGTTCAAATACGAAGTTCTCATTTTTTTGCTCATCATGAGCAGCGGACCAGCAATTTAAATGAACTTGAAAAGGACCCAAACGAATTTTTGTACAATTTTGGTACGTTGCATCACGGATTCGGCGGCTTGAGCAAAGGGTAAAAGCGTCGGTACGGGTCGGCCCTGGCTGGTCCGTCAACCCAACGGACGCGCCGGAGCGCATCTCTACCGTCTACAGACACTGTTTGACACCGCCGTTCGGTGGCGATACCAAACTGCGTGGGCGGTTCGCTCCCCCGGATGAAAAGCTGCCATTCTTTCTTCGTAAGCTGTCTGTTCTGGTTTCTATGCAATCCGGGTTTTGGTCAGTCTGACCCAGCCTCCGAACCCTCGGTCATCGCAATAAAAACTGTTTTGCCGGCCGTCGTGAATATTAACACCGAAAGGCTCGTGCGGCGTCAAATTCGAGCTCCAGAGGACGACTATTACGACCAATTCTTTGACGGACCGAGCCGCCGACCAATTGAGATTCGGCAACGAATGAAAAGTTTAGGTTCCGGCTTTCTGGTCGACGCCAATGGGCTGATTGTCACAAATGAGCATGTTGTGCAACGGGCCCAAGACTTAAGAATCAAGGTCACACTAAACGACGGAAGGTCATTCAACGCCCGCTACGTGGCTGGTGATCCCGCGTCCGACCTTGCATTGATACACATCGAAGATGGCGGTGCGTTACCGTATATCGATCTGAATAAGCTATCACCTAACCTCCTCGGAGAAACGGTTCTGGTGCTCGGTAATCCTTTGGGCTACGGGAGTTCGGTAAGTCGTGGAATTCTGAGTGCTACCAACCGCACCGTCACAGTTAAAGGAACCCAGTACCGCAACATGTTACAGACAGATGCGGCGATAAACCCGGGTAACAGCGGGGGCCCACTCATTGATCTCTCGGGCTCGCTGGTCGGAGTTAGTTCGGTGAAAATGGCATTCACCTCCCAGGGAATTCCCACTCAGGGTCTCGGTTTCGCCATTCCCGGAGATACGGTAAGAGCAAAAGTGGAACAGCTTAAACTGAGCGGTTCCTACATCAAGAGCCACCCGCACAGTTCGCCACCGCGATCCGGAAGACCACCTAACCTTCTCTGAGGCAGCCAACTTATTTTCCCTAATCACTCCTAATGATCAAAGTCGAGCAGCTTACAAAGAAATACGCTGGCGTTACCGGCATCGACCAGATCAGTTTTGAAGTCGGAAAAGGAGAAATCGTAGGATTTTTGGGTCCGAACGGAGCAGGAAAAACTACGACAATGCGAATCTTGGCCAGCTACATGCCAGCCAGTTCGGGTCGAGCTACCGTTGCCGGATTCGACGTTTTTTCGGAGTCGCTTAAAGCGCGACGGCATCTTGGTTATCTTCCGGAAAGTGTACCTCTCTATCACGACATGCGAGTCAACGAATATCTCCGCTATCGGGGAGCACTGAAAGCACTCTCCGGAAAACGATTAAAGAGTCGCATTGGAGTTATTAAGGAGCTTTGCGGGTTACGCGAAGTCGGGCGAAAGAAGATTGCTGGCCTTTCAAAAGGTTTCCGCCAGCGGGTCGGCCTTGCCGAAGCGATGATTCATGAGCCCGATCTGCTCATTTTAGATGAGCCGACGATCGGCCTCGACCCCAACCAAATTCGCCAGGTACGAGAACTCATCAAGTCGCTGGGGGAACGCCATACCATATTGCTCTCGACTCACATTCTTTCTGAGGTGGAAGCGACCTGTTCCCGGGTGATTATTATCAACCGAGGGCGAATTGAAGCGTCCGATACCCCAGAGAACTTGGTAAACCAGCTTCGAACTTCTGGAATCTTGCGCCTAGAGGTGAAATCCGGGTCGGAAGATCCGGTCCCTCACCTGGAAGAAATAGCTGGTGTGCGAGAGGTCCGCGCCGTTTCCAATGGCGAGTGGCGCTGCTTTGAGATCCGGATCGAGGCTAACAGCGATCCTCGCGAACAGATTTTTCAGTTAGCGGTTGGGCGCAAGTGGGTAATTCGAGAATTGAGCAAGGAACGCGCGACGCTGGAAGACGCCTTTGTTGAACTCACCCACATCGATCGTTAGTCAGCGATGAGAAGGTTTTTCACTTTGCTGGCCAGAGAACTTTCGGCGTTCTATTTTTCGCCCATAGCCTATGTGGTCCTTTTTTTCTTTCTGATCTTGAACGGACTATCGTTCTGGTTCGCGCTGGCCCTGCTTGGTCGAGGGCCTTCCGAACTAACCCTCATTCAAGCCTTTTTTAATACCCTGTTTTTTTGGATCGCTTATCTTCTGGTATTCCCCGTCATCACGATGCGGTTGTTCGCGGAGGAATTTAAGCTGGGAACGATCGAGACGTTGATGACTGCCCCGGTTCGAGATTGGGAGGTCGTCGCATCGAAGTACCTGGCAGCATTGATTTTCTATTTAAGCATGTGGCTACCGAGCATTCTCTATTTTTTGATCTTCAGCTGGCTCGGCAATCGCAGTCTGGTGGGTACCGGTGCGCAGATCTGGGGCCCTTACCTCTTATTGCTCGCCATGGGTATGTTTAATGTGTCGCTTGGTTGTTTAGCTTCGTCATTGACCTCCAACCAGATAATCGCAGCCATGATGGGACTGGTCTTCGTGCTTGGAACCTTTTTTTTGACGATGATCAACTACATCATCAATAGCTCGTCACCTTTAGTGCACGATTTGACTGCGTACGTTGCTCAGCTTGATCACATGGAGTCTTTCTCTCGTGGAATAATCGATACCCGCCCTTTGGTTTTTTATCCAACTTTCGCTCTCCTCGTTTTAGTCATGACTTATCACGTATTCCAGTACCGGCGCTGGAAACTATAACTGCGAGAGGTCATGGCTCGAAAAGGTGCTTCTTCTCTTAACGCGCAACGAGTCCGCACCGCCGCTAACGTGGTGGTGCAGATCGCTCTCGCGACTTTGATCGTCCTGATGCTGAACTATCTGAGCTTTAGCCGATTTGGGCGTTGGGATCTCTCGCGAACCAGCAAATATGCCCTTTCCGGGCTCACTCGAAAATTTCTCGGCTCGCTGAAAAAGGAGGTTAAAATTTATGTCTTCTTTTCCAGTACGGGGACTAAGTCACCCGGCGCAGAGCTGTATAACGACGTTGAGAATCTGCTCAAGGAATATGAGTACGCCGGAAAGCGACACGTTCGGGTAGAAACGGTCGATCCCTACCGAAACATTACTCGAGCCAGAGAGCTGCAGGAGAAATTCCGATTCGGAAGTAATGACAATATCATCGTTCTGGACTGCGACGGGCGGCAGAAAACGATCCGCGCCGTCGATCTAGCTGACTACGGATCCTCCGATATGTTCGACGATAACGAGGCTCCGGAGGTCAAAAATTTTAAGGGCGAACAGGTGCTAACTAGCGCGCTGATCGAATTGATTCAGGACAAAACACCAAAGCTTGGCATGATTGTCGGTCACCGAGAACTCTCCTTGGCTGATCATGCAACCCTCGACCGCTTTCGCGAGTTAGTCGAAGGTGCGCACTTGCAGATTCAGGAAATTAGCTTGAGCGGCCTCGAGAAGATACCCACCGACTACGCTGCCGTAATTCTAGCCGGGCCTGAATACGATCTGAGCACACAGGAGATCGGCCTGCTTCGACGATATTGGAATGAAGACGGACGGCTTCTCGTGCTGTTGAATGGTCGCGCTAAGACGCCGACGCTCGACACTTTCCTGAACGAGTTGGGACTTCATCCCGATGACGATCTCATTGTCACACGCGTAAAGACCGGAATCCAAGAGGAATCAATTACGCTGGACGTTTACGCTCAGATATTAGGGAACGCCTCATTTCTCAAATCACTCAATCAGGTACCGGGCTACTTTCCGGCGGGAAGCCGATCAATTAGCATAGATGAACAACGACTGAAGCAACTCGGGATCCGTGCCTCTAAGATGCTCACCCCGGCCGTTCCGAATTACTGGGGTGAAAAAGACGACTTTCTCCATTCTAAAGCTGATCCGACTTTTCACGAGGGCGCCGATCTTTCGCCTCCGCTCTTTCTCGGTTGGGCTTTAGAGAAAGGCTCAATTGAAGATCAGCGAGTCCAAGTTCGCTCTTCATCACGCCTGGTGTTGATCGGAAATGTTGATTTTATCCGCGATGAATCACTGACTCGCGCAGCTCCCGATGTCGATTTTCTATTGTTATGTGTGAATTGGTTGTCCGACCGGGAGCAATTACTGGCGATCGCACCGAAAGCGCCACATCCATACATGTTGGATCTGACGCCGATTCAAATGGAGCGCATTTTATTCCTGACGGTGATCGGTATTCCATTACTGGTAGCTATTCTCGGCACCGCGGTTTGGGCGGTTCGACGCCAATAAACAAAATGAATCTGCGGACCACAGTCGCTCTGCTGATCATTGCCCTCGGCCTCGGACTTTTCATTTGGATCCTCGACCGCCGAAGCCCGACCACTCGTGAAAATCGGACCGGATATGTCGTTGACTTGGATCGTAACGAGGTGACGCGCCTTCAGATAACGAACGAAAGCGCCAATACCATCCTGAATAAAACCGCGGCTGGTTGGCAAATCATCGCTCCGGTGAACGATCGGGCGGATGCTCAGGTTGTGGATTCGCTTTTAGACAATATTCAGTTTCTTCGACGGGACGATATAATTTCAAATCTCGGAAAGGGCGAGAAAAAGCAAAAGCGGCTCAAAGACTTCGGCCTGCAAAAGCCGCATCTCAAGGTTGCTTGGCAAACCAAAAATCGACACTCCGTAATCGAATTCGGTGCCGACACGGCAGTCGAAGGAACCTGCTATGTGCGTACCGAAGGGAGTGACGTGGTCTTCGTCACCGGAAATGAGCTGAAAAATCTAATATCAAAGCGCTCGAATGCATTTCGCGACCATCAGATCACGCCTTTTCTTACCACTCAGATCGACCGTGTGATTGTCCATCAGACCGCTGGAGACATCGAACTCGTGCGGCAACAGAATGGCTGGCAAATTGTCCGGCCGATCAAGGCACGAGCCGATGATGACATAGTCAATGCTGCATTGGAGAAGATTAATGCGACGCCCATCCTGGATTTCGTCGAGGGCGAAAAAATACCGAACACCGAGATAGAAAATTCCAGCCGTTCGATCTCCCTTTTCTCCGGTGACGAGAAGGTCGAAATCTTCTCCGGTTCGCCGGTACCGAGTCAGCCAGGCAAGATCTATCTACGGGTACCTTCACGACCATCATTATTGGTGGTGACCGATTCTTTCGCTCAAACGATCAACGTGAAACCCAACCAGCTAAGAGATCGAAGAATTGCCAGACTCAATTCTGATATCATTGATCGCATCAGAATCGACCAACCCGGGACCCCAAGCGTCCTCCTTGCTCGACACGAGAATGGTTGGGACATTGTCAGCCAGCAAAACGCTCCCGCGAACGCCGAAGTCGTAAATCGACTAATCGCCGCCCTCAATGGTACTGACGTTCAGGAGTTTGTCTCTGATACCGCCACCGATCTCAGTCGGTACGGACTCGATGTACCAGCTTTGCGGATCGGATTCAGCTCCTATGCCTCTGACAATACCGCGGAGAGCGGAGCGGGAGAGGAACCGATCGCGACTTTTGCTATCGGTAAGTTGGACAAGAATGCCTATTACGCTCGAATTGAAGAAGAGCCCTACGTTTTCTCCGTATCAGAGCAAACGGTAAGCTCGCTTCCAACTAATGACTTCGATTTCTGGGCACTTGATGTTCTTAATCTCCAACGGAGTGATTTAGTATCGATCGAGATAGAGAACGATGCAGGTAAAGTCGAACTAGTTCGCGATGATCGAGGAAAATGGTTCACCAAAGAAAGGGCCGAGGCCCAGAACGAAACCGCGTTGCAGACTTTTCTCAACACCGTCTCGCACATTCGGGCTGTCGCTTGGGTGGGATCATCTCAACCAGCCTATGGACTGGATCATCCGACTGAAACGATCCGAATGCACACGAAGACCGGTCAATTCGAGCTGCAAATCGGGGGCGCTAACGAACGAGGTGACCGATACGCGATGTTCTCAAATCGCGTCTTTCTGGTCGGAGCGAACGATTATCAACAACTGAGCGCACGATTGGCTAAATGAGCGAACGTCAACGAACGCCAACGAACGTCAACGAACGTCAACGAACGTCAGCGAAGGTCAGCGAACGTCAGCGAAACGTCAGCGAACGTCAGCGAAACGTCAGCGAAACGTCAGCGAACGTCAGCGAACGTCAGCGAACGTCAGCGCGCACACTCACTGTCGTTCGTTGACGTTCGTTCTATCAGCGTAGTAGATGGCTACAATTCCACCGGTCAAACTGCGCTGCTGGGCGTTCCGAAAACCGGTGCGCTCCAAGAGATCCAACATCTCTATTCCGCGAGGGAAGCACTCAATACTTTCTCCCAGATATTGATAAGCAGCGGCATGGCCGGTGATCAACCCGGCCAATCGGGGTAGTACGAAATGGAGGTAGAATTGGTAAAAAGGACGGAATGGACCGGCCGGTAAGGAAAAGTCGAGGATAAGCACGTGGCCCTCCGGGCGCAAAATCCGCGAAATTCCAGTGAGAGCACGCTCGAACGATTGCATGTTTCGCAAACCAAAAGCGATTGTAACAACATCGAATGCCTCTTCGGCAAAGGGTAGAGCCATGCCATCGGCGACGATCAAGTTACTCAAGCCGCGGTGCTTCGCGACCTGAAGCATTGGAGCGCAAAAATCAGCGCAAACCAAATAAGCTTTCGGGTTTTGCCGCTGAAGCTCTTGCGCCAAAATTCCGCTCCCCGTCGCCAGATCCAGAATTCGCTGAGGATCCCAGCTAGCCACCAGACTACCGACGACGTGCCGCCAATGTTTATCAATCCCGAAGCTCAGGATTTGGTTGGCACGATCGTAACGTCCAGCGACGCGTCCGAACATCTCTCGAATCGACAACGGATCTGTCGCGGAGAAATCTGTCTGCATTGGAACCTAGTGGTCTGTCCACGAAATAACATGCTCACGAGAGGACTCGAACCTCCACGGGTTACCCCATACGGTCCTGAGCCGTACGCGTCTGCCAATTCCGCCACGTGAGCGTTGTGGAGTTCAGATGATACGGCCCTTCAGGCCAATCGCAAATAGCAAATAGCAGATAGCAAATGAGAAATCGCGGCGAGTTCTGCGATTTGGTTTCTGGTATTTGTCATTCGGTTTTGAAGGGCGGACGAACCGGGTTTCAGACCCATCTTATCGCGAGAGGCGGCACTTTATCGTCACACCGAGGCTGACACATGCTCCGAACCTGACCCTAGGAGCTATCGTACCGTCGCTCCAGGACGATCTGATACGACTTTGACAGGCACGACCTAGCTATCTGCTATTTGCTATTTGCTATTCGCTATTCGGCCTGAAGGGCCGCTAGCTCAACCGCATCGGCATGAGAACGTATAGGAATGGGCCAGAAATTTTGATTACTCCCGGGCTCATTTCATCGATGAGATCCAAATAGATCTCGTCCTCCGAAAGATTCCGAAGCGGGGCCATCAGGAATTCAGGATTGAAGGCGATGGAAAATTCTTTGCCTTTATACATGACCGGTAGCGATTCCTTGGCTTCACCGACATCCGGCGTGTTTGCCACTATATCGATATTACCTTTCGTGAATATTAGCTTCACCGAATTCGATTTTTCGCTGGCCAGCAATGATACGCGGCGAGCGGCATTCAAGAAAGTCTCTCGTTCAAGTGTCACTCGCTCTTTCGCTTCACTGGGAATGACTTGGCGGTAATTTGGATAATTGCCTTCGATCAACTTCGAAACCAGGAAAGATTCGTTGAGCTCAAATGCAATCTGATTATCGCCCACACTCACCTTCATATCCCCCTCTTCATGCAAAAGACGCTGCAGCTCGACTACTGCTTTGGTTGGAACAATCAGATCGACTTCCTGGCTCTTGGGAAACTCGAGATCGAGATCTACCAAGGCTAACCTGCGGCCGTCGGTGGCCACTAGCGTCAACATATTCTCTTTGAACGAGAACAGAATTCCGTTCAACACATAACGGGTTTCATCGGTCGAGATAGCGTAGGAGGTCTTCTTTAGCCCGTCCTTGAGAGATTTTTGGGCAATTGTAAAGACCTTCGCGTCTTCGAATCGAGCTAACGGCGGGAACTCTTCTTCTGGAAGCCCGAGTATCTTGAAATAACTGGAACCACTGCGGATTGCAGCCAAATTTTTTGTATCCACATCGAAGTAGATCTCGGACGCGGGCAGCTCACGGACGATAGAAAACAACCGCCGAGCCGGCAAAGTCGTTGCCCCGGTCCGTTCGACTTGCGCTTCTACGCTTCCCTGCACTCCGACGTCCAAATCGGTCGTAGTCAGCCGGATTTTACCGTCGGCTGCTTGTAGTAATACATTGGACAGAATTGGCAGAGTAGTTCTTGTGCTGACGACATTCTGCACCGTTGATAGACCTTCAAGCAGCTTGTCCTTACTGACACTAAATTTCATGGTGTATGAGATATAAAATCATGTGCCCCGACCCTCCGCAAGTCGCTGAGAGTAGGGCAAAAGCGAACGTCAAGAGGATTTGACCAGTGAATCACCTTTCGCTGCTTAAATAAAATCTTTCTTTCGGTCAATGATTGCGTCGCAAGGCATCACGATTTTTGCTACACGTGCTTCCGCCTTCGCCACCTATTTTGCCATCTTAACAATTGTGAAGGCAATAACAGACCGGCTGCCGTCGTCCTCGATAATCGCCGATCCCCATATTGAGGTAGCAGGGCGAAAGCCTGGTCCGAGTTCCTCCGGAGCTGGTCTGCCGTCTCGGTAAGCTAAGGCGCGCCCCGCATCATGCGCGTGCGTAGTTTACGGGCGTGGCCGCGACAAAGGCTCCGCTAAGTCGGGAGATTTTTCCCGTTCGCCGCCAATATTGCCTCTGGCCATCTTCGTTCTGCATCGATAAATCGAACGGGAAACGCAACACCGATCACTCCTCATGCATGGCTCGAACCGGCGCTGCTCTCACAGACAGACATAGTACGTTTTCCGCGCGCGGAGGATTTCGCCTACCGTTATGACCGGTCCCGGCGAACAGTACAACCGCCGCTCGGCCAAGCACCTCCTACCCAATTCCGACAGCGAAGGTCCCCGGGGAATCACGGAATCTTAGGCCTAACGCTCGAGTTGGCTATCCAGCAGAAAGACCAGCTGCCGGACTTGATCCTCTTTAGTCATGCGATCTTTGACGGTTTTGCAGGCGTGCAGCACCGTACCGTGATCGCGGCCACCGAACGCATCTCCAATCTCGTTGAGCGAAGCCTTGGTATGACGCCGCGCCAGATACATCGCCACCTGGCGAGGAAACGCGATGTTCGCCGGACGCCGCTTACTGGTCATGTCAGCCAACCTAACGTCAAAGTGCTCGGCAACTTTCCGTTGGATCTGGTCGATGGTTACCGTTTTCTTCGCTTCCTCCTGAAGAATGTCGCGCAACAGGTGTTCAACCGCATCTCGAGAAACCTCGCGTCCGCTCAGCGATGCGAACGAGGCAACGCGCATCAGGGCACCCTCCAACCGGCGAACGTTCGTCCGGACCCGCTGTGCCAAAAACTCAAGAACGTCTGGTGCAAGCTGAACGTGTAAAGACTGTGCCTTCTTCCGCAGAATAGCCATCCGGGTCTCAATGTCGGGTGGCTGGAGTTCGGCCGTTAACCCCCACTCAAACCGCGAAACCAATCGATGCTCCAGATTAGAAATTTCGCTCGCTGGGCGGTCACTAGACAACACGATTTGTTTGCGGCCATCGAAAAGGGTATTGAACGTGTGAAAAAACTCCTCTTGCGAGCGCTCTTTTCCGGCCAAAAAGTGGATATCGTCTATCAATAAGAGGTCGGCCTGACGATAGCGTTTGCGAAATTTGACTAGGGTATTGTGCTGAATCGCATCGATGAACTCGTTGGTAAATCGCTCACTCGAGAGATACATCACCTTGAAGTTCTTTTTTCGGTCCGTAACGTGCTGCCCAATCGCTTGCATCAGATGCGTCTTGCCCAGACCAACCCCCCCATAAATGAAAAGAGGATTATAAGTCTTTGCTGGTGACTGAGCTACCGCCAAGCCGGCAGCATGAGCGAACTGATTATTCGAGCCGACGACAAACGTATCAAAGGTGTTCCGCGGGTTCATCCCGTGCACCGCGGCCCCCTCAGCCTCTTTTTCTGAAGTCCTGGCCGGGGGCAGCTCTTCCGACTTTGGCTCCGGGTCGGGAACAAGTGCCTTGACCTTATCTTGGTCGGCTACCCGAAACTTGATTTCTCGAGGGCCGGCCAAGACGGCTAATGTCGCAGATTGGACAAGGGGTAGATAATTGCTCTCAATCCAGAGCTGATGAATCGTATTCGGTACCTGGAAGGTGAGCATGCATTCGTCCGTTTGAACGAGCTCGATTTCGGAAAACCATCGATTGAAAGCGTCGTTGCTTACATGAGGCCGGATATTACCCGCGATCTCTTCCCAAATCCCTCGGAAGCTTTGTTCCATAGTTACATTATCCACAGTTCGCATGCAGCCAGTGATGTTTTACTCGCAGTGTCGCCCACATCTCCTGCCCCGAAACGAATTCGACCTCCAGGTAACCACTAGATGAAAAAAGCAGACGAGAAAGCGATCGAACCAGTAGCAAGTGAAGGGGTTACAATGGTCGAGCAGGGGTACATCTAAATCGTACTTGGTTCATCGTGATGAGTTCGTCACCAGTATGCCAAACGGCACCTCCACGGAACCAAAATTCGCCCAACATAGTTTGTTCACAAGTTATTCACAACGACCCGCCTTTTCTCCGTCGAGCGTCGTGGAGAATAAAGAAGACTCGGCCTGAGCAGCAAGCAAAAACTCGATACGATCGATTAATAAATTCTGCTTCCGCCTGCACTCTTCACTTGACTGCCGCCGAACTTACATCCCCGCCGTCTGGAGCTAGGTCTTCGGCCTCTCGCAAGCGCCCTTCGCTCCGCAGAATCTGGCTTCGCGGCGTCTCAAAACTGATACTCACAAGAAAGCAGACGACGCAGCCTATAAAAACCCACCAAGGCCCAGCGATCGACGGCCAACTCGGAGGAAGCCAGCCGCCGAGGTTCCAATCGACCCAGCGCAGGCGGCCCTGACTAAATAAACTAACTATATCGAACCCAGGTAATTTAACTCGCGCAATCACCAAAACTGCGACGATAGCTAACAGCATGGCGAAGATGTTGCTTCGATCGCTACCCCGGCTCTTGGTTAACATGCCGACGAGAAACACACCAAGCAATGCCCCGTAAGTATATCCCGCAATTTGAAATACAATCGCGATAATCGTCAGTTTGGGATCAATCAACACCGCGATCGCCGTCGCCATCGCAACCACGATAATCAATCCGGCGAACACCACGGTGGAGACCCTGGCCGCCCAAATCGGCGTTCTTTGCGAGTCACGATGCGGGAAATACGGCAGAAAGAAATCCTTCGTAAAGCTCGTTGCCAGAGCATTTAACGCCGCAGATGTTGATCCCATCATTGTGGCAAAGACCCCTGCCACGATCAAGCCGCGCAAGCCCACCGGCATCTGCGTGACGATGTAGTACGCGAAAATCTCGTTGTCGGCCGCCGGCAGATTGGAATCAGGTTGGATTTTATAAAAAACCCATAAAAGGATTCCAACTAACAAGAAACTTGTCGCAATCGGCAAATCGGCTAGTCCGCTCGTGATGAGAGAGAGCCGCGACTTCCTGAAGTCAGTGGCAGTTAACATCCTCTGCACCATGTCCTGATCGGTTCCATGAGTGGACATGGTAATGAAGGTTGAAGCGATTAAAGCGGACGCAATCGTGTAAGGTTCTTGCAGTAGACTTTTGACCGCACTCCAAAAACCTTCTCCGGCATTGAAACCGACCTGAAAGAAAGGAGGTATACCGCCAAGCTCTTGACTAACAGTTGTGAATCTTCCTGGAATATGACTAACAATTAGCCAGATCGCGAGAGCAACTGAACTAACCATCAAGCATGCCTGGATCATGTCAGTCCAGACCACTGCCTTAATACCGCCAACGGCTGTATAGATAGTAGTTAGTACGGTGACAAACAGAATCCCCCAAAAGTAAACCCAGAGATCGATTGGCGAATTGGGAAACAGGAATTGCCAAATGACTTTGATAATAACACCCCCCAGATAAATGCGCGCGCCGATCATGAGAACTCGCGTGAACAGAAACAGTGCACTAGCCAAATTTTTGGTCAGTGGCCCGAATCGTATGTCCAGAAACTCATAAATGCTTTGGACCCCGTACCGGTAATACGGGCGAATAAAGGTGAATGCGACGATGACGCGGGCCAGAACTGTCCCTATAGCCATCTGACCGTAAATGAAGCTGCGTGTTTTGAAGCCCTCGGTTGGAGCGCCTAAGAAGGTCGCGGCGCTTGTTTCCGCGGCAATGATCGATGCCAACACGGCCCACCAGGGGATCGACCGTCCGCCGAGGGCGAATTCACTGAGGGTTCGGTTACGCCGTCCTGCCCAAAGACCAATCCCAACGATACCGAAAAAATAGAGGCAGAGGACGACCAAATCGATCAACAGCGCGCCAAGATCGTGCGGGGAATTTGGCATGCAGGTTGACCGGTTACGAAGAATGGAGGGAAGTCAGAATGCTTTTCGTCAAAGGCTCAGGGGTGAGGTTTTTAACCAGGATCCTGGAATTTCGACCGCTGGCTTCATATTTAACCCTCCGCTCCGGCGGAAGAATATCGGCATCGGCTTCCATGAACCCTCCTTTTTGCTGCAAATATACGAAGGCCTGGGTCGATAACGCGAAAAGACGGTTGAAACCGCGCTGTTTGGCCAAGGTTTCGACGAATGACATGAGTTTTCTTCCTAAGCCCTGGTTTTCAGTTGAGCGGCTGACATAAAGGCAGGCTAGCTCCGCTATTTTTTGCTCCGGGTAAGGATACATTGCGACACAACCGACAATGTGCCGATCGATCTCCAGAACCCAGTAATCATCAATATCAGCCAAAATTTCGGCTCGAGTCCGGCGGAGCAGTTCCTCGTTCCGAATCGATTGTTGGATGAGAGAAATCACTGCCCGAACGTCTTTTTTGTAGACCCGACGAATTTGCTCGTACTCGTTAGAATAGATCATCGTTCCGATGCCACCGTTGCTAAAGATCTCCGCCAGCAATGCTTCGTTTATCGTCCCGTTTAGAAGATGCACTCTCGGAATACCGTATTGGCTGGCCTCGGCCGCATGCTCAAGTTTAGATGCCAGATTCGGCGTCAGCTGATTCCGCTGTTTTTTTAAAACCTCTTCGACCTCGGCTGCGACCAGTTGCCCGATCCGTTGCCCGTCAAGGACCAAGCCATCGTGCGTGGACAGAAAAATCAGTTTGGCAGCATGTAGCGCCGAGGCCACTTCGAGCGCAACCAGATCGGAATTGACCCGAAAGGTCCGGCCTTCTCCATCGAACCCAAGCGGCGGGATCACCGGAACAATCTGCTCTCTGAGAAAGAGCTCAAGGCATCGGGTATCGACTTTTTCAACTTTGCCGGAGAACTGGTAATCAATCCCACCAATGATACCGGCCGGATGAGCAATGATGCAATTGGCATAGGCGGCTCGGAGATCCACTTGGGTCAAACCTTCCATAATCTCGTTGGTCAGGCGGATGGCTACATTAATCGAGAGCTGTAAGGTTTGAGCATCAACGACCCCGCTTCCATCGGAATTGGAGATGGCAATGTCGTGTTCGACAGCGGTCCGCTCGATTTGGGAGCCTGCACCGTGGACGAGCACCACCTTAATATTGAGCGACCGCAGAACCGCAATATCGAGAAGGATGTTCGGGAAATTGTCTGAAGCCAGGATTTGGCCATCGATCGCGATGACAAAGATCTTGTCACGAAAGCGTGTGACGTATTGGAGAATACCCCGAAGTTCAGGCAATTTCATTGGCTAACCAGAGACTGCGACCTTAAATATTCGTAGAACGCATGGCAAGTGAACCGGCCCGTTTTGGCGGACCAATTCATTTTACCGATTCACGACCAGTTCGACCAATCGTTCGATGGATAAATCCTCCGCGCTGGGCACAATCAGGTCGGCGACCGAGAGATCTTGTCGCTTGCTGAATTGATTCGGAATCGCCACCACTCGCATACCTGCCGCCTTGGCCGCGCGAGAACCGGGCTCAGAATCCTCCAGAGCAACGCTATAATGAGGATCAGCCTGCAGCGTTTGAACCGCTTTGAGATAGACATCAGGCGAGGGCTTTGGATTCAAGACCATATCTCGAGTGACTATCGTCTCAATGAAATGCCGAAGACCGAGCCGCTCAAGCCCCTCCTCGACCCAGCCGAACCCAGAGTTGCTGGCCACTCCGATCTTGATAGATCGGTTGCGTGCATCGACCATTAATCGGTCGATTCCCGGGAGTGTGGACTGCTGGAGTGTTAATTCCCAGTTTCGACTTTCCCGACCAGGCGCATAAATGCTCCAATCGAGCTTATGACCCAAAAGCTTCTCTAAATGCAAACCGGGATCAAAGCCTCCCACATATCCGGTCGCATGTCTCCAATCGTCCAAGGTCAATTTCTGGCCAAACTTTTCGTATAGCTCAGACCAACTCACAAAGCCGGGTCCTTCGGTGTCGACTATTAGCCCATCAAAATCGAAAACGAGTGCTTGGAGAGTCATCGAGGCAGAGAAAATTCGATTTAAGTCCTTTCACCCTGCCCGACGTCTCAAATTATCGCCTCAGTGCCGGCTCAAAGAGTTCCAGATCGGTAAAAAACCGCTTCAATTCGACCGCCGCAGTCTCCGGGCTATCGGAAGCATGAACCATGTTGAGCATTGAATCTGTACCGTAGTCGCCGCGAACGGTCCCTTTTGGCGCTTTGCGCGAATCCGTGGGTCCGATGAGCTCCCGTACTCGTAGAATTGCCCCTTCGCCACTCAGAGCTAGCACGATCACCGGGGAGGATTGCATGAACTCTCGAAGTGCAGGATAAAAGGGCTTATCAGCAACATGCGCATAGTGCTTGGCCAAAAGCGCGTCGTTTAGCAGGACCATCTTACATCCGACGATTTCCAGTCCGGCCTGCTCAAACCTCTTCAGTACGTCGCCACAATGTTTGGCAGCGAGGCAATCGGGCTTGAGTAGTACAAGGGTAGTCTCAACCATAATCGATTCCGCTATCCAGTACCTTGAATCCCAAGATCCGCAACTAAGAAAGCCGGACGGGCGGCCAACCGGGGACGCGCATAGGCATCCAGCAGGCAGACCAGAAACGCACGCAGAGAGGACTAGTCCCGCGGGCAGGAGATGCTCGATCGTCCCCGCCGGGACGGGCCGCGCTGCTCTCTCGATCCCGGCACTACGTACCGGGCTAGTCTAACGTGTCCCCTCTGGGACAGATCCGTTTCTAATCACGCTACAACCTAGAAATCAGCAATTCCCTCTGGTAGTGTAGCTCCGAGGGAAGATCGCTATGAAGACGAAGAAAGAGTTCGTCCTGGGCTAGTATTTCTTTTTTCCATTCTTCGACATCAATGCTGAGTGCTTCCTCCAATCTTGCGCGATCGTAGTCCATCCCTTCCAAATCGATGTCACTAGCCGCGGGCATCCAACCCAGAGGAGTCTCGTCTGCGCCTACTCGCCCACGACAACGATCGATGATCCACTTCAGAACGCGCATGTTGTCCCCGAATCCAGGCCATAAGAATTGGCCATTACGATCTTTCCGAAACCAATTGACGTGGAAAATTTTGGGAGGGCGCTTAATGATCTTCCGCATTTTGAGCCAATGACCGAAGTAAGCGCCCATGTTGTACCCACAGAAGGGTAACATGGCCATCGGATCCCGCCTCACTTGGCCCACCGCTCCGGCCGCCGCCGCTGTGGTTTCAGAACCCATTGTGGCGCCCACGTAGACGCCGTGAATCCAGTTAAACGCTTGAAAAACCAATGGAAAAACCGTCGCTCGGCGGCCGCCAAAAATAAGCCCGCTGATCGGCACTCCCTCCGGATCATCAAACTTGGGATCCAAGGCGGGATTATTGCTGACCGGCGAACAAAAGCGGCTATTTGGGTGGGCCGCCTTTTCCCCGCCAGAACTACGCCATGGCCGTCCTTGCCAGTCGAAAAGGTTTTCTGGAGCTGGATTCTCCTTCCCCTCCCACCAGATGTCGCCGTCGGAAGTATACGCGACATTCGTGAAGATGCTGTCCCGCTTCATCGACTCCATCGCGTTTGGATTGGATCGATAGCTGGTGCCTGGAACCACTCCAAAATATCCGTTCTCCGGGTTAATCGCATAAAGACGTCCATCCGCTCCCGGCCGCATCCAGGCTATGTCATCGCCAACCGTCCAAACCTTCCATCCGGCGAATCGTTTGGGCGGAATGAGCATCGCAAAATTGGTTTTTCCGCAGGCACTCGGAAAAGCCGCTGCTACGTAGGTTTTTTCACCATTAGGATCCTCTACCCCCAGGACCAACATATGTTCGGCCATCCAGCCCTCCTGCCGTCCTAAATAGGAACCGATTCGTAAGCTGAGACACTTCTTCCCTAGAAGCACGTTGCCGCCGTAGTTCGATCCGACCGAAATGATCGTGTTATCCTGCGGAAAGTGGGCGATGTGTCTCCGTTCTGGGCTAACATCGAGCATGCAGTGTAGGCCGCGATTGAAATTGTCACTTTCGCCGAGCTGACGATAAGCGATCTCGCCCATGCGCGTCATGATTCGCATACTCAGAACGACGTAGATCGAATCGGTCAGCTCGATCCCGACTTTGGCCAGGCTCGACCCGGGAGGGCCCATTAAATAGGGAACCACGTACATTCGCCGGCCGCGCATCGCTCCTTCGGCTAAGCCGTAAAGCTTGCTGTACATGTCCGCAGGAGCAGTCCAATTGTTCGTGGGTCCAGCTTCATCTGCGCTCGGCGTACATATATATGTGCACTGTTCGACGCGAGCAACATCGTTAACTTCCGACCGATGGTAATAACAACCGGGCCATTTTTCTCGATCCAGTGGAATCAAGATCCCCTGCTCAACGGCAAGACGGGTGAGAAAATCCTTTTCCTGCACCGAGCCATCACACCAAAAAACCTGTTCCGGTTGGCAAATGTGGGCCATTTTTTCAACCCAGGAGATAATGCCTTGGTTATGTGTGTTTTTGCTGCCAGGCGTACTGTCGCTCATGCGGTTTCGTCCCTTGGTCTCAAGCGTACTATTTTGCAAAATGCGATCCAAGACCATTTCGGAATAGTTCATTCCCGCTCTGCATTCTCAAAGAATCAAAAACCGACTCTCACCAAATGGAATTGAAACTTCGAATTAACGAAGTCGCATTCGGCGGTAGTGGGGTCGGAAAGGCGGACGGCAAAGTCGTATTCGTGCCTTTCACCGTCGACGGCGAGTTGGTTCAGGTTCGAATCACCGAATCACATAAAAGTTTCAGTTTGGGGTCGGTCGAGACCATTCTGCAAACCTCACCCTATCGCGAGGAACCACCTTGTCCTTACTACCAGACTTGCGGCGGCTGCGATTACCAACACATTCAATACGCGCATCAACTGGAATTGAAACGCCTCCAGGTCGAACAGACGCTGCGCCGAATCGCCAAACTCGCGGAAATAGTCGTTCCGCCCGTCTGCCCTAGTCCAAAAATCTACGGCTTTCGCAATCGGATTACGGTCCACTCCGATGGTCAGGTGATCGGTTTTTTTCGGAAGAAAAGCCGTAAGATCGTTGATATTGCGCGCTGCGCCCTTGCTTCCGATATAGTGAATGCCAAGCTGGCCCAACTGCGTCATCAGGGATTGGCGGCAGGCAGTCATGCCACGGCGCGAGAGGACGATACGAGCACTACTTTCACGCAGACCAACGACGAAGTCGCTGCCAAACTCTTGGACTACGTCCGAGCACGGCTGAAAGGCACGGTTCTGGTAGACGCCTATTGCGGTTCGGGTTTCTTTGCTCACCAGCTCGCTCCGGCGTGCGAAACAGTTATCGGTATCGAATGGAATCGAGCGGCATACAAGTTGGCCGCTCAATCGGCCTTTACCCACGAAAAGTATTATTGTGGAGACGTGACAGATCTACTGCCGCAAGTTTTGCGGAAGTATCGCGTTTCCACACTGCTTCTTGACCCACCGGCAGAAGGTTTGACGAAACAGGTATGCGAAACGATTGGCGAGTACCCACCCAGCACAGTGATATACATCTCTTGTAATCCCGCTACCTTCGCTCGCGATCTGAGCCGTTTGCGGCCAAGATTCCGTCTCACCGAAGTGCAGCCATTCGACATGTTTCCGCAAACTGCAGAAATCGAGTTAGCCGCGCTGCTCGAACCATAGGAGTTACCGGTTCCCGGGTTTTCCGCGATCGGGCCGACCTTGCAACTTGTCACCGGCAACCCATAACCTGGTCAGGCAATGCTCTCCTGGGACGGATTAGCTGTAAGAAAAGTCCAGAATCGCTCGACCAGTGGCCTGGTTCTCTCGAGCGATCGATAGATGCGCACTTCCATCGGCCCGGCATCGGGAATATCGATGACCTGAACTGTGCATCGACTTAGCTCGTTCCGGACCGAACTTTCCGGAAGCCAAGCGATCCCATGACCGGCCAGTACCATTGCCTTAACCGCTTCCGCCATTCCATTTTCATAAACTTTTTTTAGTTGAAGCCGATTGGCCGACTCAGACAGCACGACGCGGCACAATCTGCCTAAGAAAGACTCCGAGGTGTACCCCAGGAATGGAATCGCGGTGCCGACGAACTGCGAAACAGGAAAATAGGGATGGCCTTCCACATCAACGCCGGTAACCAGAACCAGGCGATCCGAACCGAGAGCAACGTGGGGAAACTTCGCCGGGTCCAGAAATACGGGCACCATCGGATGATAATAGGTGAACAAAAAATCGCACTCTCCTTCCACCAACCGTTGAATCGAATCCTGGAAATCATCGGTAAATAGGCTCACTCCAATTGTGCCAAAAGAGCGTTCCACCTTCTTCAGCCAGGCGGGCAAAAACTGCAGAGAAAGCGCGTGCAGCGCAGCGATCTTCACGGTTGAGCCGGTAAGCTTGTCCTGACTTTGCAATCGACCGCGCTCCTCTTGCAACATCCTTACAACCTCCTCGGCGACCGCCCGAAACTGTCGTCCAGCGGGAGTAAGCGAAGTGGGATAGGTGCTCCGATCAACGAGCGGAGTTCCAATCCACATTTCCAACGCCTGAATCCGGCGACTGAATGCCGATTGAGTAACGTGGCGTTGAGTCGCCGATTTCGAAAAACTATGCGTGCTTGCGAGACTCAGGAAATCTTCTAGCCAGATCAGGTCCACGGCATTCGAGCGTATTCCAGGTTCGGGATCGACGCCACGGGGAATAACGCCGACAACGCCGGAACGCCGGGAGTGGGCTGAAAAGCGAATGCGGATACCTCGGGGCGGCGACTGTCCTACCAATGGCAATGTCGTGCCCAACCTGAAAATTCGAACGAAGCGACTGGTTCACGATGGCCATAAATTGCAGTCGCCTTGGGGTCGTTCGCCCGAACAGTGCGTTCAGGGGCGATGGCGAGCGGTGGCGACTGCGTTCCTCACCCAATCCCCCAGTCCCTCAGCTTCTGATCTACCCGACGCTGGGTTGCTTCATCCATACGAACCAGCTCCGGCCACGTTCGATGGTAACCTTCGCCCGCGAGCTTGCGCGTGGCATCGAATCCCATATGGGAGCCGATGTTCGGTAGCGTTGGCGCATGATCAAGGCTGTCCGAGGGATTTTTGATGAACGTCGTGTCCCGCTGAGGATCGGTATTTGCGCAGAGTCGAAATAGTACTTCGCTCGTGTTTCTCACGTCGCAATCTTCATCAACGACTACGACGTATTTCGAAAACATCATTTGGCCCATCCCCCAGAGTCCGTGCATTATTTTGTAAGCCTGATAAGGATACTGTTTCCGGATGCTCACAAAAACCAGGTTGTGAAACACTCCTTCTGCTGGCAGGGCCATGTCGACGATTTCCGGAAAGTTCATCTTAAAGACCGGAAGAAAAATCCGAACGCTGGCATCACCGATATAAAAATCTTCCATCGGTGGAACCCCCACGATCGTGGCCGGATAAATCGCTTTGTTACGGTGAGTAATTGCGGTGAGATGAAAAACCGGATACGGATCGATTGGCGTATAGAATCCGGTGTGATCGCCAAAAGGTCCCTCCTCTCTCAACTCTCCCGGTTGCACGTACCCTTCCAAGACAAAGTCGACATCAGCCGGAACCTCGAGATTGACGGACTCGCATTTTATCAGCTCAACTGACTTCTTCCGAATGAATCCCGCGAATAACACTTCATCCAGGCCATCGGGTAAAGGAGCTGTTGCTGCGAACGTGTATGCAGGATCCCCTCCCAGGCAGACCGCTACCGGCATTGGTTCGTTGCGTTGGTAGTAGAGCCGGCCGTGACGCGCGCCGACTTTATGAACTTGCCAGTGCATGCCCGTTGTTTGTCCATCGTAGAGTTGCATGCGGTACATCCCCACATTCCGTTGTCCGCTCTCCGGATCCTGAGTATAGACATTCGGCAAGGTAATGAAACGCCCACCGTCTTTTGGCCAGCAATGCAAAACCGGTAAATCCCGGAGCGAGAATGAGTCGCCTGGCTGAAACCGATGGATGACCTCCTTGCATGGACCGTCGGTTACCTTCTTTGGCCGGGCATGCAACAAATCCAACCCTTGCCGCAGGAGATTCCATCCTTCGCTCACTGAAGTGGGCGGCTTTGCCTTCAGCATCAGCTGTACTTGATGAGCCAGTTCCTCAACAGAATCCAAACCGAGCGCGCGGCCCATCCTGCGTTCCGAACCAAACAAATTGATGGCGACCGGAAACCGCGAGGATGACCCATCAATCGTCGGCTTCTCGAATAGAAGCGCTTTCCCTCCCCCCGTCTTCTTCATTTCACGGTCGGCGACGTCCGTGATCTCGAGCTCGGTCGCAACCGATTGAGAAACACGAATGAGTTCACCGCATCGATCTAGTTCGGTAACAAATTGCTCAAGCGATGGATAGGCCATGGATTAACGAATTGGCAAGTGGTAGACACAGCGGAAGTCGTTTGCATTTCCAAAAGATCGGATTTGGCAAAATGGAGTTTCCTGAGAAAAGAGTTAGCACCGGCCACCCAACCGTTACGCAAAGTTATCGAAGATATTCCCAACCGGTTAGGCGGTTCCCTTCGAAAAACGCCGTCTTATAGGGAACTTCAATGGTAGTGAAATCGTCATATGGGCCGTAGAACGGATCGTAGAAGCCGTAACGATAACGAAAGCCCGGCCAGTAATGATAGTAATGGTAGAAGCCGAAATGCGCGTAAGCCGGATAGTAGTAGCCGGAATAAACCGTGCGGTACGTTGTGTAGACCCATGCCTCATAGGCGTGACCATTGCGAAATCCACTTATTACACGATCCGGCGAACCCCAAGCCAAATAAACTTGGTCTCGGGTGAAGCCATATCGAACTTGCCCGGAACGCACCAACGCTTGATCGGCAGGCGAAAGCTGGGCGTAGGCGTACGGTTTTTCTTTGATCCGGTCTTCAACCGTCGAACAGCCGGCGAGAAGCAAGAGTATCAAGGCAAATGCCCACCGCCGTTTCATTCAACAAAGAGTATCGAGAATTAATATCCATTCAAAGAGAATCCTGATGGGCAATGGACTCGCGCTCGCTCCTTCGCTAACAGGTTATCTTGCACTAAGCGCTCGCGTGATTAGACTCTCTTCATGGAGGATCGATTTGGACACCGCATCAGCTATCTACGGGTGTCGGTTACCGACCGATGCAACGAGCGATGCGTCTATTGCATGCCCCAGGAGCTTCAGGAGTGGCTCCCCCACCACGAAATTCTAACCTACCAGGAGGTTCAGCGCTTGGTTCGAGTCGCTTCCGAATTGGGAGTAAGAAAAGTACGAATCACCGGCGGCGAACCGCTCACTCGAAGAAACGTTCTCGAGTTGTTTCGCCAGATCAGCGAACTACCGAAAATTCAAGAGATTGGGGTCTCGACTAACGGTTCTCTATTGGCGAAGGAAGTCGCTCCCGGCCTCACCATGGCCAAAGCTCTGCGCCAGCTCCGAGTGTCGAGCCTTAACGTCTCGCTTGATACACTTAAGGCCGAGACCTACGCCGCAATTACTGGCCGGGATTTTTTGAAACAAACCTTGGCCGGCCTCGAGGCCGCTAAACAGGCTGGCTTTAGCAACATTCGGCTTAATACAGTCTTGATGCGCGGGAGGAACGAACACGAACTGACCGAGCTTATTCGATTTGCTCGGCTTCATCAGTTTTTGGTGCGCTTTATCGAGTTGATGCCGGTAAGTACTGAGACGGTCCTCGAGGACGAGAATTTCCTTCCGGTTGCGGAAGCAAAGCGTCTCATCGAATCGGAATTCGGGCCTTTGATTCCCGATCCGCAATACCGAACGAATGGTCCGGCCGTCTATTATCAATGTCCCGGTTTTCCGCAACGAGTCGGCTTTATCGGCGCTCTCACCAACCTTCACTTTTGCGAGAGCTGCAATAAGCTTCGGCTTACCTGTGAAGGGAAACTTCGTCCTTGTCTGGGTAGCCACCTTGAATTCGACATCAAAAAACCGTTGCGGGAAGGCGCTTCGGACCAGGACCTTCAGCGGTTTTTCCGACAGGTTGTGGATCAGAAACCCGAAATGCACGAGTTTCGATCGAACTATCAACCCGGCCGAAAGATGGTCGCCATCGGCGGCTAGCGCAATACTGGACTGTATTAGATGGAATTGACACATCTCACTAGCGACGGCCAAGTGTCCATGGTCGACGTATCCGCCAAACCGGTTGAGCGACGCGTCGCTATAGCAGAAGGGATCATTCGTCTTCAACCGGCCACTCTAGAAAAGATAAATCAATCTCAAATCGCCAAAGGCAACGTTATCGCGGTGGCCCAAGTTGCGGCCATCCTGGCAACGAAACGGACGGACGAATTGATTCCCCTTTGCCACACTCTGCCGATTCAGAACACCGAAGTGACATTCGAACAGCTTGCCGAAGGAATCCGCATCCGCTGTGCCGTCGTAACCAATGCCCAGACCGGAGTGGAAATGGAAGCCCTGAGTGGCGTTACCATTGGCGCCCTTACCATTTACGATATGTGCAAGGCCGTGGACAAGACAATGGAGATCACGGACGTCCATCTAGTGTTAAAAACCAAGGAGGCCTTGTGAACCAAATCAGTGTCGGAATCGTTACCGTTTCGGATCGCGCCTCCGCCGGGGTCTATGACGATCTGGGAGGCCCAGCGCTGGCGAGCCAGGTTAAACAATTAGGTTGGAACGTTCAGGCCGAAGCGATCGTGCCGGATGAAATCTGGCGTATTCAAGAGGCAATTCAGGCGTTGGCGGCACAGGGATGCCAAGTCGTTCTCACGACTGGTGGCACCGGTATTGCACCTCGCGATCAAACCCCAGAAGCGATCAGGGCTATCATGCGGATTGAGCTTCCCGGTTTCGGCGAAATTATGCGAACCGAATCGATGAAGCTTACGCCCAACGCGATCCTCTCCCGAAGTCTAGCTGCGATGGTTGATCGATGCTTGGTCATTGCGTTGCCGGGGAAACCAGCCGGAGCGGTTGATTGCCTGATGTTTGTTGCGGCTGCGATTCCTCACGCGGTAAAAGTTGCCCAAGCTTTGCCGACGTCGTGCTAGCTCCAGTCGGCCTTGTCCTCTTCGTCGTGCTCGAAATCGCCCATCTTTGGTAGGACGAATCCCGACGATCACGGACCGATGCCAATTCGAGGACGAGCGCGAATCGATCCCTCACCTCCATCGAAATAAGCCGATCAAAAAGGCTGGAGTCAAGAGAAGCAGATCGGCCAAAAAGCTCAGCAATATGGGTTTAGCCCTGCAGGTGATCGCGACCATGATAGCAACGTGTACACCAGCCAATGCGAAAGACAGCGTACGCCGCAGATCACCGGGCAACCCAAAGCATCCGCTCAGGAAGACCATGCTAGCTCCGAGAGCCAGGAGCAAGAGGCTGGTTAGCCGTCCTCCCAGCCGAGCCGGAATTGTCGGTGTGCCGTGCAGACGATCCCCTGCCATATCCCGAAGATCAAACACTAGACTATTGATACCCAGGACCAAGAAGCACCAAGTAAAGATGGTCAGATCCAACCAGGAGAACCGCTCGCCGGTTTGCAGAATTGGCCAGACCACCAGGATCGTCGCGATAAAGGCGGGAACAAAGAAGCTTTTGATTCCAGGCAGGGCTTTCAACCGAAGACTAGAGCCAGGGAACGGACGGGAATAAAACTGAAAGCCTGCGGCCGCGGCCAGAAGCCCGGGAAGAAGAAGAGATTGCCCGGTCAATATTGGCCAGGCTATCAGAATCGCCGATCCCAAGATTATCACTACGACTCTTTTCCAACGAAGCCGATCGCGGTACCGGAAACGGATTGGAGTATTCAACGAATCCGCCGGGTCCGGATACAGTCGGTCCAAATTGTAAACGACGAGATATCCCCCAAACCAAAGTGGAGTGGAAGGATACCACGGTGTGCCAGAGCATTGGCAGGCGGCCCAGCCCAGCGCCGAAACCGATAGTGCTCCGAAAATTTCCAGCAGATAAATCTCCCTGCAGAAAGTTAGTAGGAGTCGAAACTGTGACCGGTATCTGTCCGATGAAGAGGCTTATTTAATCTAGCGATTTTAAGTCAGATTGTTTCCTTGACGACCTGTCTCCGTCTACCTAGATACAGGCTGGCTATCATAAAGATGGCTCGCACACACTCTTGAACACTGACGTAGCGCAAAAGGTTGCTCGTCCGGCCAGGGACTGAAGCAGAAATAGTAAATAAAAAAGGCAGAGTTTGCATGTTTAATGGCTTTTTCGGCTTATTCTCGAACGATATTGGCATTGATCTGGGAACAGCCAATACGCTGGTATATGTAAAGGATCAGGGGATCGTTTTACGGGAGCCGTCAGTGGTTGCGGTTCGATCCGGTAGCAGCCACGTCTTAGCGGTCGGTGATGAAGCAAAGCGGATGCTCGGCCGTACACCGGGTAATATTGTTGCGGTACGCCCGTTGAAGGATGGTGTCATCGCCGATTTTGAAATGACGGAAGCAATGCTCCGACATTTCATCACCAAGGTCCACAGCAGCAAATGGGTTCGACCTCGAGTCGTTATTGCTGTGCCGTCCGGAATTACCGAAGTCGAGAAACGCGCGGTCAAAGAATCGGCAGCTCACGCCGGCGCACGCGAGGTCTATCTGATCGAAGAACCAATGGCGGCTGCCATCGGGGTCGGATTGCCGGTCCAAGATGCTGCCGGCAATATGATTATCGATATCGGCGGCGGCACTACCGAGGTTGCTTTGATCTCGCTTTCCGGAATTGTGTTTAGCCGGAGTGTACGCGTCGCTGGCGATGAACTCGACGAAGCGGTCGCAGGATACATGAAGCGCGCATATAACTTAATGATCGGTGAACGCACGGCCGAAGAAATCAAGATCAAGATTGGCAGCGCATACCCAATGGAAAAGGAGACCAGTATGGAAGTAAAAGGCCGGGATCTGGTGGCGGGCCTACCGAAAACTTTAACCATTACATCTCAGGAAGTTCGTGAGGCCTTGCTCGAACCAATCTCGACAATAGTAGAGTCGGTGCGCGTCACCCTGGAGCGCTGTCCACCAGAGCTTTCCGCGGATCTAGTTGACCGCGGTCTGGTTTTGGCCGGCGGGGGCGCGCTCTTGCGGGGCTTAGATAAACTGTTACAGGAAGAGACTGGGCTTCCAGTTCACGTTGCCGAGGATCCACTCAGCGCAGTGGCGGAGGGGACCGGTCGTGCACTGACCGAAATCAAGTTTCTGCGACAAGTTGCCTCCTCCGACAAGCCAACCCGGTAGCAGATCTCCGCTCTCATGAGGGGACCATCGATCGCGACGTTTGTAGTTTTCGTCGTGTTGGTTGCTGTTCTCATTCTCCTCCCCGCTGGTTGCAAGCAACAGATTCAGGCAAACTTCCTGCAATTCGTTTCTCCGATTTTGAAAACCGGGTCCTCAGTTCAGCAGGGGCTCGGCGGGGTAAGTGGTGGTTTGAAAAAACTCGACGAATTGGAAAAAGAAAATCGTCAACTTCGACAAGAAAACGAGCAGCTTCGAACAACCAACAATCTCCTCAAGACTCTCGAAACCGAGGTCAATCGCCTCAAAAAGGCGCTCGGTTTTCGGGAGCAGTCACCTTTTCGATTAATCCCTGCTCGGGTGATTGCTCGAGAGAATGCTAGTTGGTGGAACACTTGCACCATTGATCGTGGAAGTGAGGACGGTCTGGCGGTGGATATGGCGGTGGTCACTGAGGCCGGTCTGGTCGGAAAAGTCGCAACGGTCGCGAAGAATATCTCCAGTGTCGTCCTCGTTTCGGACGAGAGCCTCAGAGTTTCGGTCTCGATCGAAGGCACCAACGAACAAGGCATTATCAGCGGAACTCGTGCCTCTTCCAATTTCGCCCCAGACTTGCGCATTCGTTTTCTGACCAAAACTGCGGAAATCAAACCGGGCATGCGGGTTACTACGTCGGGAACCGGTGGGGTATTCCCTTCCGGAGTAATCGTTGGCACGATTAAACAATTCACGGTCAAGGAGTTGGAAGGCGTAGCCATCGTGCAGCCGGCAGTGGATCTCAGCAAGGTTCAAGATGTTTTCGTAATTAGTGGAATCAAATGATAAGGTTTTTTCTTGTTCTGATTTTGTTGATTTTCCTGTCACTCATATTCCAACTTTATATTCCCCCGATGATTTTCCTTAAGGGAGCGGCTATTCTCTTCGTACCCGCATTACTTTTCTACGGCAGCCTGACCTTCCCTCTTCCTCTCGTACTGGTTTTGGTGTTTCTGACCGGCCTTTGGTATGACCTACTAACTATTCCCCTGGGTTCTGGCCGTCCGGATTACGTTATCGGTACTTCGATCGTCATTTACCTAATTCCAGCGATGATCATCCATGGTTTTCGTCCCTTGTTTATCAAGAAAGGTTGGGGCGTTCACTTGGTTCTGGCCGAGCTTGCCGCGATTCTGACTCCTTTTTGCCTGTTGGCCCAATATGCAATCATCAGCTTCGAACGGAGTGATTTTTTCTTTAGTGATGTCATAGTATGGCGCATTTTAGGCCCCGGTCTGATTGCTATGGTCACTACGCCCTTTGTTTTTCTTTTCCTTTCCTCCCTATCTCATCTGGTGGGATTCCGGCCGCAAGCGGAGGTCACGAAACTAAGCTGACGTTATGGCACGCTCGAGATCTTCTTCTTTACTTGATTTTCGGATTCTCTTTCTCGCCGGACTTTTTCTGGTTGCCCTTGCCGCTATTGGGATCCGGCTTTGGTGGGTGCAGATTAGACTGTACTCCACCTACAAATCGCGAATCCAAGGCTCGTCCGAAGTGACGGTCCGGATACCCTCAGTGCGTGGCGAGATCCGAGATCGAAATGGGGTCGCGCTAGTCACCAACCGTCCAAGCTATGAGGTCGATTTTTATCTGCCGGATCTCGTAACCGGCTACAAAAAGCAGTTTGGTCAGCCGCCGACACTAGATTATCGCGCCCGCGACTCAGAGGGGATGTTGCATGACCGGAAGGTGGAAGATATCGTGCAAATTGTCGACAAAACCATCATCCCCCGCCTGGAAGAACTGAAGGTCGCCGAACCTTACAACTCCGAGCGCTTACGCACTCATTATCGAAACAATACCCTGGTTCCTTTCACCTATCGCGAGGATCTGGACTTTGCGACTTTCTCGAAATTTGCGGAAAAAGATCTTGGGTTACCCGGAGTCCAAGTAAACGTCCGGCCGGTACGGAAATACGTCTACAACGCTATGGCGGGCCAGATTTTGGGCTACGTCGGAGCGCCCAAGGACATTAACAAGCTTCCAGACATTAAGGATTTTAATTTCTATGAACCCGACGTTCAGGGGCGCACCAACATCGAGTACTATTTGGATGACGAGTTACGAGGAAAACCCGGCAAGCGAATCCTTAAAAAGAACGCAAAGAACAAAATAGAGGGCGAGAAAGAGGTCGTGCAGCCGACCCCGGGGGCCAATGTTTATCTGACAATCGATTCACGTATTCAGTACATCGTCGAGGCAACCCTTCGTTCGGTGGGCCGCGCCGCTTGTGTCGTGGTGGACCCCAACAATGGCCAAATTCTCGCGATGGCATCGGTGCCTTCTTACGATCCTAATAAATTCATACCGTCGATTTCGGCGCGGGACTGGGCCGCAATCAAAGACGCTGATGCTGATCCTTTAACTAACCGTGCGATCAGCGCCTTCGCGCCAGGATCGACCTACAAACTCGCGACATCATTAGCAGGTTTGACTCGCGGTTTAGCGAAAGCTCAGTTTACCTGTAGCGGCGGCGTGACCTACGGAAACACTTACATGAAATGCTGGATCGCCGCAAAAGGGGGCTCTCACGGAACTCAGACCCTGACTGAGGCGATTAAAAATTCCTGCAATGCTTATTTTTATCAGTATGGAAACGCGGCCGGAATCGATGCGATCGACAAGGTTGGAAATACCCTCGGACTCGGTCAATCCTCTGGGATTGAACTCAGCGGCGAGGATCCTGGTTTGCTGCCATCCCCAGAGTGGCTCCGGATCAATCACAACGAAAAATGGAGCCAAGGGCAAACTGCCAACACCTCGATTGGTCAAGGGTACGTGCTTGCCAGTCCCCTCCAGATGGCGATGGTCGCGGCGACCGTAGCCAACGGTGGCGCCGTGTATAAGCCTAGTATCATCTATCAGGTCCAGGAGCCGGACGGCACGATGATCCGGCGCCCGGAGAAAATCCGTGGCGATCTTCGCAAAGATAATAATCTGAGCAAAGACGAAATTGAGCTGGTTCGCCGCGGGATGTGGCGGGTCGTCAATGACGCGGGCGGAACTGGGTCTCGGGCCAAGATTCCAGGTGTGGTTGTCGCCGGAAAAACTGGAACCGCTCAATTTTGGCGCGATGGCCAAAAAGATAATCACACATGGTTTCTCGCGTTTGCGCCGTACGACAATCCAAAAATCGCGCTTGCTGTACTGGTACAGGGAGCGCAAGCGGGCGGGCAAGTCCCTGCTCCAATCGCCGCGAAATTGCTTGAAGAGATTCTCGCGCTCGACAAAGGCTTTGATCCGGGGGTCAAGCCACTCGACCCGGCGATCGGGAATTTTAAGTTTGTCCAGACCATCAATTTCAAGGATACCGGCGTACCGGCGCAATTTGCGGCAAATGACGAAGAAACAGTCGATACGCAACCGGTTGCAGAAGAAGGCTCGAAGAATTCCTCCAAAAACAAGGCTTCGGAGCCGGACATTCGCCCAGAGGCAGACAATCATTCTTCAACTGTTAATAAAACGGCTCAGCAACAGGAAAAACACAAGAGCTTCTTCGATTTTTTTCGCAGAAAACCGAAAGAGGACAACTCGGGCCAACAACAACAGCAACCGCAGCAAACCGAAAAGAAAAAGCGTTTCCTATTTTTCTGATTTAGCGGGTAGCGGCAAAACCTCTTTTGACTGGGAAAAATGTTAGAAAAAGTGAAGCAATTTCTCGGATTCAATCCGAAGAAAGTTGGCAATCAAATTGTTATCAGTTGCGAAAAACTGGAACGCAGAGTCGCACTCCTGGAAGACGGCGTTCTGGAAGAATACAATATTGAGCGAGATACCGACCGCAACATCGTCGGAAGCATCTTTAAGGGCAAAGTAAAAAACATCGAGCAAGGTCTCAAAGCAATGTTCGTCGACATCGGCTTTGAGAAGAATGCTTTCCTCCATTTCTGGGACGCCTTGCCCGGCTTGGATAGCAGCGTTGAGGAGGTTAGCCGTGCCGGACGCAAACATCGGAAGAAGATTACGGCCAAAGATGTTCCCGAAATCTATCCGGTCGGCTCCGAAGTAATGGTGCAGGTCACCAAAGGGCCAATTAGCAATAAAGGCCCGCGAATTACCACCAACGTCAGCCTCGCTGGCCGGTACTTAGTTCTTATGCCGCACAACGACCAAAGCGGCATCTCGCGTAAGATCGAAGACCCGAAAGAGCGGGAACGTCTGAGGTTGATTCTGCAGAACTTGGAAATTCCGGAAGGAATGGGAGTGATCATTCGGACGATAGGGGAAAGTCAGCGGTCGCGTTATTTCGTCCGGGATCTGGGGCTGCTCCTTGAACAGTGGCGTCAAATCGAAGCCGCATTCAAATCGCGTCCGGCGCCAGCCGTTTTATTCCAGGAGCCGGATCTAATCGATCGGACAGTACGGGATTTCCTGACCGAGGACATCGACGTCGTGTATTGCGACGATGAGCCGGCCGTCACCAGGATGCAAGAACAGGTTGGCCAGATATCCAAGCGCTCAAAACGCCGAATTGTTCCCTATAGCGAATCGGCACCGATTTTTGAGCGGTTCGGTATCCAAAAACAGATCGACGACGCGTTTCATCGTCAGGTCTGGCTCAAATGTGGGGGCTATATCGTCATCGATGAAACTGAAGCGTTGATTGCGATCGACGTAAACACCGGCCGCAACAAGGGAGGAAGGGATGTCGAAAAAACAATCCTACAAACGAACCTGGAGGCTGCCGATGAAATTGCGAGACAACTACGACTCCGCAACATCGGTGGTCTGATCATCAGCGACTTCATCGATATGAAGAACCGCAAAGATCAGCAACTGGTTTACAATCGAATGAAAGATCGGCTGAAACGCGACAAAGCAAAGACGCATGTCCTGCCGATTTCACCGCTCGGTCTGATGGAAATGACCCGGCAACGAGCACAGGAGAGTCTCACCGGATCGCTTTTCATGGTCTGTCCTTATTGCCACGGGAGGGCCGTGGTGAAGAGTCCGATGACGATGAGCGTCGAAATCCAACGAACCCTTCATGCCGTGCTGCGGAAGCATCCCGAAATTCACGACGTTCGCGTTATTGTGAACCCGGAGGTCCTCAATCGTTTGAAAACCGAAGACGAAGAGTTGCTCGTAGAGATTGAGCGAAAATATGCCGGACGACTAACCTTCCGGACTGATCCGACTTACCATCACGAAAAATTTCTCATTCTCGACGGACAAACCAATCATGAACTGAAGGGCTGAAGAAGGTCGTGGGTTGCGAGTATCCGTCTGGAGAACCCGCAACTTGTAACCCGTAACTCGCAACTCATAGCCTTCTTAATCATCCCCGGTCCGCAACAGATACGCGGCCACTGCACAGGTCAAAAAAGCGCCTCCCGCCAGCACCAGGAGATCCGGAACGATGTACCGAAAGGGCGCGTTATACATATTGATCTGACGAAACGCATGGCAAAAATGCGTCAACGGAAAAAACTGACTAAACCATTGCACCGGTTCGGGCAATTGATCCAACGGGGCAAATGCTCCCGATAGGATAAACACCGGTAAGAGGACAAAAACCGAAAATTGAATGGCTTGGGTCTGCGTTTTGGAAAACGCTGAGATCAACAAACCCAGACCGAGCGAGCAAAGCAGAAATAACAGGCAAACCAGTCCCAATAGATGGATTCGTTGAAAATGCACTCCGAAATGCAGATAGCTCAGGAAAATGGTCGAAGCGATTAACACGAGAGAAATCAGCAAATACGGTATCACCTTTCCAATCACGACCTCGCTCTGACGAAGCGGCGTCACTAAAAGCTGAGACAACGTTCCTACTTCCCGCTCTCGAGTGATGGTACTGGCGATGAGCGTGACGGTCAGCAGTTGCAAGATCAGTCCGACGATACCGGGAACAATGAAGTCGATGAATTTCAAACCGGGATTATAAAGAACCTGTCTTTCCACGATCCAGGGCGTCATCGCTGAGCCAAACTCGTTCCGGACTCCGGGCGGCAAAGTGCGGCCCATTTCAAAAACCTGATCCGGCAAGTTATCAATCATCTCATCCCGCATCTTGATCTGAAATTCTGCTAAAAGGCCTTGGAGAACTCCCTCGATCGCAGGCGCAGTGTTCGTATCAGTACCGTCCAATACCACGCGGACCGGTTTGGGATCCCCGTTGTGCAAGCTTTGGCCCCATCCCGAAGGAATAATTACCGCGGCGGACGCGTGATTCTTCAGCAGATTCGGCGTGCCTGTTTTCGGTTCCTTCCACTCTCTCCAAACAAAGCTTTTGCTTGATTTCAGTTGCTCGATCAGCTTCGTACTCTCGGTGGTTCGGTCGGCATCATAGAGGAGCGCTGGAACATCCTGCAACGTCTGTTGCTCCTCGAATGCATGTCCAAATACGAGCGTGAAGAATGGCGGCAAAACGATAATTGACAGAAGGATTCGCCGGTCTCGCCAGACGTGAATAAATTCTTTATAAGCGATCGTTCCGATCGATCGCCAAAAGCGCAACCCTATCATGATGCAGTGACGGTGAGCCTCGGCGACTCGGTCATTTCATTGAGATGGCCCAGCGAGTAGGCCATGAAAACATCTTCCATGTCTGGTGGCACATTCTCATGCCCAAGCCATTTCAACTCCGGATAGGGCCAACTTTTGTGCAGTTCGGCAATAAGCCCTTCCGGATCATCGCTCAAGACCCGTAATCGGCCACTACGCAGCTCCACCGTGAGTATGTCAGACCGTTTCCTAAAGGCTGGCAGCGCATCCATTACCGGTTCGACGTGTAGCTCCAGCAGCTTGCCCTCCAATCGCTGTTTTAATCGTGAGGGAGCGTCTTTGGCCATAAGTCTGCCCTCCTGAATAAAGCCAACGTCGGTACAGCGTTCGGCTTCATCCATGTAATGGGTTGTCACGAAAATCGTTCTGCCCCGCTGGCTCAGTTCATAGAGCAAATCCCAAATTGACTGCCGATGCACCGGATCAAGACCTGCGGTCGGTTCATCCAAAAAAAGAAGGTTGGGGTCGTGAACTAACGCACAGGCGATCGAAAGCAATTGTTTGAATCCGCCCGATAGGCTCCCCGCGCGCGCGTTTCGCCGAGAGGCCAATTCGAAATTGCCTAGCACCGTTGCTATCCGCTGGTCCAATTCCGCCCGCGGGACTTGGTAAGCGCCCCCAAAAAACCGCAAATTCTCAATAACGGTGAGATCGGTATATAAGCTAAACCGCTGGGGCACGTAACCAAACCTTTGCCTGATCCGATGCCGCTCGCGCCAGACATCCAGGCCGCAAACAGTGCCTCGTCCAGCAGTCGGTCGAGTCAGACCGCAGAGCATTCTGATGGTGGTAGTCTTCCCAGCACCATTTGCCCCCAAGAAACCAAAGATTTCTCCGCTCTGCACAGACATCGTGACTTGGTCGACCGCGAGCGTGTTGCGGTATCGCTTAACGATTCCGTGTAACTCAATGACCGATTCAGACATTTAAATAGTCGGCACTCTCAAAACTTCGCAGAAAAACTCAACTCGGCAAAAGGCGCCACGTCGAAGGCGGTCACTTTGTAATCGGCCCGCGAAAAATCAAATTTTCTATACGGCACACAACCACTTTCCAAATCGAGAGAAACCGCACGGCTCACCTTCCAGGAGACACCCGCCGCGACACGAATCTCCGTGTAATCGAGAATGCTGTTATTTAATTTGGGAAGGCCACGGTTGGTCCCGAAATCGTCGTTGACCCGATAGGATCCATTTTTCAGCGAGGCACCAACGTGCAGCGTCACATCTCGATTCAACTCATATTCGATCTGCGGATCCGGGAGAATTGCATTGATAACCAACTTCTGCGAGATCCTCCAGCGAGCGCCCGCGGCCGGATAAACGCGGGGGCTGCGATTGAGATCTACGCTGAATCCGAATACACAAAGAAAATCCTTACTGACAAAATAGGTCGCACCGACCACAAAAGGAATGTTGAAATCTTTCTGTCTTAGCTCCCTAAAATCACTGTAAAATCCGGGTTGCGCTTCTACCCGGAGTAAAAGCGTCGGCGTCAGTTGGTAATCGCCGCCGATCTCCAAATTCAGGGATTGGAGTGAACCAGGAACTGGAGCTTGCGCGTCCGGAGTAAACGAGAAACGTTGCCAATTCACGCCGAAGCGAAGCAATGTATTCTGCGAGATTTGGTTCGAGGCGACGGCATTCAGGGTACTGTCCCATTCATTGAATGACCCGAACGATTCATGTCCCTTCTTTATTTCGCTCGGACCCACATAGGAACCATCAGCGGTCGCTTCAAGCGACCAAGACGAGAGATCGCCGGCAGCCACTCCGTCCGTCAAAGAGCCGATAACAAAGGCTATGATCCCTAGGAATTGAAGACGCACAGAAGTTTTCCTTAAATGAGCTAAACGGCTGACGACCTTTATCGTCGGGTCGGCATATCCTTAAGCAAGGCTCGTACGTTTTTTTGGATTTCCCGCAATAACGCCGATCCGGATCCCATCCGCTCAACTCCTCTTAACTCCCCGATCGAGGATGAAGAGATAAGATCACTCCTCCATACCAGGGTAGCTTGGCTTCCGTTAATCGTGATCGGCCACATCTGGTAGAAAACCACGCCCACATTCAGGTCACCACTTGCATAGTATTGAATATCTGCGCCCTGCCAACCATCCCCGACGCTCTTCCCGTACGAGGCGCCCAGCGCTACCGCTGCCTCGTTGTCTCCTTCAAACAAAGTCCAATATAAGCCGGGCGAGAGAGAGCTTCGCCCACCGCCAAGCGGCGTCGACTCAATCAAACTGGAAAATTGGGAACGCACCTTTGCGTCTTCTCGGACCAATCGGTTTAATTCCTCACCCGGCTTTACACTGCCTCCACCGGCGTCGTAAGGAGCTAACGCACTCAAGCCGCTCGACAAAAACTCCTTCGCTCTCTGAGTCAGCACCTGGCTCCAGAATGCGACCACTGAGGGGGGCATATTCCCTTTGTCACCGCTCGGCTGATATAAGCGAACTTCCTGCTTGCTTAGTTGCAACTTAGAAGAATCGCCCGGAAGAGACTCTGTAGCAGAGACAAAGGCCTTTACCGAAGAGTTATTCGGTGCCGAGCTCAGCTTTTGGAAATCATTCGGTGACGGCGAAGAACTGATATCCACCTGGAGGTATGTGCGAAGTTCGGAGTGCCGGGCTGGGTTAAATTGCTCCAATCCAGCAGCAGCTTGCGGAACTGGAGCGTGGACGACAAACGCCGATTCAATGACGATACCGCGAGATAAGCCCAACTGTGGGCCGCGCTGGGCGAGAATTTCTCCGTTAGCGAGACGATTCAGATCTGCATCCTTGAATACTGAAACTCCTCGTAAGTCGCTCAGAGCGTCACCGTAAGCGCTTCCGGCGGAGAAAAGAATCAATGCAAATAACGTCCAGATCGAGCCGCGGCACTCGGCTCCCTTGAAATAATCACGCACAGGTCTCAAAACGGCGCACGGTAGCCTTCACCGTTTTTAGGGTCAACGGTAATTCCAGAAATGGCGATCCCGCTTTTGGGTCTCTGTGAAGGCTTGATGATTTTTTTATTGTGCCTCTAGCAGTGTTACCTATGTTCAACCCTCTTCTCTATGGATGCCGAGCTTCAAACGTCGATCGATTCTGGTAATTTGACACCCAAGGACGCCGCCATACTCGATCAACTAAAGCCCGGCACCTTTTGTCTGCACAAAAGTTGGGGTTTCGGCCAGATCCATAGCTGGAATTTGTTGCTCAACCAGATCGTTATCGATTTTCAGACAAAGCAACAGCACGTGATGCAGCTGAAATATGCTACTGACTCGCTGCAGCCGTTGCCGGAAGATCACATCCTGGTGCGTCGGGCCCTCGATCCCGATGCCTTGAAGGCACAGGCTCGTAGCGATGTTCCAGCGTTTTTTGAAACACTTCTCTCCAGCTTTGGCGGGAAAATCACACCCGATCAAATTCAGAAGGTACTGACGCCTGAGCTTCTTCCGGAGGCCGAATTCAAGAAATGGTGGGAGAACGCCAAGAAGGTACTGCGAAAAGATGGGCGCTTTTCGATCCCCACAAAAAAAACCGAGCCGATCACGATTCGCGACCGGTCTCTTTCCTATGCTGATGAGCTCGTCCAACAATTCCAGCTGTCGCGTCAGCTCAAAACCCAAGTCGGCGTGTTGGAGAAAATCGCGAAAAACAGCGAAGTTTTTGCGGGCGAGTTAGCAAGTCTGCAGCCGATCGTCACTCAGGTCGATGAGATCGCCGGCCGCAATATTCGACTCAATCCTGCACTGGCCATCGAGTTACTGATTGTCCGCGACGAACTGCTGCAACGTTTCCCGGATCTTGCATCTGGTTCATCGAGCGTGGTTCAACTGTTGCGAGAACATCAAGCCCGGCTGCCGGAAATCATTTCCCAGATTGCAGCTACCAAACAGCGGAGGGTGCTAAACGACTATCTGGAAGCGTTTCCCAGCGATTGGGATTCTCGGTTGTTGCAGGCCTTACCGCACGTTAGCTCGCGCGTAGTAAGTGAGATCGCGAAAATCTTTGTCGAGCAGGATCGGAAGGATCAATTTCACCAATGGCTGGTACGAGGAATCAGAGAGCACTCCAATTCGTCTGAGGTACTGACCTGGCTGGCCAAAGAACGCGGGGCAACTCATTTCTCCGACCTGGTCGGTCCAGAGTTGGTTCCAGCGATTCTCAGCGCATTGGAACGTGATCAATTCGGCGAAACCCGCCGCAATTCAAAACTGCACGACCTTTTGATCGACGACAAGGAACTCATCCCGGAGATCATTGTCCAGGCAGAAATACCCCAGGCGCGAGACCTGATGCGTCGTTTGATGGCGAGCCCGGCATTCGAGGAACTTAACCGGCGTTCGCTCATGGCCCGCATGATCAAGATTCACCCGGACCTTCAGACCATGTTGACTGGCGAAACGGATAGCAAAGATGAAGCGCTGATTGTTTCCTGGACGAGCTTACAAAAAAAGAAAGAGGAATACGACGAGCTGATTACAAAGAAGATCCCCGAAAATACGAAGGAAATCGGGATCGCCCGATCATATGGCGATTTGCGGGAGAATTTCGAATTCAAAGCGGCCAAGGAGATGCAAAGCGTTTTGATGCGTCGAAAAGCGGAATTGGAACAAATGCTTGAGCGCGCTAGAGGATCGAATTTCGACAATGTAGACACTCAGCAAGTCTCCGTCGGCACCGTGGTCACGGTTCGGGACTTGGAGACCGATTCGACATTTACTTATTCAATATTGGGCGCCTGGGACAGCGAGCCGGAAAAAGGCATCCTTTCCTACCAGACTGCCTTGGGTCAGGCGCTTCTGGGGAAACATCCCGGCGAAGTCGCCGAACTTCCCGCCGAATCCGGTTCTCGCCGGGTCGAGATCATCGAGATCTCGGCTTACCGCGGCCTGGCGGTTGAGGAAGATTTCGTCGCTAAAGTCTGAATATGTCTCTTACAATCATCTCTGAGCTTCGCGCCAGACAGGTCCTCGATTCTCGAGGAAATCCGACGATCGAAGTCGATGCGGAGTTGACTGGGGGCGCAGTCGGCCGCGCCATCGTTCCCAGCGGTGCGAGTACCGGCGAGCATGAAGCTTGGGAACTGAGAGACGGTGATAAAGAGCGTTTCGGCGGCAAGGGAGTCCTACGCGCGGTGGAAAACGTGGAAACCGAAATTGCCGATGCGGTCGTCGGCATGGATGCGCTCGAACAGGTTTCCATCGACCAAGCTATGATTGCGCTTGATGGCACGGCGAACAAAAAGCATCTCGGTGCCAACGCAATTCTCGGTGTATCATTAGCCGTTGCCCACGCCGCCGCTGCCCAACTCGATTTGCCGCTGTTTCGCTATTTGGGTGGACCAAATGCAAAGATATTGCCTGTCCCGATGATGAACATCATCAATGGAGGCGCCCATTCCGATGCGCCAATCGACTTTCAGGAATTCATGATTATGCCGAAGGGGGCGCCAACGTTCGCAGAAGCTTTGCGATATGGCGCAGAGGTTTTTCACGCACTGAAGAGCGTGCTCAAGGAACGGGGTCTTTCCACCGCGGTTGGGGACGAAGGAGGATTCGCACCTAATCTAAATAGTATTGAGGACACGCTTGATACGATTGCCAAGGCGATCGAGAAGGCGGGATACAAACTAGGGTCGGATATAGCATTCGCTCTGGACGTCGCCTCCAGTGAGTTCTACGACAAGGCGAACGACGTCTATGTTTTCAAGAAATCCGATCATTCAAAGAAATCAGTCGATGAACTGATTGCGCTTTATCAACAGCTATGTGGAAAGTATCCAATTATCTCGATTGAAGATGGCTGTGCGGAAAACGATTGGGCCGGTTGGAAAAAGCTCACCGATGCGCTTGGTCAGAAAGTTCAGTTAGTCGGGGACGATCTGTTCGTCACCAACGTCGACTTTCTTAAAAAGGGTATCGAATCGGGCGTTGCCAATTCGATATTGGTGAAAGTGAATCAGATCGGATCGCTGACCGAAACACTCGATTCCATCGAGTTAGCGAAAGAGAATCATTATACCTCCGTGATCAGCCATCGTTCGGGTGAAACCGAGGATACCACAATCGCTGATATCGCGGTGGCAACTAATGCCGGCCAAATCAAGACCGGTTCACTCTCACGTACAGATCGGATCGCAAAATACAACCAACTCCTCCGGATCGAGGAGGAACTAGGTGACAACGCGCGTTACGGAAGGTAAGATGCGCGAGTGAGAGCGGGTTACGAACAATTTGATGAATCCCATCAAGAGTGGCTCAGGCAGCTGCTCAATCGGGTGTTACATATTCTCATCATTGTCGCCGTTCTGATCCTTTTGATTTGTTGGTTTTTGCCGCTTATTAGAGAGAGGCAAAAGCAACAAAGCACCGTTCAGGCGCTGAAGGAATCGGTCGCTCGCGAGCGCGCCCTATATAATAAACAGAGCAAGAAGCTCGCTCTGCTGCAAAGTGATCCGAGCTATCTGGAGCTTCTTGCCCGGGATAAGCTCGATCTTATGAAGCCGGGAGAAACCATCTTCCGGATGGACTCTTTATCGGAAGGCGATAAGCCGTAAAACCGTAGACGCACCTTTTAAGGTGTGGAAGATCGCACTCTCGAGCGAGTCCTCGTTGCCTCCGCGCTACTATTATCCTTGCCCACGCCAGATCTCCAGAGTTTCCTGGTACGCTGCTTCCAGCCGGTTCACTTGCTGCGACTGCTCAAATGTTTCTGACACTTTAGCGGAAGCCGCTTTCCCCAATTGGCGCCACAATTCCGGATCTGAAGCCAAATGGGCAAGCGCGTCCGCGAGTCGAGCTGTCTCTCGCTCTGCCACTAAGTAACCCTGCCTTCCATCTTCAACCGCCTCAGGAATCCCTCCGTGCCTCGTGGCAACGATAGGCAATCCGGTGGCCATCGCCTCCAGCATTGAATTCGGCACCCCCTCCTGATTTCCATCTTCCGTGGTATAGCTCGGATGGACAAAAAGATGTGCCTGTTCGAAAAGCGATCGAAGTCGCAGCTGATCCACAAATCCGGTCAACGTTACTGAGCCATCAATCTGCAATTCACGAATCCGCTTTTTGATCGGTTCATGTAGCGGACCATCACCGGCGATGGTCAAATGCGCGGAAGGATATGTTCGTCGAAAGAGCGAAAAGGCCTCTAGCGTGGTGAATAGACCCTTCTTGGGAACCAGCCGGCAGGCCTGCACTAGTGACCATCGTCCATCCGCTGGAAAAGAGCGCTCCACGAAAGGAAAACCACCCAGCGGAATTCCTGTCCGGTTCATTCGAATTTTGTCCGGATTACAGCCCAATTGCTGCAGCCGATCCGCGATCGATTGGCTACGGACCAACACCAGCGGAACGAGTTGCAGCAGTTCGCGCAAACGTTGCTCATATCCCTTTTCTTTCGGGCGATTTTGCACATCCATTCCGTGGAACGAGACAATACACGGTCGATCCCACCTTCGGACCAGCGGCAACAGATGCACTCCGGTATTTCCGAAATAGACATGCATCAACGCAGGGTCGCGACGAATCAGGATCTTCCGCGTTGCTTCATACTCCCCGCGGTAGATTAAGGCCGGCGTTCTCTGCAGATATTTGAGATAGCCGCGCCGGATCAGTCCCTGACGAGCGGGCGATAACTTTTCAACATCACGAAACGGAAAAACGCCCGCATTTTGGCGAAATTTCGTGATGATAAAAGTCTGAAAGTCTACCAATCCGGTGATCTGCCGATAAATGTGCTGCATCTCAGCTTTGAGAAAATAAGTGCAATAACTGGCGATTACTGGCTTGGAGGAATTCAAGTAGTTTAGAAACGTTGATTTCCACCATGTTCATACTGAGCATCGGCCACCACAAGAAAAACACACGGACGACCGATCCCTCAAGCAACTCAAGACCGTGACTGCTAAATTGACAAAAAAGGAAGAACGCAGCGCGTCAATGTCGCGGTGTGTGGCCAATCGGCGGTCCGGGAGGGACATCACGAAAGTAGGTCGGTACGAAGTGCCAAGATGAAGTCGCAAAATGCAGCACTGGCCGAAGATACGGAATCGGTTTTCGCCTACCGACCGGAGGCCGGATAGTGCATAATAAATGGATCCCGCATGGCCACGCTCCAGAACAGAATCGCAATCGTTTACGACTACGATCAGACGCTGAGCCCTGCGTACATGCAAGACGATGTGATTTTTCCCGCGTTTGGCATTAACGCGGAGAAATTCTGGGATCGTTGCGCGGAACTAGTGCAGACCCAAGGCTTTGATCAGGAACTCGCGTATATGAAATGTCTTCTCGATTATCTCGCGATGGATCGACCAACCAATGAACAACTTCGCGAACTTGGCGCCAAGATGCAGCTTTACAATGGTTTGCCTGGAATGTTCAAGGAATTCGCCTCGGGATTATTGTCAGCGGATCATTTGGCATCTGGAATTCTGGTGGAGCATTACGTCGTTTCGTCCGGATTGAAGATTTTGATTGAGGGCAGCAAGATTCGTCCTTATCTACGGGCGGTGTTTGGCTGCGAGTACGCCGAGGACCCCGAAGGCCGGATCACTTTTCCGAAAAGGGTCATCAGCCATACGCAGAAAACGCAGTATCTTTTTCGAATCAACAAAGGTTTGCTCGACCTGTCTCAGGACGTTAACGACCACATGCCCGACGATATTCGCCCGATTCCATTTTCGAACATGGTCTATGTCGGAGACGGGCCAACCGATGTTCCTTGCTTTACCATTATTAAAAAAAACGGTGGCCAAGCGATCGCTGTTTACAATCCCGATGACGAAGGACGATCGAGTTTTCGGAAGTGCTTCGATCTGGCGACGCGAGCGGAACGCGTACGGCATATCGCTCCCGCTGACTATCGAACCAACAGCCATCTCCGGCTTTTGCTAGAAGAGATGGTGCGTGAGATTGCCGATCGAATGCTCGCTCAACAAAAGGCCGCCAGCGAAGTCGGTCTGGTGAGGGCGCCGAGACACGCCGTCTAACCTAGCAACGGTATCTGCGGGAACCGTTCATTTTTTCGGAAGAAGACCGGGCTTTAGACACTGCTCTTTCGCTTATAAGAAATTACCTTCTCGATTTGGCCAAGCGGCAGACAGTTGATGACGTCCTCTCGCCGCAGCCAGCCTTTTCTGGCGATCTGCACCCCAAACCAGAGATCTTCGAGTCCCACTATCGAATGAGCATCCGGATTAATCGAACAAGAAACCCCTTTGGATTTTGCTAAGCGCCAAAAACGCCAATCCATATCCAGTCGCCGCGGATTGGCATTTAACTCTATGATGGTCTTGGTTCGGGCGGCAGCTTCGATAATTGCGGGAAGATCGATTTCCGACGCGTCCCGTGAGAGAAGCAAACGTCCGGTCGGGTGACCTAGCATTGTGACAAATCGGTTCTCCATCGCCCGAATCATCCGGTCGGTCATCTCCTTTTTCGGCAAAGTCATGACCGAGTGGACACTCGCCACGACGAAATCGAGCTGACTCAAAACTTCGTCCGCAAAATCGAGCGTGCCGTCTCTCAGAATATCACATTCGACCCCGGCAAAAATCTTGAAGTCACCGCCAAAGCTTTGATTCAATTCTTTGATCCTGGCCACCTGCTGCACGAGTTGTTTCTCCTCCAAACCGTGAGCCTGAAATGAACTCTTGCTATGGTCAGCGATGCCTAAGTACTGCAAACCGAGTTCGCGCGCCGCGTTAGCCATTTCTTCCAACGAGTTTCGACCATCACTCGCGTGCGTATGGCTGTGAAACGTCCCGCGCAGATTACTCCACTCGATCAGCCGCGGCAGTTCATCTCGTTCCGCCACTTCGATCTCGCCGTTAGCTTCCCGCAGCTCAGGCGGAACAAAGGATAAGCCAAGCGCCTGGTAAAGTTCCTCCTCCGTCCGGATCGGTGGAATCGCCTCGGGCTCCTTTTTCGCTCCTGGGTCTGGACCGAGGCGATACTCGTTAAGCGTCCAGCCGTGTTGCAGTGCCCTGCCACGAAGAGCCACGTTATGTTCTTTGCTGCCGGTAAAGTAAGCTAAAGCAAATGGAAACTCGTGATTCGCGACCACGCGCAAGTCGGCTTGCATACTGTTCTTCAGGATCACACTGGTTTTCGTTTCTCCTTTCGCCAAGATCCGTTCGATCAAACGCGAAGTGACGAAATGCTCGGTGATCCGAGCCGGTTCTTTGGTCGCGACCAGCAGATCAAGATCTCCAATTGTCTCTTTGACTCGGCGCAAGCTGCCAGCCGCACTGATTTGTGAAACGTCCGGATGATCCTTAAAATGGGCGATCAACTGATTTGCCATTAGGCTGGCTTCGGATAGCAAGTACCTTCCCGCCCGTTTTGTTCGCCGCTCGATTGACCGCAACAAATTTTCGGCAGTCTTGGCACCAAAACCCGCTAATTCTGCGACCCGACCATCACGACAGGCTCCCTCCAGATCGGCAATGCTTTTTACTTGCAGTTTCTCCCAGAGTACTTTGATTTTTTTACCGGCCAGCCCCTGTACCTCGAATAGTTCAAATAAAGATTCCGGGAAATCAGATCGCAGTTTTTCAAAATACTCCAACTTCCCGGTCAAAGCGTACTCCGAGATCTTTTTGGCAATCGCCTCACCAATTCCGGCTAGGTCTTGCAATCCGTTCTCTTCAACCAGGTTCGGGAAATTCCCGGAATAAGTCTCCAGCGCTCGAGCAGCATTGGTGTAAGCTCGAATCTTGAAAGGATTCTCTCCCTTCAATTCCAGCAATTGGGCGATCGTCTCCAAAAGATCGATTGTCTGTTCCTTAGTCACCATGATTCTATCTCGACGGAATACCCTCGACTTTTGCGCCAGGTTTCACTTGATGTCGATCGAACCATCCTGCATTCACTTCGATGGCATAGCTAATTTTATCCGAGCGACTCTGGATCAGTGTCTCGTCATACGGTCGCATCGACTTTTCTTCGCTAATCACTCGGTCACTCTCTAAAAAGGCGATTGAAAGGGGAATCTTTGTGTTTTTCATCCAAAAGGAAACTTGCCGTGGTCCGTCGAATATGAAAAGCATGCCACGGTCTTCAGAGAGAGAATCGCGGAACATCAGACCCATTGCCCGCGATTGTTCGTCCTCGGCCACCTCGGCCTTCATTGTCACGCCCCCGACTACCAGGTCCACCGTGCGCAATCCAAACGGATCATTCGTTTTCGCGGAATTACATCCCGCGAAGAACACTCCGAGAAGGAGACAGAGTAAGGGCTTAAAGCGAGGCACGGCGAATTTCCGATTTAATGTTCATAGCGATTTTAAACGCTTCCTCCAGCGTCGGACCAAGCACGCAGTAATGACCCATCTTGCGGCCGACCCTTCCTTCCAACTTACCGTACAAATGCAGTTTGGTTCGCGGTTGAGCCAAAATCGGCGACCAATCGGGAGGTACACCATCGCTCCAAAGGTCGCCCAGTAGATTCACCATGACGGTCGGCACAAGCAATTCAGGTGATCCAAATGGATGCCCACAGACTGCGCGCAGTTGCTGTTCAAACTGACTAGTGATGCATGCATCAAACGTGTAATGGCCGGAATTGTGCGGCCGTGGGGCCAATTCATTAACCAGCAATCTCCCTTCGGTCGTGACGAAGAACTCCACTGCAATCAGCCCGACAACGTCCAGATCTGTTGCTATTGATCGCGCGACCTCGGACGCCTCTCGTTGAATTCGATCGGGAACCCGAGCCGGAATGACCGAATAGTCGAGGATATGGCGCGAATGAACGTTCTCCGCCGCCGGGAAAGTGCAAAGCGCACCGTCTGCACCGCGAGCAGCTATCACGGATATTTCAGATTGAAAGTTAACCCAGCCTTCCAGAACCGCCTTGCCGCCAAGATATGGCGTGAAATCGGCCTCAGCTGCCCTCGCGATTTTTTGTTGTCCTTTGCCATCGTAGCCAAAATCGGCGGTTTTCAATACGGCCGGATAACCGACTTCATCCAGAGCAATCCTCAGTTCGTCTTCGTTTCCGACGACCCGAAAGGGCGCAATCGGATAACCCTTCGCGCGCAGAAAAGTTTTTTCGCGCTCTCGGTTCTGGCAAATATGGAGGACTTCCGATCGAGGATGAATCGGCTTCTTAGTGGCGATCCAATCGAGGACTCCGGCCGGAATGTTTTCGAACTCAAAAGTGATGACGTCGACCGAGTCGACAAACTCAGCAATTGCAGCTTCATTCGTATACGACCCAGTGAATTCGCGGTCGGAAATTTGCCCGGCCGGGCTATCCGGCGAAGCCTCATAGGTATGCACCCGATAACCGAGGCGACGGGCGGCAATTCCAAACATTCTGCCAAGCTGACCGCCCCCGAGCACTCCGATGGTCGCACCTGGTGCAATTCGCTCAATCATCTCAGGACTCATGGGGGAAGAGCCGGCTGAACACAATGAAAAGTTTAGTAGGCCATCCGACGTGACCCCGGCAGGCTAGGTGTGAGGGCGCGACGGCGCTCATCACTCCATCACTCCACGTCCCGTTTTGCTCCTCCATATTGCTTCTTTTCGCAGTTCATGCTTAAAGGAGGCACCATGTTGTCCGAGTGGCAGATCAAATCACGCGCGCATGCGTGCGCCCGAACCCATGCCCCGTTTTCTGAGGGCGACGCCATTTACACGCTGCTTTTTCGTGACGAGTCCGGTTTTCGTCGTGAAGATATTTCTGAAGAGGCATGGCAGTCATGCCAGGAGAGCGTCCAACCCTTTTCCTTCTGGAAATCTTCCTACGAAAATCCGCCGCCGCCACCGCCTGAACCGCTCCCGAAGGAATCGGTGGAAACGCACCTGCGACAACTCATTCAGGAGGACCAACCCGAGAAGACCAACGCCCGCTATATATTGGCTCTCATGCTGGAACGGAAGAAGACCTTGAAGCAAGTCGATGTGCGAGAAACCGGCGACGAGCGCATCTTGATCTACGAACACGCAAAAACCGGCGAGGTTTTTCTCATTTTAGATCCCGAACTCCGGCTCGATCAACTTGATGCAGTCCAAACCGAGGTGTATGCGTTCCTTTCGCCTCCGAATCAAACTCTGCAGCCGGAGCAATGAATCCTCATGAGATTGAGCAAATTTCGTCGAGCATTGCGTCCGAGTGATTGTCCAATAGATTAAAAATATGCCGTCCAGTAATCCTGTCTTGAATCAATCCACGTTCGACACCCCGGTGACGGGCGCTGATGTCCGGCCAATGACGCTGGAAGGCGTGGTACAACGAACGCTTTTGTTTTTATTGCTCGCCATTGGCTCGGCCGCAGCCACTTGGGTCTTTCTGCAAACCCACGAAACGGCAATTGTGCCCTGCCTGATGATCGGCACAGTCGGCGGACTGGTTGCAGCCCTGGGCGCGGCGTTTCTCAAGCGATCCGTTCCCATCACCGGTACGATCTACGTGCTCTTTGAGGGGTTGGTGCTCGGCTCAATCACGCTTTATTTTGAGCGATCATTCCCCGGGATCGCGTTACAAGCTGTCTGCCTAACCTTTGGCATCGCGTTTGCATTGCTTGCGGCCTATCAATGCGGCTGGATCAAGGTCTCGCAGACCTTCCGGTCAATTGTGATTTGCGCAACTGGAGGCATTTGCCTGTTCTACATCATCAGCCTGCTTTGCCGGACGCTGTTCCACTTTTCAATTCCGCTGATTTACAGCTCCGGACCGGTCGGTATCATCTTTAGTCTCTTTGTCGTTGGACTGGCCGCGATGAACCTTGTGCTTGATTTCGAATTCGTAGCGACCGGAGTCGCCAATCGCGCCCCGAAATGGATGGAGTGGTACGCTGCTTTTTCATTAATGGTGACGCTCATTTGGCTCTATCTGGAGATCCTGCGACTTCTTTCGAAGTTATCGCGAAACAGATGAGGGAGAGCAGGGCGAAACCCGACTCCGCCGGACTGTGAGCCTTTGCGCTGTACGAGCACTTTCTTCCGGCCGTTTGTAGCGCCCGGAAACGCCCAATCTCACAATCTTTCGTCAGGGTAAAGAAATCACCCGTCCCTAATTCGATCCTGTCGACGCGTGGGCCGCGCTCTCAAGCGCGTCTTTCCTCGCGCATCGGCCCTTCTCCAAGAGCTCGAGACAGGCAGCTTCAACGCGAACGGCTAACTTCAGCGGCTTGAAACCCAGGCTGTTCGCCAAGAAGCGTTCACGCAACGTGATGCACTCATCCTGAACTTGAAGTACTTGATGACAATCGCTGCAAACAATGTGAAATGCCGCTGGCGATTGTTCCCGATTGACTTCGTAGTACCGATGCTCGCGGTTTAGTTCGACTTCCCGAATCAGCCGGCTATCGAGGAGCATCGGTAACGTGCGGTAAACCGTGGCTAGCGAAATCAGTCGATCAATTTTTCGCGCTGCGGAAAGCAGATCCTCGGCATTGAATGGTTCAGAAAACGAAATAGCGGCGCGAACAATCACTTCTCGCGGCTTCGTGACTCGGAATCCGCTCTCTCGGAGGTAGACCAGGGCTTCCTGGAAAAGCGCGTCAGGATGCTTTGGCGTTCGTGCCGAGCCACCAAGCGGCACCGGGGGCCCCGGCCGTCGCACCGGGAAAACACCAGGGGATAGTCTGTGCATCGCACACTCTGTACGCTCAAAAGTCATACGCTCCTCCTAACCTGCCATCCCGACCACATTACTCATCTATGCACTCGAAGCACGCCAAACGCAAACCAATGCGCCGGAGGCTTTTGAAATCGATCGGCACTTCTCCATGGCGACAAAGTCCGGCTTTGCAGAGCCGACGCGTGGCCGCCCTCGGTTTTTTTTCTCCAAATCATCTCGGGAGGGGCGCCAAGGTCCGGCGACCACCCCAATGAGTCCCCGCCTCCCCGGTCACGGCTCCCGGTCACAGCTCCTTAAGAACCTTAACCCCCTTGCCGATTCGTTGTCGAACACATTGGAGCTACCGAAATTTGTGCTTCCGCAAAAATGTCGGTACGTCAAGATCTTGCCCGTCTACAATGGTTGGCTCGCTCTTATCGAAGCGGCCACGGGAAACTGGTTCAAAAGGAAGAACCTCCTGCTTCGCTTCGACGTTCTTCGCCGCCGGCGCGCGAGAAGCGGGCTTGGGGGCCTCTTCTTTCGACGGCGGAGGAGGCGTACTTTCCTTTTCTTGAATCGGCTCCCTTTCGGGGGGACTAAACCTTTGATCCATCTCTGGCAGCAGAGCATCTGAATGGCTTGGGTCTGGCCCTGGAGGTTCGGCTGGTTTAGAACTTGGGACCAACTGGTCAGCGCCGGCGACAACTTCTGGTTGTCTGTCCGAGATCCGTTCGCTCAAAGCGGCTTGAGGCAAGAGCGACGGCTCCGGTTTAACCGGGCTCCCCAACGAACTGATAATACTTACCGAAAGTCGCTGCCCCATCTCTGGATCCACTGAGATACCCATAAAGAGTTTGGTGCGATCATTGATGTGCCGATTTAATTCCTCCATGATGATCTGCACTTCGCCGAGTGTAACGTTGCTGCCGCCGCGAATGTAGATGATCGCGTGATACGAATCGTGGAGCATTTCTCCGCGGTTCATCAATGGATTTCTCAACGCCAGAGCCAATGCTTCGTGCGCCCGATTTTCACCAACCGCTTCGCCGAATCCGAAAAGGCCACGGGAATCCCTGCCGCGCAGCACGGCCCGGACATCATCAAAACCCATCTTTAGCAGCCCGGGTCGGCGGAGAATAGCGACGATTGCGCGGATACATCGGCTGATTGTTAGGTCGGCCGCGGCAAATGCTTCGTGGATACCCATCCGCGGCAGCGCGATTTCCGCCATGCGATCATTCTCAAAGCAGATGACTGCATCGGCGCTGGTACCTAGCTGCTCTAGACTGGCCGTCGCTTGCGCGCATCGTCGTCGCCCTTCAAAAGTGAATGGCAGAGCCGCAATTACTAAGACCAATGCTTTTTCTTCTTTGGCCAGCTCAACAACCCATGGAGTTGCTCCCGAACCGGTTCCTCCGCCCAGCCCGGCGCAAACGATAATCACATCTCCACCTTGAACCGCCTGGCGAACTTCTTCAGTAGCTTCTTCCGCCGCCGCCAACCCGAGTTCCGGATCACCGCCCGAACCGAGACCACGCGTGAGGGTTCGACCCAGTTGCACCTTGTGGGTGGCAACCGATCCGGCAAGCGATTGCACGTCGGTGTTGATTGCAATCAGTTGGATTTCCTCAGATCCATCGAGAACCATCCGATCCAGGATGCTGGATCCTGCGCCTCCGATACCAACTACTTTGATACTGATCGGTGGCACCGCCTCCTCATCCCGATCATACTGACGATTGAGCTGGACCATATTCTTTAAGCTCGAAACATTCCGCTGAGTTTTTTGATTGCCCGACTAAACAAGCCACCTTCGAGTGGGCGATCGAGGTGAGCTAGGTGCGCGTATTTAACCAAACCTAATGCAGTCGCAAATTGAGGATTCTCGAATGCGGAAGTCACACCGGCCAACGGCAGCGCGTGAGCTACTCGAGCCGGCATACCAAAAATCTCGGAGGCGAGATCTTCCAGCCCGCCAATTTGACTCGATCCCCCCGTGAGAAGAACGCCCGCCCCGATGTAATGGAGATTTTGTTCTGCATCGACCAAGCGGCGAACGATCTCCAGGATTTCACGGATGCGCAGATGCACGACCTGGTTCACCAGCTCTCGTTCAATTTCCCGGCCAGCAAAGCCCGTTTCATCTCGCAAAACGATGGTTTCGCCCGGAAACGCAGTCCCCAACATGACGCTCCCTTCTTCGACCTTTAGCTTTTCGGCTCTGGTGGTTGGTATCTTTAATCCGATGCACATATCATTGGTAATATGGTCGCCGCCCACCGCTAAAACGCCGCTCTGTTTCACGGCGCCATCCACGTACACCAAGAAATCGGTCGTACCTCCACCAATATCGATCACCAAGGCGCCGAGCTGCTTTTGCTGCTTGTCCAGAACCGCTTGGGCCGTCGCAAAGGAGTTAATCACTACGTCCGTGGTATCCAACTCCAGCTCTTTCACACAGCGAATCGCATTTTGAATTCGGGTTCGAATACCGTAGACGACATGAAAGTCTGCCTCGAGTTTCTTCCCCAAAAGCCCGACTGGGTTCAGAACTCCATCCTGGCCATCCACGTAGTAGTGCTGGATGATGGTATGAAGAATACAATCTTCAACCGGAAGGCTCACCTCGCGCGCATTAGTCCGCACGTCCTCGAGGTCATGCTCGTCTATTTCTTCTCGACCCTCTTCGAGGAGCACGACTCCGCGATTATTGAAACTCCGAATGTGGCTTCCGGTGATTCCGAGATAAACTTCGCTGATTTCGACATCGCTTTTCTCTTCGGCGTCGACGATCGCGTCATGAACGCAGCGTTTCGCGGTCTCGAAATCAACGATCTCTCCTTTTCGTACTCCCCGGGACGGCGCATTACCAACTCCCAAGATCTTGAGCGTTCCGTCGTGATGCGCCTCGGCCACCGCAACGCAGATCTTCGAAGTTCCTACCTCCAAACCAACATATATATTTTCTCTACCCATATTATAATTTCCCAGCCATTGGCGTCTTCTTCGGCTGGGAGACCTTTCGTCCACGACTGTTCTTTGACGTCTTCACTGGCGGATGTAACGCTTCACCGCTCGGCTTAACTTGTTCCGGCGAAGGAGTCGGTCCCGCTTCGGGCTCCAGCGCCGTCGACTGTACAAAAGTGACTGGAATATTGCGCTGCACCAATAAGTTCACGGTTTGCAGCTCTTTGCTGTTCTTTTCGCAATAGTTCATTAACCGCTCGAGACGTTTCAGTTGAATAACCAGATCGTCAGTCCCAAACGTGAGGACTGACCGCTGTTTATCCGTAACGATCAGACAATACTCCTTGGAAACGTCGATGCTCTGGATCTGCAGACGCGTTTGCAAGATTTCGGCAGCATCCCGAAGCAGTTGTAACGCAGCTTTAACTTCTTCTTTTTCGAGCGCCTGACCAGCTACTAAGGACGACGTCTCGACACCTAAGATCACCGGTAAGCCGGCGTATTCAGGAGCAGAACCTTTCGGCTTAAGCAGGATACCTCGCCGGTCAACGAGAAAGGCATTTTCAAAAGTCGGAGGGACGCCGTCCGATGCTACTACCCAGGCCACCGGTCGTCGCTCTTGAATGCTGATCACCAGCTTATTGGGGAGGACTCGTTGAACTCTCGATTCTTCGACCTGGGGCAAGCTCCGAAGCCGCTCTTGCAGCTGAAGCAGATTGACCTGGAAAATATTGGCTCCCTCGGTGATGTCGGCAGTTTTGAGAATCGCGTCCCGGTTCAACTTACCATCGGTCGTTACATCAATATTGCGCACCGCATAATCCGGATTCTCGAAAAACCAGGCGTTCAAGGCTCGCTTCGCGCCGAAAACGACTCCGGCAATCGAGGAACCGACAATTAGCAGCACCGAAAAAAGAAAAAAGATCTGTTGGGTTCGGCGGGCGGCTGCTTTTCGAGTGCGAACCCTTACATCCAGAAGATGCTGTTGTCGTCGCTGCCACGACGTCGATGTTCTTCGGTTTTGCTTGCGCGGTTTCTTTTGGATTGTCACTGCCAATTTGCCACGCTCCTTTCCCGAACCCGTTCTTTCCTCGCAACGAACAACTCGATAGGTGCGAAACCCAAACGTTTGGCCGGCCAAAGGTTAGTTTCGCTTATCGTAACAAATTTCGACAAAAGATCCAAGGTTTGCCCGTCATAAATGCGAAATATGAGCAATTTATTGGTCCAACTAACATTCGGCATCGCGGCCACCCCCCAGGCTGGCCGTCCGCTTTTCCCAGGATGAGTTAACCGCCGATCATTTGGACGTAGAATTGATAACAACAGGCAAAGTTTAATCATCGTCCACCCCCACTATTTGCACCTCGGTTTGTAGGTCGATTCCGCGTTCGGCTTTGGCCCTTGCTTGAATTTCCGAGATCAAGTGAATGACATCTCGGGCCGTTGCTTCGCCTTCATTCACGATAAAATTTCCGTGAATTTCTGAGACTCGCGCAGCGCCGATCGTCTTATTCTTGAGTCCGAGTTCTTCGACGAGTTTGCCGGCAGGGCATTCAACTGGGTTTTTGAAAATGCAACCGGCACTGGCCGCAATTGGTTGTGTACTCCGTCTTTTTTGGCCAGCGATATCGAGTCGCTTTTCGATTTCTTCGATTCTAGCCCGGGTACCGCGAAATACGGCCGACACCACAAACCGATCCCGCAAAGTCGGAACGTTGCGATAATTCACTTGCATCATTTCCGGAGTCAGGATTTCGAATTCCCCTCGCATATTGACGACCCGCACATTTACCACCTGCTGAAAAGTTTCTGCGCCCATAGCTCCAGCATTCATGCGCAGACTGCCACCAACACTGCCTGGAATCCCTTCCATCCACTCAAATCCTCCAATCGTTGCTTGCCGGGCGGCACCGACTAGTTGTTTCAGGCGAACCCCAGCACCGGCCTCGACCTCCAAATCGTTGATTTTTACGATCGAGAAGTCGCCTTTAGCAAGATGGATTACGACCCCTGGAATGCCGCCGTCACGCACCAGCAGATTAGATCCTCGACCAATGATCATCACGGGCAAGCGGTTGGCTGAACAAAATCCGAGCACGTTAGCCAATCCACCGTGCGTCTGAGGTTCAATCCAGAACTGAGCAGGTCCGCCCACTCGCAAAGTCGTGTGGTGTGCCATCGGCTCGTAGAGTGTGACCGCTCCGGCCCCCATCGCCTCCCGCAGTCGGCGCGCAATCTCCAGATCCTGGACTAGCTTGGAAGCTTCCTCATGAATGTCCCCTGCCCCCAGACTCAACAGGAGATCCCCTGGGTGAGCGGCCCGGGCCAGCGCTCGATGTAGGCGCTCCCTTCTGGCAATGTACTGAACCGGTGGGTGCCCCTGTTCGCGAATCGCGCTCACAATGGTCTCGCCGGAAATGCCCGGGATTGGCTCTTCGCTAGCCGCATAAACATCGGTAACAAAGACCAAATCCGCGCTATCGAATGCCGCGCCAAACTCCTTCCGCAGAGCTTGAGTTCGGGAGTAACGGTGGGGCTGAAACATCACGACAATCCGTTCTCGCCCGATTGCCTGAGCGGTACGCAGAGTTTCCCGGATTTCTGTCGGATGATGACCGTAGTCGTCTACTACCAGAAAATCTTCATTTTGCAGCTTCACCTCAAAACGTCGTCGCGCCCCGCGAAATGAGGCTAGCGCTTCAGCGATTTTGGGGAACGTAATGCCGAGTTCCATGGCTAGAGCGGCAACCGCTACCGCATTACTGACATTATGCCGACCCGGTACGCCAAGATCCACCTCACCAAGTCTAGTATCACGACGCCATACCTCGAAGCGTGAACCGAAGTCGGTCGAGATTACCCGATCGAAACGATAGACAGCGCTCCGAACTTCTCCGTAACTGATCGAATTGGCGAGATCCTGGCACAATCGAGCAGCATGGAGATCATCTGCACAATAAAGGATATTACCGCGAGTCTGGGCAATGAAATCGCCAAACACGCTATCGATCGCCGCGAGATCCGGATAGTAATCCAAATGCTCAAGTTCAACGTTGAGAACGATCGCGTGTTTGGCCTGGTAAAACCGAAGCGTCCCATCACTCTCGTCCCCTTCCGCTACGAAGTATTGTCCATTCGGATCCCAATGTGCGTTGGTGCCGAGGATTGGAATTTCTGCCCCAACATAGTGTGATGGATGGAGGCCACCCACTCGCAGGACATGCGCAGCCATCGCTGACGTGGTGGTTTTTCCGTGCATGCCGGCGATGACTATCCCATCGCGGATTGCCAGGATCGCCGCTAACGCCTCCGCCCGTCTGACCATCCACAGATCAAGTCGAATGGCCTCATCATAGGCAGGATTTCCAGTTCGGATCGCGGAAGAATGAATCACGAGTTCTGCTCCGTGAACCGTCTCTGCGGTCTGTGGAAGATAAAATTTGAGACCGGCTCCTTCCAGCCGACGTGTTTCTAGCGAACTTACACGGTCGCTTCCGCTCACTTCATGGCCTAGCGCCAGAATCAGTCCTGCAATTCCGCTCATCCCACTCCCGGCCACCCCGATCAGATGGATGTGTCTGGGCGGCGAGAGAAGGAGTTGCTGCAATTCTTCTCGCGTCCTCATTTACCTTTTGCCTCCAGAAGCTCGGCAATTTTATCCGCAGCGTCAGTGATCGCCATCGATCGCATCCTCTCCGCCATCAAACGCCGTCGTTTCGTATCCGAAAGCAATTCGTCGATCAAATTGCCAAGCTTTTCACCGTTCGCGTCGGTTCCTTCGAGAACCTCAGCGGCATTGTTCCGGCTGAATATGGCCGCATTCAAGGATTGGTGATTATCGGTCGCAAACGGGTACGGCACCAAAATCGTTGGCAGCCCGAAGTAAGAGATCTCACTCAGGCTAGCGGCTCCGGAGCGAGCAACGATCAAATCTGCCGCTCCATATACATCCTCCATCTGGTAGTGGAAAGCAGCTACGAACGCAGGAATTCCCTCCTTCTGATATCGATCGTAAACAAACTGGTGTTCCTCACGTCCAGTCAGGTGGATGAATTGCACCGGTTTCATTGCGAAATGATGCAGGCCAGCTACTACAGCTTCATTAATACTATGGGCACCCTGGCTGCCGCCAAAGACGGCAACAGTCTGTAGTCCAGATTTTAAACGAAGATTTCGCGTTGCCGTCTCGCGGTCGATGGTACTCCGCAGACTGGTTCGAATAGGCGTACCGGTTACCTGGAATGGTTTTGCGGGGAAGTATTGCCCACATTCGGCGAAACCCAAGAGAACAGTATCTGCCAGCTTCGCGTTAATCCGATTCGCTTTCCCGGGAATTGCATTCGACTCGTGGATAAACGTAGGTGTCTTCAGCAAGCGTCCAGCGAGAATCGGTGCGGTAGAAGTAAATCCACCCATACCGAGTACAGCCGATGGTCGCCAGGACCGAAATAGATTCAAGCAAGTTAAAAAGCCGCCGACAAACTTTGCTGCAAAAGGAAAGATCTGCGGCGACCAAATCCGCGGCATCCCAATCGATGCTATCTTCTTGATCTCAAAATCAGTGCGGTCCCGTACCGCAATAGCGTCAATCTGCTTTTCGGAAATCAAAAGCAATACTTCATGGCCACGAGCTCGAAGAAGTTCGGCAACAGCTAACCCTGGGAACAGGTGACCACCGGTTCCGCCGCATGCAATCGCAAATTTCATGGAATAGAATTCAGAACTCGGACAGGTGTCGGACGCGGACCATCATCGCGGTCTGGCCGATTCCTCGCTCTTCCTTTCCCTGCCGGTAGATATTGATCAAAATACCAACGCAGATAAGACAGAAAAACAGATTCGACCCTCCGTAGCTGATGAAAGGCAACGGCAAGCCTTTGTTAGGCAGAAGAGAGGTGGTGACACCAATATTGACGAGCGCTTGAAGACCCACCAGGAAAGTGCAGCCGAAACCCAATAGCATGCCGAATCGGTCTTTTGCATTCAACGCGATGAGCGTGCCGGCGGTAAGAATCAGGAGATAACAGAATACGATTACCAGAGTGACGCGTAATCCCAACTCTTCGCCGATCACTGGAAAAATGAAATCGGTCTCCGCGTACGGTAGGTAGTACATTTTCTGCCGACTATTGCCCAAGCCCAGGCCGTCGATTCCGCCGGAACCAAGCGCGATCAGACTCATGAACTGCTGATGGCCTTCTTTTTTTTCGAACTGATCGGGATGGATAAAGGCAAGGAGTCGTCCTTGGCGTTCTGAAATACGCCAGGCCAAAGTGAAAATACCACCTATGCCAACCGCCACCATGAGACCCAAGTACCGATAATTGGCGCCGGCAACAAACATCATCAGAAGAACGGTCAACCCAATCAGGGTGGTGGAACCGAGATCTGTCTCAGCGGCAATCAAAGCGAGCAGAACGCCGACCACCGCTAACGGCACGACGATTCCGGGGAGCAGCCGGTGTTGAACCCGTTCAAACTTTGAAAACCACCAACTGATGAAAACAATAGAACCGAACTTTGCCAATTCAGACGCTTGGAACGTTGCCGGTCCGGCCTGAATCCAGCGTGACGACCCGTTGTAGCGTAACCCGATCGGGTGAACGAAACAGAGAATTAACAGAATGACTGACGCAACCAGCCAGACCATCCAGCTCTTCTGCCACCAGTGATAATCGATCAATGCGCAAGCGATGGCCGCGATGAAGCCAACTCCAAGCCAAAAGCTTTGTTTCTTCAGAAGACGAAACTGGTCGCCATGACTGTCTAGAGCAAAAGCGCCAGTGCTGAATAACATTACGATGCCGATCGAAACTAAAACCGCGACCGCTAAAACCAAAATGTAAGCGCTTTGTTTATGCATGGTAATCGAGCCTAACTTGGCTGGGGAGGACGCACACCTTGACTTGTCCTCGTGCGCCGCGGATTGGGATCGGGAGGTCACGATCCCTCTCGGGCAAATATGACGTAGTCTATTCGATCTTAGATGGGATTTGCAGTCGTTGTCCGATTTGTAACTTCTTTGGGTCCTCGATGTTGTTCACTTTGAGAAGGTCGGCCGAGTTCACTTTAAGCTTCTTTGCAATGGAAGCAGGTGTGTCCCCTCGTTGGATAACGTAATACTTCTCCAATTCCGAAGTTCCAGCGCTGGAACTCTGGTTAGACGCGTTCTTGCCGTCTTTTGACTCCAATAGCTTTTGGACGTCAGACGGCATCGATCTTGCCGTTGATTTGTCGGGAATAATCAATTCTCGACCGAGCGCGAGCGGAGCGCCGGATCTCAGGCCATTTGCTTGTTCCAAGTCGCGGGCCGTCAAACCAAACTGCGCTGCGATTCCAGCGAGAGTATCACCCGCGCGGACCTTAAAGGTTCCAGCTAGAGACGGAATTGATTCTTTGCTGTTCGGCTTACTTGCGATCGTTGGCCCGTTCGGATTGGGGATCTGTTTGGTTCCATCCGGTTTCGGCAGACCATTCGTCTGCTGACGATCCTTCAACGCACTAAAGGCAAAAATGCCGCCTACCGCGACCACGTGTAAAAGAAGCACAACTACAAAGGCCCGAGACAATTTTACATTTGGTTCTTCGACCTGGTACTCGTCCTCACTGTACCTTCCTGCGGCGCGAGGCGCAGCCGCTCGCAATGGTTTGCTGGGCGTTCTCCGAAGTGTTCGTTTTACCATTTTCACCTTGTTAGCTCCTTCACCAGTTGTCGGAATTGGTTTCCACGATCAGCGTAATTCTTGAACATGTCGAAAGAAGAGGTCCCCGGGGAGAAGAGAACGGTGTCTCCCGGCTGTGCGTACCGCCGGGCCGTCGCTACGGCTTCAGAAAGTGTTTGGACAATGTGGCAGGGAAGATGGGCTGACCACTTTTTGGCGATTCGCTCTGCCATCTCCCCCAGCAACACCGCATGCTTCACCTGCCGCTCGGCCAGTGGTACAATTGAATCGAATTCGAATCCCTTATCTTTACCGCCAGCAATCAGAACGACCGGTCGTGACGCGGACTCGAGGGCTTTAACTAACGCGTCCAGGTTAGTGGCTTTGGAATCGTTAATAAAGGTAACTCCATCGACCTCCCCGACGTTTTCGCAACGATGAGGTAGTAACTGGTACCGACGCAGCCCAGTAATCGCAGCATTCCAGTCGATACCAAGTGCGTGCGCCACACCAAGTGTGGCCATTAGGTTTTCGGTGTTATGGACACCGGACAGCCGAGTCTCTTCCAAGCGAAGGATCGGCTCATTCTGGAAATGAATCACGTTCTCACGGCAGACAAAGTCGGCATTATCACTGTAGGCGCTGAACGACATCCGCCGAGCCTTCAGAGACGGAAACGAATCCTGGGCATTGAGGATCGCGAAATCGTCTTTTCCTTGCTGTTCGAAGATTCGGAGCTTCGCCGAGCGGTATTCTTGAAGACTGGCGTAACGGTCAAGATGGTCCGGCGTGAAGTTGAGCCATACCGCGACTCTCGGATGAAATCGCGAAATGGTTTCCAGCTGGAATGAGCTTACCTCGACCGTAAAAACATCGATTCTGGCCTGATGGGAAATTGCTTCTGAAAATGGCATCCCGATGTTACCGCAAGCGACTGTTCGCATCCCGGCCCCATTCAGCATTATTTCAATAAGCTGAGTAGTCGTTGTTTTGCCATTCGTTCCGGTAATCGCTACGATTGGCTTCTGGCAAAGGCGATAAGCCAACTCCAATTCTCCCGTAAACGTCACTCCTCGCCGCTTGAAATTCTGAACCAACTTTACCTGCGGATCGATCCCCGGACTAAGAACGACCAACTCGGAATGAATTTCTGCTCGCTCCGCTGCTTTCCCCAGGATCGTCTGGATACCGATTTGGTTGAGTCGTTGCGCCTTCTCGATCAAGTCATCCGATTCTGCACTATCCAACACCGTCACGTCCGCACCTTCCTGCCGAAGCAGTTTGGCTGCTGCTTCGCCGCTGGTACCCAATCCTAAAACGATCGCGGTCGTGGGTTGGAAATTCATCGCAATTTCAATGTGGCTAATCCAAGCAGTGCAAACATCAGCGACATGATCCAGAACCGGACAATGACGGTGTTCTCCTTCCAACCTTTCAATTCAAAATGATGATGGAGCGGGGCCATGAGCAGCACTCGTTTGCCGCGGGTTTTAAAGCTCAGGACCTGCAAGATGACCGAGACCGCCTCGATGACAAACACGCCGCCGACAACCGCGAGGAGAAGCTCCTGCTTGCAACAGATAGAAACCACTCCCAGCGTACTGCCGATAGAAAGCGATCCGGTGTCCCCCATGAAGACCCGCGCCGGGTGACAGTTAAACCAGAGAAATCCGAGTCCAGCTCCGGCCAACGCCGTACAGACGACTGTTAACTCAGAGCTCTGACGGTAATAAGGAAGATCAAGGTAAGTAGCAACCGCCACGTTGCCCGCGGCATAAGCCAAAATCGCATAGGTGGATGCGGCAGTGACAGTGCAACCAGCAGCTAAGCCATCAAGACCATCAGTCAGATTGACCGCGTTGGAACAACCTACAATAACGAAGGCGAAGAAGATGAGAGTAAACCATCCCAAGTTATTTATGATTGGCTCCTTAAAAAAGGGAATAAAGAGCTCTTTCGCCTGGATCTCGAGAGAAGGATTCGTCAGAAAAAAGACAGTGACGATCAGTGCGAGCAGGAATTGGCAAAACAGTTTCACCCGGCCGGGCACACCGTCCGATTTTTTCTTCGTGACCTTTAGATAGTCATCGACAAATCCAAGCGCGGCAGTCGACACAATCGTAAACAAGCAAAGCCAAATGAAGCTATTGTCCAACCGGGCCCAGATTATTGTCGAGACCGCCACCGATCCCATGAGGAGCACTCCACCCATGGTCGGCGTTCCCTTTTTCGCTCCGTGCAATTCGTTGAGCCGATGAACTTCTTCCGCTGTTCGGATCGGTTGTCCGAATTTCAGAGAACTCAATTTTCGAATCACTTGGCTTCCGAAAACCAGGCAAAGCAGGAATGCCGTCATCGCAGCGCACACCGCCCGAAAAGAGATGTATTGGAACACGTTGAATCCCGTGTTGATGACATGCGGGGGTAAACTCAGGTAGTACAGGTAGTACATCATTGCGACCTCCACTTAACCTGCTTCGGAGTAGCTGCAAGTTGCTCGATGATTCGATCCATGGCTGCGCTTCTGCTCCCTTTCACCAAAAGCAGGTCGCCCGGCTCAAGAAATTCCGCGAGCGCCTCGGCTGCCTCTCTCTGAGTCGCCACCGTTCGGGTATGGTCGAGACCGGCTTTAAATGAAGCGGACGCAATCGGCTTGGCTCGCTCACCGACTGCAATGAGAAAATCGAATCCGTTTTCCGCGGCCGCTGAACCAACGCGTTCATGGCTCGAGAGACTCTGCTCGCCCAGTTCCCCCATGTATCCCAACGCGGCAATTCTTCTCCCTTTCAGCGGCAGCTTGGCAACGGTCCTCAGGGCAGCGATAACCGAGTCAGGGTTTGCGTTATATGCATCATTGATGACCAAAACTTGGCCAATTTTCTCAATTCGAAAACGACCGCCTGGCAGGGATGTTTTAGCTAGACCGTCGGCGCATTGGGCCAGCGACAATCCCAGAGTGCGCCCGATCGCGACGGCCTGCATCGCGTTCTTTACCATGTGTTCCCCCGGAACCGGAAGGAAAGCGGGAACTTCACCACTCTCGTCTGAGAGAACGAATTCCTCACCATCGACGTGATGAGCTATTTGGCGGGCTTGGATCGCGCCTTGCTCAACCCCGGTCTTAATCGTTCGGGCACTGCAGCGCGCCGATATCCAATCCGAATATTCATCGTCCGCATTGAGTATCACAACGCCGGTAGACGGAAGATGGTCGGCCAGCACCGCTTTCTCGCGAGCTATCGCTTCCCGGGATCCCAGAAACTCAATGTGCGCTACACCAATGTTCGTGATTATCCCATAGCCGGGCTTGGCCATTTCAACGAGGGGCGCCAATTCGCCAATGTGATTCATTCCGAATTCCCAGATTGCCACCTGATGATTGCTATCTGCCATTAAAATGGACAATGGCACTCCAATATGGTTGTTGAGATTGCCCACCGTTTTCGTCACCGCATACTTTTCGCCAAGCACTGCAGCGACCATCTCTTTCGTGCTGGTCTTGCCATTGCTGCCCGTGATGCCAACGACTTGTAGCGACAATTCAGTCCGATAAGCTCGAGCCAGCTGTTGTAGTGCGCGTAAGCTGTCGGCGACCTGAATCTGAGGGAAATTGCGCCATTCAGAATCGACAGTTTCCACCAGGGCCGCGACCGCTCCGCGCTTCCGAGCCGCTGCGACGAATTGGTGCCCATCGAATCGCTCGCCACGCAAAGCAACGAAGAGCTCTTGCGACGTCGAATTGCGACTATCGGTGCCGACACTGGTGACTATCGTCTCCTCTGCACCCCAGACGGCGCCTCCGGTCGCAACAGCAATCTGGCGGAGAGATTTAGGTTCCATGACTCTTCATCTCGACCGGTTTTTCCTCCAAGGCTCGAGCAGCGACCTCAATATCATCGAAAGGAATCGTTCGGTCGGCGAACTCCTGATATTTTTCGTGACCTTTTCCGGCGATTAGAACGATGTCCCTCGGCTGTGCCAGTTGAATCGCGCGGGTAATTGCCTCGCGCCGGTCGAGTACCGACTCGAATCGCTTAGTTCTGAAGCCGGCCTCGATATCCCGTATGATCTGGGCCGGATCTTCTTTTCGTGGATTGTCAGAAGTGATGATCGAATAATCCGCGTTTTGATCAGCAACCGCACCCATCAGCGGGCGCTTACTTTTGTCTCGGTTCCCCCCGCAACCGAACACGACGATCAGTCGATTCGGGCTCAAATCACGGCAGGTTTTAATCACATTCAGCAGCGCGTCATCAGTGTGAGCGTAATCCACAAAGACCTGAAATTGCCGCCTGGCTGGTACTGCCTCTAAGCGGCCCGGAACTTGAGGAGCTCGGGCCAGTGCAAGTACAGCAGCGCGGACGTCAAGCCCAAGCGCTTGGATCGCGGCCAGAGCTGCCAGCGAATTATAGATGTTAAACCTTCCGATCAATGGCAATCTAACCAGAAAACTTTTTCCTTTAATGTCCAGCTGGTAGGAAGTGCCAGTCGGCTCGATCTTGAAATTACTCGCCCGCAAATCGGCTCGTGCGCCCATTCCAAACGTTATAATCGATAGATCTCGACCGAACCGAGCAATCAATTGTTGTCCATACGCGTCATCGACATTGATTATCGCGGTCCGACTCTTTCGCTCACCGTCGCGCAGACCTGCAAATAACCTTGCTTTGGCTTCGAAGTACTCCTTCATCCCGCGATGAAAATCGAGGTGGTCCTGAGTAAGATTGGTAAAGATCGCTACCCGGAACCCAATTCCGTCAACCCGCTCGAGTTCCAACGCATGGGAAGAAACCTCCATCACGACATTGGCACAACCGGCTTCGACGCACTGAGCAAGAATCGATTGCAGATCAAGCGACTCCGGGGTGGTTCGAGAAGCCGGCAAGACTCGCTCTCCAATCTCATAGGAAACCGTCCCGATCAGACCGGTGCGTTGTCCCGCCCGTTCCAATAGATGCTTGATTAGATATGTGGTTGTCGTCTTTCCATTGGTGCCTGTGACTCCGATCATGCGCAATTGCTTCGAGGGGTTGGAGTAGAATGCCGCGGCCAATCGGGCCAATGCGTCTCGTGAATCCGGCACCTGGATATGCGTCACGCGTTGGGTCAATCCAGGTTCCTCCGACACGATCGCGATCGCTCCGCGATCGATCGCCGGTTCAATGAAGCTGTGGCCATCCACGACATTGCCGCGGATGGCAACGAATAAACCGCCCGGACTCGCCTCTCGGGAGTCATAACATATTGAAGTGATTCGCCGATCAAGCGACCCGGTCACGATCGGATCTCTGAGCTGACGAACCAGTTGTTCCAATTCCATACTCTTTCGATTAATCATGACTTCGGAGCGTTGAAACAACTTTCTTGTTTTCCGTGCCGGAATCTGACGGAGTGGTCGGCTCGGTCGGCTGCAGGTCGAGATAATCAGCTACCCGCTTAGCGATCTTGGCAAAGATCGGGCCGGCTACCGTTCCCCCAAATGCTTTGCCTTGTTTCATGACGGGATCATCCAAAAGCACCAAAAGCGTGAATTTTGGATCATCGGCCGGCATGAAGCCGACGAAAGAAACAACGTACCTGCCTTCCAGATATCCCCCTCTTGGATCGATTTTCTGCGCAGTGCCTGTCTTGCCGGCAACTGCAAATCCCGGAACCGCAGCACCCTGAGCGGTGCCCTCCTTACTGACAACGTCTTTCAATGCGGCCACTACTTTCTGCGCGGTGCTTGCCGAAATTACTCGACGAACGATCTCCGGCGAATAATTAGCGACGGTGCGGCCGTCAGAATCCACAATCTGCGAAACAATCATCGGCTTCAGTAGGTTGCCGCCATTTGCGACTACTGACATCGCAATCACCATTTGCAGCGGAGTAACTGCAACTGATTGACCCATCGGTATGCGGGTGATGTCAAGCTTACTCCATCGATAAGGGGGGTTCACCAGACCGGGGATTTCCCCAGGCAGAGAGATTCCGGTGCGTTCTCCAAATCCATAGAGCCGGATATATTGATAAAACCGGCTCTCACCAAGTTGTAGCGCCAGTTTCGCCGCACCGATGTTACTCGATTTTGCGAGAACCTGGTGGACGGTCAAAACTCCCATCGGATGAGCGTCCCGGAGCACCCGGCCCGCATATTGAAAGTGTCCATTCTCGCAGAAAATCGTTGTGTCAGGAGTCACCAGCTTCTCCTCCAATGCAGCAGATGTGGCGACGATTTTGAAGGTCGATCCCGGTTCGATCATATCGACGATTGGACGATTTTTCTGCGCATCGTCGGTCGCCTCTCTGATGTTGTTACAGTCGAATGTCGGCCGGCTCGCAATTGCCAGAATTTCGCCGGTCTGGGGCCGAACCATGATGGCAGTTGCCATTTTCGGCTGATATTCCGCCCAGGCCGCATCTAGTTCTTGCTCGACGATTGTTTGCAGACCCAGATCAACTGTCAGAACGACATCGCAGCCATTCTTTGCCGCCTTCTCCTGACCGCGGTATTGGACAAGTTCGCGCCCAGTGCGGTCTTGCTCGCTATAGCGATACCCGTCGGTCCCCTGGAGGAACTCTTGCATCGCCATTTCGATCCCTAGCTTCCCTTTATGCTCGCGATCGAGGAATCCGATCACCTGAGCCAAGAGCGGTCCGTTTGGGTATACCCTCACGAAGTCGGGGTCAAAGTAGATTCCGCGCAGTTTGCCTTTGCTGTCGCTAATGATCTTGCGGACGTGATCAGAGGTTTCTTCCGAAACCTCTTTCCTCTTTAGGACAAGGTACTCTTTATTATTCTGCTTCGCCGCGGTCAGCTTATCCGCAAGGTCACCCGGATCCATTTCCAGCTCACCTGCGATTGCCTGTGCCAAAGCAATCGGGTCCCGGATGTGCGAACCATCAGCAATCGCGAGTCGGACCGGTAGGTTGTCAGCGAGCGGCTCCCGATGACAGTCCCGGATGATGCCTCTCCGGGCCCGGATAATTTGTTTGTGGACATGTTTTTCGGCCGCCAAAGCGGTGTAATCGTCATGCTTGATGACTTGGAGATAAATCAGTCGATAAGAGTAGGCGCTGAAAATCGCAACCAACCCAAAGCACACGGTGACGGCTCGCGTTTGTGCATCCCACCTCATTGGTTGCCGGCACGGTTGGAAACAATTCTCAATTCATCTCCAGCCGGGGCGCGTCCTTGGTTAAGGCGAACAACCTGATCGGTAGTTATCGGGATCAATCCCCGAGAATCTTTCGCCAAGCTCTTCATGAGTTCACGCCGAGAACTCAGAGAGCCCAAAGTTGATTCGATAATTTGATTGTCACGTTGAAGATCAGTCAGGTCTTTCTCCAAAATGATCTGCTCGTGACCAAGTTCGGTTAACTGATTCTTCAGATAGACATAGGAGAGACCGGCAACCGCAGCAAAGGTCATCGCGACAATCACTTTGCAGATGGATGAGGCACGGATCGAGTGAGTGGTCTTGTTCTGGCTGCGGTTCATAGAAGGTTCCGTTCAATTACTCTGAGTTTGGCGCTTCTGGATCGCGGATTGACGGCAAGTTCTTCGTCGCTCGGTTCAACCGGGCGTGACGTGAGTGATCTAAATCCGAAGCTTGGATTACGTTTCGGTTCGGGCCACTCCGGGCGATCCACCCACTCCTGGGTCACTTTGCGAAAGAATTGCTTTACCAATCGATCTTCCAAGGATTGAAAAGTGATCACGGCAAACCGTCCGCCCGGCTTGACTTGATCGGCTAGGAGAGGAAGCGCGCGCTCGATCGTCCCAAGCTCATCGTTCACCGCGATCCGGAGCGCTTGAAAAACGCGGGTTGCCGGATGTCGCGGTCCACGTCGCGGCAAAACCGCTTCGATGGCCTGCGCGAGTTCCGCCGTCGTAGAGAAAGGATGAGAAACTCGCGTTCGCACGATTTCCGCCGCAACTCTCCGAGCCGCAGGCTCTTCCCCATAATCTCGAAAAATTCGGATTAACTCTGCTTCCGGCGCGTAGTTTACTAGATCGGAGGCTTTCCTCGGCACGTTCGGTCCCATTCTCATATCGAGGGGGCCGGAATGCTGAAAACTGAATCCGCGTTGCGGGGTGTCGAGTTGGTGGGAAGAAATGCCGAGATCAATCAAGATTCCATCGAATCCGGACGCACCCATCTCTTCTTTGAGGCAATGAGTAACATCCGCGAAGTTGCTTCGAATGAGCGTCAGACGGGATGCGAATTCCGCCAGCGACGCCATGCTCTCGGCAATTGCGTCTGGGTCTTGATCTACTCCGATGACTTCTGCACCCGCTTCCAGAAAAGCCCGCGAGTGGCCACCCCCGCCGATTGTGCCGTCAAGGAACCTCTTGCCCGCCACCGGGCGCAAGTAGTCCAAGACCTCCCTAAGTAACACCGGACGGTGATACCCCTTTGCTTCGCTGTCTATTTCCGCGTCGTTTGCCAAGGCAATCATCACTTCCCTTCTTGGTCTCCTAGTTAAAGAATTTGTTAGCTATCTGGTTCGAACCCGCTACACGCCCAACATCCCCAGCACGTGCTGGAACGTCGGCGTCTCTTCGTCCAACGTCTTTTTCCAAGTGTCTGGATTCCATACTTCAAAGCGAGAATGTCCTCCGACCAGGACCACTTCCTGCTTAAGTTTGAGCTGGCGACAATGCTCGTCCGGAAGGACGAGACGACCTTGCTTGTCTGTCGTGAGATGCTGGGCACGGGAATAAAACTGGCGAATAAAACGCCGTTTCTCTTGCGCATGAAGCCTCGGGTCGCCTTCAACGCGCACTGCTACCCCCTGCATCACCTCGGGAGGCATCATCATCAATAATCCGTTTTCGAGGTCAGGTATGGCAAAGAACTCATCCACCTCACCACGGCGCCACCGTGCCGGAATGGTAACGCGGTTTTTCGCGTCCATCGCGTGCCGGAACTCGCCGGCAAAAATTGGCAAACCTTGATGAGGTGTTTCCATGGGAAATCATGGTCAAGAAAACCATTTTAAACCACAATGCCCCACTTTTACCCACTTAGCGCCAGCTAGGTCAATTAAATTCGAGTAATCTTCCAACGTTTTTGCTTGCCTCTTTCTACGAGATTCGTTCCGCGGCCGAGAAAACGGCTACTAGCAAGATAACCGGCCTCTTTTGGAGGAGAGTTGTCCTTGTGCGTTCCAAGGACCTGTCGCTTTCCGGACGGGAACAGCGGGCAGCCAAAAGGACGCTCAAATGGCATTACCCATCGAAAATTACCGTTTTTTTAGGGGTAATTTGCTGAAAATCGGCCTAAAACCCCTCGTTTTCGGACTGTTTTATGCTATACTAGCGGTCCCTATGGCTATTCAGAAGAAAAACGCCTTTTCTCGTCGTCTGCCAGACCTCGTCACGGAAGAACTAGTTACCGTACTTTCGCAGAAGAAGTCTTTCGAGTTCAAGCAGCTCTTTGCAATCGTTCACGAAAACTTGCGCCAAAGGAACGCTGCGAGTGGGGGCGAGGAAATGCTTCGGCTGCGTGCGTATGAGAAATTGCAAAATCTGGTAGCCCGCGGTGTCGTCAAAAAGAACGGTAAGATTTATAAGGGAGATTCAGGAGCGCTGGCTGCGATGACGGCAGCAAATGCGGCACAAGCCGCAGCTATTGCATCAAAGCCTTAGTGCGTTCTATGACGCAGGACTATCTGCCGGTGCTGCTCCAGGTCATCGTTGCGATCGGCTTCGCTGGAGTGGCGCTGTTGATGAGCGTGATTGTTGGCCGAGTCGGAAAGCGAAATCCGGTCAAAGACACACCTTATGAATGTGGAATGATTGCGCAGGGAGAGGCGCAACCCAGATTTAGCGTTAAATTCTACCTCGTCGCGATGCTCTTTATCCTGTTCGATATCGAGATCGTGTTCATGTATCCCTGGGCGGTGGTGTACCGGGATTTCATTGCCAAGTATGGAGCTCTCCCCATACTGGGCAGCATGGTTAGCTTCGTTGCGATCTTGATGGTTGGATTTGTCTACGCCATCAAGAAGGGAGCGCTGGAGTGGCGGCGCTAAACTAACGCTCAAGAACGTCTGCGGCCCCGATCCGTCCGCCCTTCCACCTTCGTCCCGCCGTCGCTTCGCTATGGCGCGGCCTTTTCGTATTACCCGCACGCCGTAGCTCCAAGAGCAGAGGCGGCATCCTGACTACGGCGGACAGGTTGGGCCGCCGACGTTTTCGAGCGTTCCTTTTCGGTCCGGCATCGTGATTGAGTGCGAAAATTTCTTACGATAGTTTCCTAAATGCTTAAGTTCAGACATGAAATCGGTCACCGCTAAACGCGCTGTCTTTGAGGGTCGTGTCCAAGGAGTCGGTTTCCGTTTTTCGGTTAAGGAGATCGCTCAAGGATTTGATGTGGCGGGTTGGGTAGCCAACCTGCCAGATGGCCGAGTTCAGCTCGAGGTCCAAGGTGCACCGGAGGAAGTCGAACAGTTTTTCGAGGCAATCTTTCAGAGCTACCTCCGGTCTCACATTCATTATCAGTCGATCCAAAACGTCGATCCAACTGAATCGCTTCGCGGATTCTCCATCCGAAGATGAGGGCGCAAGCCGGCCCATAAATTCGCAAATCTCTAGACGGCCCGAAAATTCGGTCTCATATTCAGTGGGAAATGCGGTTTGCGATCTTCGGCGATATTCACGCTAACCTCGAGGCATTTGAGGCCGTGCTCGCGGATGCAGAAGAGGAGGGTTGCGATCGAAACATTTGTCTCGGTGATATCGTAGGTTACAATGCCGATCCCAAAGCCTGCTTGGACAAAGTGCGAGAGTTGAAGTGCCCAATCGTCAAAGGCAATCATGACGATTACGCATCCACTTTGAATTCATTGGACAACTTCAATCCCCTGGCCGAGTCAGCGATCCGCTGGACGCGAGACAAACTCAGCGAAGCGGACAAAGCATTCTTACGCGACTTGCCGCTAATCACTGATGTGGAGTCTTTCACCATCGTCCACGCCACTCTCGATGGACCAGGCGAATGGGGCTACGTACTCAATCAACTCGATGCAGCCGCGAGTTTTTCTAAGCAGAAAGCGCAACTATGCTTCTTTGGCCACACCCATGCACCACGGCTCTATATCCGTGACGGTTCCGTCGTTGGCCTTCCTTTGGAGGAAGTGGTCATCGAGCCGCAAAGAAAATATTTTATCAATGTCGGTAGCGTCGGACAGCCTCGGGACGGAGATTGGCGAGCTGCTTACGCCATCTTTGATTTCGATGAAAAGATAGTGCGGTTACGACGGGTGCGTTACGATATCGCCTCGACCAAATCGAAGATCGTCAACGCCGGCCTACCCGCAAAATTAGCCGAGCGTTTGTTCCATGGCCGATGAGGGCAGTGTTTTTGGTCAAGCCAAGCTCGCTCGGCGATATCGTCCATACTCTTCCGTCGCTGCACGCACTGCGACAAAGCCTTTCCGATAGCGAATTCTATTGGATAGTAAATAGCGAATGGAGCCCTCTGTTGTTAGGCAACCCCGACTTGGCGGAAGTAATTCCTTTTCCGCGGCAAAGCTTTCGCGGACTGGCGGGAGCGCCCAAATTCTTGAACTGGTGCCGGCAATTGGGACGGTACGAACCAGACCTCGTCTTGGACTTCCAGGGACTCTTACGCAGCGCATGGATTGCGCGCAGCACCCGGGGCAAAAGACTATTGGGATTGTCAGATGCGCGAGAAGGTGCTCGTTTTTTTTATCAGCAAACCGCTCTGGTCAATTCTCAACAACACTCGGTGGAACGGTATCTGGCGCTCGCGTCCCTGGCTGGCGCTTCCATCCCGGAAAACCCACAATTTGGATTACCGGCCGGTCGGGCGATCCCCGAGTTTGAACTACCGGATCGATTCGTGGTGTTGCACCCATTCGCGCGCGGTGCTAACAAATCGCTTTCATCATCCGAGATCTATGAACTGACTCGGGCACTTGCTCCGTTGGCGGTGATCGTGGTTGGAAGGACCGAAACCGACTTTCGATTCGCTTTGAATGCGGCTTCCTTGGTGAACAAAACCGATTTGCTTCAGCTGATCTGGCTTTTGCGGCGGGCTAGCTTCGTAATCAGCGTCGACAGCGGGCCAATGCATTTGGCGGCCGCGATCTCTCGGCAGCTTTTGTCCATCCACTTTTGGAGCGATCCGAAGCAGGTCGGACCATATCGTAACGACGCTTGGGTTTGGCAAAATGGCCGGATCTGTCGGATCCGGGACTTGGAGTCCCATGCTGTGCAGCCGGTTTCTGCGGTGCGGCCGCACCCGATTCAGATCGGCGCGTTCGTACAAGAACAATTATTGCAAACGCCGTGAGACGCTCGTAAGGAAAGAGTATGCCTTCATTCGATATCGTCTCGGAGGTTGATAAGCAAGAGATCGATAACGCTCTGAATCAGGCGAGAAAAGAGCTCAGTACTCGCTTCGATTTCAAGCAGAGCCAAGCCACCATCGAACTTTCGACACCGGATGTGATTGAACTCAAAGCAGAAGATGCGAGTCGGCTAAAATCGTTACATGAAATCTTAATCGGCAAACTTGCTAAACGAAACATCGATTTACGAAACGTCGAACGTAAGGATCCGGCCATTTCACCACTTGGTCATGCTCGCCAGGAAATTCGGGTCAAGCAAGGGCTGGAGGGCGACAAGGCGAAGGAAATCATCAAGGCAATCAAAGGTCTCGACGTGAGGGTGCAGAGTCAATTGCAAGACCAGCAAGTCAGAGTCACGGGAAAGAAACGGGACGACTTACAAGCGGTAATTCAGTTCCTTCGCGGAAAGGATTTTGGGGTCGCCCTGTCGTTTAAGAATTTCCGCGATTAACCCCGGAACCTGGCTAGCCGGTCTTCGCCAACGCCCGCAATGTGGCCCAGGAACTTTAACAAGAGCTAGAACCGCCAAGCGGTGATCCGTTCTCTTTAGATCGCCCTCTCGGGTTCAAAGGCGCTAATGTCGTGGGTAGGTGTTTTGCCGACCGCCAATTGGGCAGCCAGTAATCCCATATAAGGTCCGACCGTCAACCCATAGGGACCGAGCCCGGTCGCTATGACGAGGCCGGAAACGGAGGGAATTCGGCCCAGCAAAGGCAAATCGTCTTTGCTCATCGGCCGGAACCCGACTCTGACTTCGACCAAAGTTGCTTGTCGCAGTTCCGGCGCGATTCGAAATCCTTCCTGGAGCACTTGAGTGACTCCTCCAGCGGTAACTCGGAAGTCGAAACCACTACCAATCTCTCGGGTCGCGCCGACAATGATTCGGGAATCAGGAAAACCGAGCAAGTAATAGTCGCTTAGCGTGGGTAGAATGATTGGCAGTGTCCCCGTGTCCGTTTCGGGCACCCTCAGATGAACGATTTGTCCACGTTGAGGTTCGACCGCTAATTCGATACCGAGCGGCCGGCATAGTTCAGGCGACCAGGCACCGGCTGCGACTACCACGGTGTCGCTACGAATATACTCACCGTTCACTCGAACACCGACTACTGTTGCACCGGAGGTTTCAAGTACGGCCGTTCCGAATAGCCGTGTGGCATCCGCCCTGATCGCCGCCTTGCATAGCGCTGCTCGAAACATCTCTCCCGAAACTCGAGCGGCTCCGCTGAGGTAGAGGCCGGCCAGAGCTGAATCGAGATAAGGAAACAGCTCCTTCGGGCCGCCGGAGCCGAGAAGACGAAGTTCACCGATCTCTTTTACCCCGCAATCGAGATGCTCTTGCAGTCGCCGGGCGATTGCCTCAAGTTGTCCGGCGGACTCGCCAACGACCAAACCGCCAACCACCATATATTCCGTCTCAGTCTCGCCACCCACAGCAAGCTCTGTCACCAGCTCCGGATAAAACTTGGCAGCAGCGAACGACAGCCGTTCGTAGCGTGGGTCTCGGACTTGAGAAAGCCAAGGGCAAATGATTCCGGCACCAGCGAAAGTTGCGCGTCCGGGCGCATCTCGGTCGACCAGAAAGACCTCAGCGCCGAGTCGGGTCAGGTGATAAGCTGCACTGGCACCAACGATACCTGCTCCCAGAACAACGATTCTCATGGCGCGAAGAAACAGTCGATGGCCAATAGCCTAAATTTACTATCGGCTATTTGCTATTGGTCATTCGGCTTCAGCCGCCCTGAACCGGCGGCATAAGCGATATCAGATCGTTGGCCGCCAGACGATGTTCCCGCGAGACGTACTCCGTACCGACCGCGATTAAGAGATATTTGTCCCACGATTTCAAGCCGGGGACGGAGGCGTACAGCAGATTGAGCAACTCTTCGATCGACGCCTCATCGCTGACCTCGGCTTTCTCCGGTCCATGTAAATCGCGCAACCGGGAAAAATACTGAATTTGAACCAACATTACTCCTGTCGCAGTACGCCGATCACCGACAAGTTTCGATACTTTTCATTATAATCCAATCCATAACCTACGACAAACTCGTCTTGGATATCGAATCCGACGTAATCGGCTTCGACCGGCCGGGCACGCTGTTTGATTTTCCGAAGAAGCACACAGCTGCGGACACTGAGCGGTTTTACCTGGATCCGCATGGTGTCAATAATGGCTGCAAGCGTGTGGCCACTGTCCAAGATATCATCCAAAAGCAAAACGTGCCGTTCGCTTAGATCCAGCAATGCCTGCGGATCAAATGTGACTCGGCCAGTCGACACCATGCCACTGTAGTAACTGCGTACTCGCAGACAATCCAGCTGGAGAGGAAGCGGGATACGGCGCAGCAAATCTGCCATGAAAATAAGGCTTCCATTAAGGATTGCGATTACCGTGAGATCCAATCCCTGATAATCAGCGGTGATCTGAGCGGCCAAACTGTCAAGCCGGGTCGCAATCTCTTCCTCCTCAAAGAGGACTCTGTCGAGGTCGCCGTACATCATTCTTGGCGTTATCGACTGAGGTGAATTGGAGTAGCATTGATTGCCGCGCGAACCGAGAAACGACGAATCACTTGGATCAAGCGCGGTTTAGTGGTCTTATCCGTGAAACGCACCGCATTATTGCCAGCCAATCGTCTCAGTTCTCCAAATGTCCGCTTGGCGATTGCTTTGGCAAACTCTTCTTCGCTCAACCGGCCGAGCTGAATAAACTCCTGTTGCAGCGAAGCTTTATCCTTCCCTCCAGATGCGACCGAGGCGGCCTCGGCAAACGAGTGTTTCAGGAATTTGGCGGCCGCTGCGGATTTGTCCTGGGCATGGACCGTCTCTACAAATTCCGATTTTGCCGGACCAAATTCTTCCGCTTTCAACCGTTTCCCACAGGTCTCCCGAAGGCCCTTTTTGAGCAGATCGAGCGATAAATGTCTCTTCGCCGAAGGCGACCGAAGCAGCGTCTCGAGAAAAAACTCGCCAGACTTCCGACTGGCCAAGTAGCTTTCCAAAACTGCTTCGAAACGATCGAGTTCGGACACCAGTTTCATTGCAGATTTAGCCACGTCATGGCCTTCGATTTTCGTCGCTTGCTTGCTGAGCTTCTCCGCCAAATGTGATAGCCTGGTCGAAAGATCGAGATAGTTCATCGTCTGTTTTGGAAGTGATTAAGAAAATGCTGAGCCAGATCGCTGTAGTCCTGAGCCCCAATGCTGCCAGGCGCATATAAAACGACCGGGAGATGTTCACTAGTGGACTCCGCCACTCGCACACAATGACGGATGTAAGGTTCTAGTAGCGCGGCATTACCATCGACAAATCCTTGATCACGGAACGAGGCTAACTCTATCTCCAGCTCATTGATGGCGAGGCGGAATACGTTACCGGTTTGGCGATAATGGCTGACTAACAGGGCACCAATATTTGGACGTTTACCGCCGCCGATCGAATCAGCATACCTTTCTCGCATCTCCGTGATGTATTCAGCCAATACTTGGAAACCCGAGAGCGACAAGTAGTCCGGAACATAGGGCACCACGCAATGGTCAGCGAAAAAAATCGCGTTCTTGGTAGTGCTGTACAGGTTGGGTGGGCAATCAAAAAACACGTAATCGTAACCCTGTAAATGATCCGCTAACGCGTGCTCAACCAGGCGGTAAACGTTCGGCGCCCGCAGTTCATGAATCCGATCCTCTATCCTGAGCAATTCAACCGATGAGGGCAAAAGATGTAATCGCGGCAAATCGGTAAAACCAGTCCAGGTAATAACACCCTTCACGAGCGACTCTTCAAAATTGAATCTGGATTTTCCTTGGATGGCATCATCAAAGATTTGGTAGGTGGAACGGCGCCCTTTCGCCACGTGATCCCGCCAATGATCTGGCCGCATCAGCCAAAGGCTGGAGTTCGATTGAGGATCAAGATCAACAATCAGAACCTTCTTTTCGTGAAGCTTAGCCAAAGTGGCCCCGAGATTGACAACACTCGCAGTTTTACCGACTCCGCCCTTGAAATTAATAAAAGCAAGAATCTTCGCGCTCATCAGCCAACCCGTATAACGCTCCGAAAACCTTATTTTGATCAAGTTCTTTCTTGGAATAGCGGCCTTCTCAAGGTTAAAAAACGCCTTTTTTTTGAGTAATTCGGCCAATTTTCAGAGAATTCCGCAGCTCTGGGTTGCGGTGCATCATCCGCCCGTCACATTCTGCGATGGCGATTCCGCGCTACACCAGGCTCACCGAAGAAGACTACGACAGAAAGCTGCGGGAAATGGGAAATTACCTTTGGGAGCTTGAGCAAGAAGCCGATCTCGCCAGCCAGAAGGGAGACGAACCGGCCGTAAAAGAGCGAGAATTGAAAATCCAACGGATCGGGGAAAAGGCATACGGTTTCGCACAAATACCCGGACGACATCAGATGTTGGGCTTCTATGTCGCTGGACTGGCCAACCGAATGGTGCGCCGATGGGAAATCGCCGCCGATCGATTTTTTGAGGTCCTAGAGATTGCACCAACTAATGGCGAGGCCTGGCTGGAGCTGACTTGGTGCCTGGCGGAGATGGGCAAATGGGAGGAATCCGAAATGGCTGCGCGCAAAAGCACAGAGTTCATGCCAAATTCTGGAGCTCCCTGGAGCAACTTGGCTATTGCTCTCCATCGGCTAGGCCGGATTACCGAAGCCGATTCTGCGATAAAGAAGGCCCTCGAACTCGAACCCAATGATCCGCGAAACCAGGCGATACTCGAACAGGTGAGGTCCACGACATAGGCCCGGGTCCGGCGGCCATGGGTGCTAAAGGCATTGGGACACGCAAATGTGCGCGCAAAACCCCATACTGGCTCGCAACCCTTTCGGGCCGGGTGCACCAAAGAACATAACGAGTCAGTCGCCTCTCCCGTTTCTTGCAATACTCCATCACTCCAGGCCCACAGATCCTGCCTTCGCCAGATCTGTTTCGCCCTATTACTTCATCCCCCGCAGACGTCGTCTATCCCCCGCTCCATCGCCTCGAGCCCCAGATCAATCTCCGCATCGCTCACACAGAGCGGCGGCATAAAAACTATGGTGTCAAAAATCGGACGGGTCAGAAGCTGATATTTGCGGACAGCCACACAGATACGCGCTCCGATCCGCTCTCGCGGGTCGAACGAAGCTCCGCCAGGGCGCCCTACTTCGATACCCGCGATCATTCCGCATTGGCGGATATCACGGACCCATCGACTGCGGCCCAGACGGGCAAGTCCACGGGACAAATGCTCGATCTTCTGCGGAAGCTTGGCCAAGATATCCTCCGACTCAAATAACTCCAGACTAGCCAGCGCCGCCGCACAACCGAGCGCATTTCCAGCGTAACTGTGGCCATAAAAGAACGTTCGCATTTGCTCAGCTGCGCCTAAAAAACCGCGAAAAATACGCTCTGAAGTGATCGTCGCGGCTAGCGGCAGATAACCGCCAGTCAGACCCTTCGCGAGAACCAAAAAATCAGGAACAACCTCTTCATGCTGGAACGCGAACATTTTGCCGGTCCGCCCGAAACCGGTCATCACTTCGTCAAAAATCAAGAAAACGTCATGCTGGTCGCACCACTCTCGTAGACGCTTAAGCATGCTTGAGGGCCAGATCCGCATACCGGCAGCACCCTGCACGAGCGGTTCGATAATGATGGCGCCGGTTTTCTCTCCTTCGAGGTGCACCAGATCTTCGACGGTAATGAGGCGTTCGACGGGAAACTGGTAGCGAGCAAAACGATCATGGAACTGAGCGATTCCACCGAGACTCGACGCTCCGAGCGTGTCTCCGTGATAAGCGTTCTGAAATGCAGCGAAATTGGTTTTTTGCGGCTTTCCATTCTGGTTGAAATATTGGCCAGTCATCTTGATGGCGACCTCAATGCCGGTTGAGCCGTCATCGGAATAGAAAACCCGAGTGAGCCTGGAATCATCGATGAGCCGGACCAGCTTTTCCGCCAATCGGACTGCCGGAGGATTGGAAAAACCGAGAAACGACGTATGGGCAACTAACTGGAGTTGCTGGCCAATCGCTTGGTTTATCGCCGGATGATTATGGCCGTGAATATTCGTCCAGATTGAAGAGTTGCCGTCCAGGTATCGGTTGCCTTGCGCGTCGATCAACCAGGCGCCATTGCCTGAGACCAACATTATCGGGTGATGGTCCTGGGTGATCCACTCCTGCATCGGGGTAAACGGGTGCCAAAGATGCCGTTTATCGAGGAGTTCTAACTTTTCAAGGTCAGATTGCATCTGAGTCTCCGGAGCGAATCTTGGCTAGTTCTCGATCAGCCCAAGCGACATCTTCATAGGCTGCCCGTCTCCTCTGATATTTTCGAAACAAGACATCTCGGAATTCCTCCAAATCAGGTGGCAGTGGTTCGCGGTAGTAAACCCACTCCTGTTCATCCGCGCGTTTGGACTGAAACCGCCATTCGCCGCCATGTTTAATCACTCGGACCTCTCGCTTCACTCCTTCGTCCGTTTTGTGCACCCAAGCGTGCCGGTTATGCATAAAAGCCAACTTTAATTTGCGCCAGCATGCAGTCCACGTTAATTCGTCGCTTCTTGAGCGCCGCAGGAAAAATCATCGGTTATCTCTTGGCCGTAGTGCTGCTCGGAGCTTTGCTAGCGCCTCCGCTTTATTGGTTGGGACAGGCGTGTTCTCAAATCAGCGCTCTCCATTTCCTCAAAGACACCGACTTTCAACGTTACTTCGCCCGTTCCATTCTGATTTCTGCGTTTCTGCTGTTACCTCTGGTGATTCGCTCGATCGGTCTGGAACGTTTCCGTGACATGGGATTGAGGCGCAATCCTCTTTGGTGGCGAGACGTCATCGCGGGCCTTATCTTGGCCGTTGCCGTTACTGCTGCGCTCGGCTTTGTCGCCATCCAGTTTGGAATATATACCTGGAAAAGCCCTTTGCCCTGGAACCTGGTGGCGGCGGTGTTCCTCCCGGCATTAACCGTCTCTGTGATTGAGGAGTTTCTGTTTCGTGGTGCCATCCTCGGATTGGTGCGTCAAACGATCTCCACCGTGCCCGCAATCGTGCTGGTCTCAGTGCTGTTCTCTATCATTCATTTCTTCCGACCCGTCGACGGCCAGATCTCGAGCGTCCAATGGTACTCCGGTTTCGAGCTGATCGGGAAAGGGTTTGGGCGTCTTACCGATCCGCTCCTGGTCGGCGGCGGCTTTATGACCATTTTTGTTCTCGGGCTCCTGTTGGCTGATTCTGCGGTAAGGACCCATTCCCTCTGGTTGTCCATAGGACTGCATGCCGGCACTGTGTTTGGGAAAATGAGCTTTAACAAACTCACCAAACAACTGACCCAGGCGCCTCCCTGGTTTGGCCCCGAATTGACCGTCGGTCTGGGCTCTGTGCTAACGTTGCTTTTCCTTTGGCTCTTGGTTTGGCTACTCTTCTTGCGTCGTGCTTTTTCTCCGCGAACTTTCTCGAACGATCACTGATCTGGTCTATCCTCATTTTTGCGTAATCTGCCAAACTGGATTAGACCGAGACTGGCTCTGCGCGAAATGTCAGGCAACCGCACAGCGGATCCAACCGCCGTTTTGCCGGACGTGCTCACGTCCGTTTTCCGGTTCGATCGCAGAACCGTTCCGTTGCCCTCACTGTGAAGACGACGCTTTCGCATTCGACTGTGCGGTATCTGCTTATCTCGCTCGGGGTGCCGTGCGGGAGTTAATTCATCGGCTGAAATACAACGGACAGTTTCATTTGCGAAACACCATCGCCGACTGGCTCTGGGTAGCCTTCTCCGATCAGCGGATTACCGGGGAGCCATTTGATGCGATTGTTCCAGTACCGCTTCATCCCGTTCGCACAAGAGAGAGGGGGTACGATCAGGTCTCTGCGTTGGCCGAAATTGTCGCGCGGAGAGCGGCTAAACCGCTGCTGAAATGTTTGCGCCGGCATCGCTATACTCAGACCCAAACGATATTGGATCGAGACGACCGGGTGCGGAACTTGCGCAATGCCTTCGACCTGCGCAAGAGTACCGCCGTGCTTGGAAAACGCATTTTGTTAGTCGATGACGTCCTGACGACCGGCACTACGTTGCACGAATGTGCTAAAGTTCTGCGTTCGGGAGGTGCGGTATCCGTCCGAGCCGTCACGGCTGCTCGTGGTTAGCACAGTCCAGTTATGCCAATCTTTCAAAAACCTTCCCTCAAGTCTGGAACCCAAAAAAAACGCGAAATGCCAGAAGGTCTTTGGCAGAAATGTCCCGAATGTGGAGAGGTGATTCACAACCTGGAACTTGCAAAGAATCTGAAGGTTTGTCCGAAATGTGACCATCATTTCACGTTATCGGCAGCAGAGCGTATTCACAATCTTTTGGATCCCGATTCCTTCACGGAGTTCGACGCGAACCTGATATCAAAGGATGTTCTCAAGTTTACCGGAATCGCGGCGTATTCGGATCGTCTGAGTAGTTACCAAGAAAAGACCGGCATGAAAGATGCCGTTGTTACCGGGTTTGGCAAGATTGAGAAAAAGGCGGTCGCAATTGCGGTGATGGATTTTAATTTTCTTGCAGCGACGATGGGCTCAGTCGTGGGAGAGAAGATCACCAGAGTCATAGAGAAAGCCACTGCAGCAAAGCACCCCCTTATTATTGTGG
>JBEEIB010000476.1:0-3602 GCA_041167675.1 Verrucomicrobiota bacterium
TGATCCGGAGGTCGCCGCGATCAAGAAGCAGGCCGTCATGGCGATTGGCGCTGGCGATTACCGCCGCGCCGAAGAGCTGCACCGCCCCTGCGCGCGACGCGATCGACGTTCTGCGGGCCGGGACGAAGGAACGGCCCTTGGCTCGAACAAAGGAACTGCGCGGTATGAGGAGCAAGCGATGACGTAGCCAGATGATGCGATTTACCTACCGAGGTCTGCGAGAGGATGAGACGAGATGGAGGACCGGTCTTCCCGGCGCATGCGAACACTGGTGACCCGAATGGCCCGTTGAGGCCTGTCCGTTAACGAGATCGCACGCGCGCTGATATCCATGATGGTCCGGAGCAAATCAGCTCCAATCAGAGACCGGATACATTGATGCAAGACCGCTGAATGCCAGCTCGACGAAAACCTCTTGCAACGCACGGCCGGACCATACATCCGGGTCATTCGCGCCATTCTGACTGTGCGCCGCTCACTTCCGGTCTACCCCCAAAAACAGACATGCACTCGCTCATGTTTCATGTGGTTGATCGCCCACAATAACCAATCGAGCTTATTCAGTTTGATCGCCGTCATCCTGCAGCCATGGCAGCTTTCGCACTAGTCCGTGAGGCTGAACACTAGTGCAATAGCGCCCACTAGAATGAGGCTGATGGCCCAAGACGTATCTAGATTGAACCAGCTCCTCGATACGAATTTGAGACCAAGATAGTGGTAAACCAGCCACGCTGAACATCCGCCGGCGGCGATCATTGCGGTGGCGTGGACGACGGAGACCAGCACGGCCATACCGAGATTGGCATTCATGAGGGTCCCGGCTGCCTCGTGGCCTTTGTCAAAGTCGGAGGCCCGGCAGAGCCCGAGATAGATCGGCACGAGCATCAGTCCCGCACCATGAGCGATTGCTACGGCGAAGGACCAAAGCCCCAATTGCGTCGGCCGTATCCGCGCCAATGCCCGTGGATGGCGCCGGTCGACTAGCAGGAAGATACCGAACCCGATGACAAGGAGGCTGGCGCCGATCTGTATCTGGCGCTGCCATTCGACGAGCGCGACCAGCAGCGCAAAGGGGAGGATCACCAGGAGCATCGCGAGCAGATGGCCGACCGTTAGCGGCCAAAGCGCGGCCAACAAGGCACGCGAACTCCTTTCCATCAATCCAGCCGAAACGGCGAGCGGCCACCCCATTCCCGGATTAACCCCGTGGTAGAGGCCGCTCGCGACGACAGCCAGCCAGAGCCAGGCAGGTGTCCAATCCGATCCGCTCAAATTCAAACCGACGGATAGCAGAACGAATCCGTCGAACAGTCACCGCCGTCGAGCCGAATCTGATGCGCCCGGTATCCGTCGGGGAAGCTGACCCAGTAGTCCTTTGCCAGCTCGAGGCCACCGCCCGGGTTTGCATTGGCCATAACCTCGGCGCCCGGTATTCCGTTAGGATAGAATTGGTTATCCCACGTCGAGTAGAGCGAATTGGTCCAGTACACCCGCTTGCCATCGCGACTGATTTCTACCATCTGCGGACCGCCTGCATATGCCGTACCGTTTGGGTGAGGCGTGCGGCGGACAATGCCGCCGACGTGGACCGAGCCCGCAAGCTTCGGCTTTCTGGGGTCGGTGACGTCGTACTGACGCATCTCGCCGGTTCCCCAGCAAGCGACGTACAGAAACTTGTCGTCCATGGATAGGTCGATGTCAGTTACCAGCGGCGGCACTGCGCCAAAGCCCTGCAGAAGCGGCGGCAGCTGATCCTTCGGCGCGGGTTCCGCTGGGATCGTCGCCGTCTTCTCGATGTGAAACTTGCCACCCTCGCGCCACCAGGTCCAGATCGAGCCTTCGAGGTTTGTGGTGTCCACCACGACGCCCAGGAAGCCGTACTCGCGAACGGGATCGTGAGCCGGGCGTACTTCTAGCGCCATTTGATGGTTGGCCCCGAGATCGATCGTCTGGACATTTCGTCGAGCACGGAGATCCCAGAAGTGGATCCGGTGGCCATACTTGTTTGAGAGCAAATCCTCCGGCACGATCCCGTTCTCGAACTGCGGTGGTAACGCCCACTCGCTCGATACCATGTAGTCGCGCGGCAGATTCCACCAGAAGTCATAGTGCAGGGTCTGTGGACCACGATCGATCTCCCACCGCCCGAGGACATCGAATGTCTCGCAGTCCATGATGAACACGCCGGGCGGTCCATCGGTACCATCCTTGCCGCCGCCACCGAGAGTGCTGACGTAAATGCCTTCCGGCCCGCAGTGAACTGTATGGGGCCGCGAATATCCGGTCTTTTTAAAGATCTCCTCAGGTTCGATACTTTTGTGAATCTTCGCCGTGGTGGGATCAGGTTTCGTAGCCACGATATAAATTCGAGAGGAACGGATCCCGGGGATTATGAGGTGGCGCCGCTCCAGGAACGCGTGCCCCGTGAGCGGCGACAAAGCCGACGAGCAAGCGTTCCAGCCGAAATGGTGAAACTCGTCACCCTTGTTGGGCATCACCACCGTGTGAACCACTTGACTGAAAGTCGGAGAGCCAGGCTTTACGTCGATGACTGCGAGCGCGTCGGGTTTTGAGAAATCAGGGCTAAGCAGCAAGGTGTAAGCGAAACTCTCTGGCGGAGCTTCCATTGCAAGCTTCGGCGATGCATGAAACGTCGGGTCGGGCCTCATCGTCATCGTACCGTCTCCCTGTTTGCGTGGACGTGCACCAACATGGCGCAGCGGCCTGACTTAGCAAGAGATGCTTTGTGGATGAAATCTACAACTGTTTTCTGAGCCGTGCCTCGCCAAATGATGTGATTGGGTCGAGGTTGTGCCAAATGCGGAAATGGGCGAGTTTTCGAGTCACCATAGAAAGTGCCGACCATGAGTGCGGGATCACGGGCGATGTCGCCAGAAGTAAAGGTCGAATTTGCCCGACTCGTGCCATGCGGTGTCACTTATCATGAGATAACCCGCGACCATAAAATCGTACGTTGAGCAAAAGATACCGTAACCCAATGGAATTTCTGTTATCGACAGGCCCGCAAGTGAAGAGCCGGACAGACAATGGGATAGATCCCAGAGCCCGTGCATGACATAGCCAACCGCGATAGCAGATCGGGAAAACAGCCCACCCACAGCACAAACAAGGAAAACGGCAACACCGGCTACTTCAGTTTGCCAGGCATGAGTTGAGGCCCCGAAATAGGCCGCGAAGATTAGGTAAAAGGCGGCAATCACGACAAGGAAAGAGGTCCAGAATATCTGTTCCCATCGTCCTTGGAAGATTCGTCGAAAGATAAGAATGCTTCCAATCGCGCTGAGCAAACCGATAACTACATACAACAGAGCCACGACTAGCCCGCCAATGAACTGGCTGCTCGATCCAGCTCCGGCCATCAGATTTTGTAGCAACGCTGAATCCATCCTGTTGCTCCGACGCAACTGTCCCGGTACGACCAAACTATCGTAGAGATTATCGGAGGTCCAACCACCAGGCTATGTGTCAATTTTAGATAAGTGAGCTTTGGGGAGCAAAGCAAATACATAAGCTCACCCCCGCGAGGCGTTGGCGGACACGTCTATTCGCACTGATCTTCGAACCAAGCCAGTATCAAATCC
>JBEEIB010000477.1:0-10338 GCA_041167675.1 Verrucomicrobiota bacterium
CGTGTCCTCTTCCAATTCTCGGGCTCGTTTTGACGCAGCCACAGGATCTTTGGAGCGGTATAGCCTGTGCGCATCGTGTTCCCGACGAGCGCGATGACGCCGGCAGGGCCGCCGAAATGATCGGTGATTTGATCGCACTGGGAGCTCGTCGTTGTGTCGTTCCACAACTTGGCTGGACGGACAACCCGATCCTCCTGGTCGAGAACGACAAGACCGTGTTGTTGGCCACTGACACCGATTCCGCGAACCTCGTCCTTGAGCGCGCCAAGTTTTGCGATGACTTCTCCGATGGATTGTTCCGCGGCTTCGATCCAATCCTTCGGATCCTGTTCCATGGCGCCAGGTGGCAGGTTGGGGACAAAGCCATAGGGTTTTTGTGCAGAAGCGAGAATCTCTCCGCTCTCCCAGTCGAGAGCGATGGTTTTTGTGCTTTGTGTGCCGCAGTCGATTCCGAGAAAAATCATTGGCGGAGAGATGGGTTAAGGCTTGAAAATTACGCTTTGGCTCGTGGTCATAAAGAACTTTTGATGCGATCCTAAAATCATTCCCAGCTTTTTACTTGCCTTCCTCATGATTCGGTCCGGAGTCCCGGGCGGATCCCAAACGAGATCAACTTTGCGCGCCTCAACCTTCCCGTCGCATTGACATTAAACCACTCAAACAGTCCGATATTGGCGGATGCTCCGCGTCAGTGACACCGCGGATGACGAAAATCGAAAGACGTGCTGGCCCATTCCCGTGGCGGGTCCGATGCGCCATGACGGCGAAGTTCTTTCCGCGCAGTTCAGTGCGGATCGCCAACGTGGCGACAGCCTCGGGGGGATAACACGGTGCGAGTCTGGGATGAGGCGAGCGGTAAAACAATCGGGGAACCGATGCGCCATGACGTGTTGCTCCTCGCTGACTTGGCTGAAGCTGCTTGTAGATCTGTTCTCCAAACTTCTGGCCAGACGGAGATTCTGAAACTCCTGCCTCCAGATCAGGTGAGAGCCACCCGGGAGAAAATCGCTGCAAAGTTTGGGCAACAATCTTCGGGATTAACGCCGGTCGAGCGATTGCTAAAGTGGAGCGTCTCAGATCCTAGGCGTCGTACGATTTCTCCCTTCTCGAAAGTAACGGCTCCCGAATGGATTGAGAACAGAATCAAGGAGGGCACATTTGAGAGTCTCCGGGCCGCAATCCAGATGGATCCGGCGAATGCCCGTCTGATCGCACATTTTGGTGTGGCGCTCGCCAATCTTGCTGTCACAGAAAAAACAGATCTAGACAATGCCCGACGAGCGTGGGCAGAAGCTGACTATCAGACTCACCGCGCCGTCAAGCTCGCGCCGGACAATGATGAGGTTAAGAAACTGCGCGAGGATGTAGTCAAGCTGCTGCAAATAAACTCGGACTAACACTAACAGTGTTACTCCACACATTTTCAATCTGTGTTGAATATTTAGACCGACTCCTTTTCTCAACCCTCGTCAGCTTGGCAGCGAAGCAATTCGGCTAAGTCTGCCTTCGCGGCTATTTCACGTGAATCTTTCCACCAATCACCAATCACCTCTCACTCCTCCCCCTCCATCCTTTGCATCTTGGCGTGAGATTTTTATTTCTTCGCCCGTTGGGAGGCGAGCGGAGTGATGCGAACAGAATTGGGAACGTCAAAGTCGACTTCCAAGACCCTTTTCCCTTCAAACTGTGCAAGAGCTTCGCGGACCTCTTGGGCATTCGCGAAATCCATTTCGACCTCCACGTCGGGTGCGACGACTTGAACGGTGAAGCTTTCTCGTTCCGGCACAACGTGTACCTTGGTAATTTCGTTGTAAAAAATAACAGAATCGTCCTCTAATCCGGTCGCGGTATTCCGACCCCGCGCGGCAAACTTTTCTCCGGGATTCTTGTTCAGAGTCAAACGCGTCATATACTTGAATTGTTCTGCTTAGTTCGCCCAAGCGACCCTTGACGGTTCTATTAGAACGCGACCGTTAGAGGGGATTTGGTCAGCCAGTAACGCCGGACGCAGTGCGTCTGAATATTCCGCTGCAAGCGCATGCATGTCTTGGGTCCGCGGCCCGGTCAGTTCATAAACCTTGTTGATGTGAGCGGTCGGAGTTGTCAGGAGTGTCGTGACCACCTCCGCCACAACGGCCGCCAGAAGCGTTCGATCTCGGCCTGACTGAAGCGCCGAAAATAGTACAATATCGTGTCGTCGCTTGGAAAGCGCCTCATGCCCAAAAGCGCTTGCAAAGCACGGTCGGCGCGTAACTGATTGGTATGCGCGAAACCCTGCGCTCCGGCAATCACGCTTAAAAGGAAGCCGACCAGGATCTAGCCCGGCTCATCGTGATTGGGACTTTTAGATTGGTATGGCTGTCGGTGACGAGCTGCTCGACCAGCCCGATCCGCCCAGAAACTCGATCAAAACCGACAAGCCCCAAAGCGTGTGATCGCGCGGAACGTGTCACAGATTTTGATCTTTCCGTCACCGAAAAACGGCTTAGACTCCTTCCAGTCGTTCTGTTCCGGCGGCTGAGAAGAATCTTTTTGCACAACTAATTCTCTCATAATCGCTTGGAAACAGAACGAGTCTCCTTACTGCATCCAACTTCGTTTTTTGGTGTTTAGAAGTGCCGCTCACGGCTAAGCCGAACTCCCCCATTAACGCCCGGCTGCCCATTGGCCGATGGGAAGGGTCCGAGAGGTCACGAAACGTTAGATGCGTGTTCCGTCCGAAATCACGGCGCCTTTCGGGACCACGACCACCCCGTCTCGAATGTAATAGTTGCCGCCATCCACGTTCGCGGGTTTACCCTCTGGCGTGATCACCACCCCGTCCCCGATGCGCGCGTTCTTGTCAATGATGGCGCCGTCGATGACCGCGTTACGCCCGATGCCGAGCGGTGGGTTGCCCGGCGCCGGCGGCGGACCTTCGCCCTCGTAAAAATCTGCCCCCATCAGGACCGAGTTGCGGATCGTGGCCCCGCTTTCAATGACGCTGCGCAGCCCGATGACCGCCCGGTCGATGCGGGCGTCCGTGATAATGCACCCGTCTGCGACGATTGCTTGGCGAATGCTCGCCCCATTGACCTTGCTGGCGGGAAGGAAACGCGCGTGGGTATAAATCGGATCAGCCCGATCGAAAAAATTGTAGGCAGGAACCGTGTCCGTCAATGCCAAGTTGGCTTCAAAGAAGGCCCGCACTGTGCCGATATCTTCCCAATACCCCTGGAAAATGTAGGCAAACACCTTGTACTTCTGCAGCGAGGCTGGAATGATGTGTTTGCCAAAATCGTCAAACTTATTGTCTAGCACGTCGATCAGGATCTGGCGGTTGAAGACGTAGATACCCATCGACCCCTGGTAAAGCTCGGCCTCGGTCGGTTGACCAAGCTCCGTTAGGAGGTCGGCCGGGATACGCAACTCATCCAGGAGCGCCGCATCCTTGGGTTTTTCCTCGAACCGGTAAATGCGCCGATCGGCATCGCTGTGCATGATGCCAAAACCAGAAGCCGCCCGTCTGTCGACGGGTGTGGTGCCCAGGGTGATGTCGGCCCCGGTGCTTAGGTGCTCCTGCAGCAGGTGTAGGTAGTCCATCCGGTAAAGCTGGTCGCCGCTCAGGATGAGAAAATGTTCGTAGGGACGGTTCAAGAAGTCGCGAAGATTCTGGCGCACGGCATCGGCTGTGCCCTGGTACCAACTCGCACCCTCCGGGGTCTGCTGGGCGGCGAGGATCTCGACGAAGCTTTTGCTAAACTGGTCGAACTTGTAGCTGGCGTTGATGTGCCGGTGCAGCGAGGTGCTATTGAACTGAGTCAGCACGTAGATTTGGCTGAAGCCGCCGTTGAGGCAATTGCTGATCGGGATGTCAACCAGCCTGTACTTTCCGCCAAGCGGCACCGCGGGTTTGGCGCGCTCCTGCGTCAGGGGAAAGAGCCGGGTGCCGGCGCCGCCGCCCATGATGATGGCGAGGGTTTTGTCCTGTGGGGTCTTTAGTATCATACTTTCATCTACCCGTTTTGCTGCACCTGCTCAAGCCGGCCAACCAGCGCAGACTCGCTGCTCTTTACCAGCGAGCGCTTGCCGCGCTGTTCCGGGGCAAGTTCCTGTCCGGCCTAAGCCAGATCCTTGATGAGGAAGGGTTGTATCTGCCCGACTCGGACATCGCCGACATGCGCCCGTTGATTCAGATCTGCTCTACGCCAAGCGCTGGGTTCTTTATGCCAAACGTCCCTTTGGCGGGCCGCACCAAAGCTACCTGGCTAGGTACACACACCGCGCCGCGCTGAGAACCGACGCATTATCGCCATCGATGCGAAGCGGCGGACCGTCACCTTCACCAATCGCGACTACCTGCACGGTTCACAGCTCAAGGAGTTAACCCTCTCGGTCCTGGAGTTCTCTTCTTTTACATTGCGGGATTGCTAACATCAGAAATTGTATTGAATCCTTTAGTATTTGAGTCCCAATGGGTCATGCCGATTGACAACGGCTAGAAGCAAGATCGAGCAAATGCAAACAATCGTAATCGGTCACAAAAATCCCGACATGGATTCAATCTGTTCGGCAATTGCTTACGCGGAACTTAAACGCAAACTGGGAACGCCCGACGTAATCGCAGCCCGAGCCGGGAACACCAATGAACGGATCGACCTGGTCTTGCAAAAATTTGGAATGCCGGCTCCGGAATTTGTGAGTGATGTCTCGGCGACGGTTGCTGACGTCATGGAGACCGAGGTCATTTCCGTGGCTCATGACTCCTCAATTTGTCAGGCGATGAACTCCATTGAGAAGAAGCGCATACGTGGCCTGCCGGTTGTAGATGCCGACAACCGTTGTCTCGGGTTACTCTCGGGTTGGAAGGTCAATCAGTACCTTTTCCCGTATCGTGAGGAAGCGCCAACTTCGCGCGAGATCTTTGGATCAATCACGGACATCGTGCACTCGTTTGATGGAGAGTTCGTCGCTGGCGGTCCCGACGATACCCGGAAAAAAGTCGCTCTGATGGTGGCCGCAATGAGCCAGGCTTCCTTTGGCGAAAGGCTGCGAAGTAGTCACGCCGAAGAAGTGCTCCTTTTCGTCGGGGATCGAGAGGAAATTCAGCTGGACGCGATGGATGCCAGGGTTCTTGCTGTAGTGATCACTGGCGGGATGGGAGTCTCGGCAAAGGTGCGGGCAGCGGCGAAGGATGCCGGAGTTCATATCTTGTCTAGCCGGTATGATACTGCCACCACGGTGTTCTTGGCCCGTGGCGCAGCAAGAATCGATGCAATGATCGAGCCGCAGTTCACGAGCTTGTCGCCCGAGACACCTTTAAGCTCCGCACGCCACGTGGTCGCAGGTTCATCGGATTATGTTTTTCCCATATTGGATAGCAGCAAGCGTCTGGTTGGCATTCTCTCGAAGAGCCATTTTATCAAACCGATCCCGCGGCAACTGATCCTGGTAGACCACAACGAACTCTCGCAAGCGGTAAAAGGAGCAGGGGATCTACAGATCATCGAAGTGCTCGATCATCACCGGCTGGCAAGCTTCAACACGGATGTTCCGATTCTGTTCTGGAATAGTCCGGTGGGCTCAACCAGCACGTTGGTTGCCTTATCGTACAAGCAGAACGGCATCGAGATCGAACCGCCCCTCGCCGGACTGCTCATGGCGGGGCTGATCTCCGACACGCTCAATCTCACGTCGCCAACGGCCACGCCCATCGACGCGAAAGTGCTCGAAGATCTCAGTAAGATAGCAGGTACAGAACCGGCCAAACTTTCCGAAAGCATCTTCGCAGTTGGTTCGCCCTTGTTAACACTAGGTCCGTGCGAAGTCATTTTGGCAGATTGCAAGGATTACGAGGAAGATGGACATGTGTTCAGCGTTTCGCAGATCGAAGAGCTGGGATTCTCGCATTTCTACGAAAAGCAGAAGGAATTGTTCGAAGCGTTGGAGGCCTATCGGTCAAAGCAGGCGAGTTATTTCGCTGTGCTTTTAGTCACCGATGTAAATACGCAGAACTCGCTACTGCTGATTTCAGCTCCGCCGGAGTTCCTGGCCACAATCACTTATCCAAACCGGGCAGCGAACCTTTTCGAGCTTAACAACGTCGTTTCACGAAAAAAACAGCTTGTACCGTACCTGTTAGATTGTCTTCACAAAATCAATGCGAGTATTTCCTGACTCGTGATCACACCTGCCGTAAGAAGCTGGTTCTGGGTTTCGCCAGGACGACCGGATGAAGCCGGTGCCGTGGTTAAGTTTTGTTTCTGAACTGGGTGCTCGCGTTCTTGCTTCTGGCGTTGATCTGCTTCTTTTCGTTCAGTCAGCTACGTTACAACTAGAATTGGGAGACGTTGGGACCTACAGCAATTTTTTAGGCGAAGTTGGTGGAATACGCTCAGGATATCTTCGCTGGCCCTGCTTCTGAGCACGCTGATTGGCCAGATACGAGCGCTGGCGAGAAGATCAGGCTCGTAGCAGCTATAGACTTTGATTCCTGCCTTTATCCACCCGTCGACCTGATCCAATAATTTCCACCGATCCCATCCCTGCCCCCGGCTTGGGCGTGCTACCGTCCAGTTGCCGACATTCGGCCACCTGCCGCGCGTGCAGGTCCAAACCTAACTTGATAACTTCCGGCTTGGCTTTCGCCTCACTACCTTTAATTTGCCTATCGTTCTTGTTATGCATAAAGCCCACAGTGAAGCGCTCCACCGCTTGCTGTCGGCCCATGTCATGGTCCGGCCCGTGAGGCGAGTGGATTAATCCACTCGCCCCTTGATGCCTTGGAAGCCCACAGCTGCCCTTTTTGCCTTATGCCGTCTTCCTAGATCCAGCTGATGGCTTTTCGGATATAGGCCGGATGTATTGTTGAAAGGTTACCCAGTCAGTGCGAGTCTTGTCCCATTCTTGGAGGGCGAGGCCACGCGATTCGAACACCTCGCGTATCTGTGCCGAATTCCAACTAAGAATGTCTTCGAGGATTGGCACCAGCACACTTAACGCGCTGTCGCTAAGTACCGTCCGTTTGGCGATGCGGCCAAGGAACTTTGCCTCGGAGACTGCGATGGTGTAACCCTCCCGGCTGTTCACATGCAACATCACGAACAGGTCTGAACTTCCGTCGCCCATGTAGACCGTATGGTCTGGTGTTATCTGCAGCTTGGCTTCTAGTTCCTGCAGTACGGCAACTTTGCCATAGCCTGCTGAAACTCGATCAATGGAACAAATTTCGCCGGTCGAAGCGTCATACCCGAGCTGTGTGCCGAAAATGTGATCCGCTGGAACGATCCCCTCTAGAGCTGACTGAACGACATCTTGTGGTGAAGCAGAGATCACATAAAACTGGAAGTCATAACTATCGAGACCTTTTTCGAAGAATTCCCCTAGGAGATCGACGTTATTTTTCAGGCGGACGTGCTTACCAGCCTCTATAAGATGCTCTCTACGGACACTCCGGAATTCAGGGTCGTGCCTCAGTAGGTAAGCGAGCTCAGCGCCTTGTTGTACGAGATTGGCTTTCGCGAGTCCGGCCACCTTCTCGTTGAATCCAGAGATACCCACCAGTTCACTCAGAGCATGTCCTGAATCGTTGAAGCTCAACGTCTGGTCGAAGTCGCTTGCCACTAGGTATCGCTTTGTCTTTGCAGAACCGTTTGTCATAACTCTCCTTTTGTCTTGCTAAATCGCAGCAACTATAACAATCAATAGAACAAGTCCACTACTTTTTGGATCTTATTTGACAAACTTACGCCAATAGATTCCCATAATATCCTGAACAGCAATCGATTAAGATGTTATATCATATTTTAGATATGACGCATTCAAATAACGGCTTACAACCTCCCAAATATCAGCAAATACTCGAGAATATTAAAAACGATATCCTCTCCGGTCGATATCAGCCCGGCCAGAAGCTGCCGAGCGAAGCGGCCCTGTTAAAGCGGTTTGGAGCATCGAGGATCACTGTGGGGCGAGCCCTTCGCGAGTTGCAGCAGGCGGGGTTAGTTCAACGCCGTAAAGGGTCAGGAACATATGTGGGAAACCCCTCCCCCGATGATGGCAGCCTGCTGTTTGGATTGCTAATTCCAAATCTGGGGGAAACCGAAATATTTGGGCCGATCTGCCAGAGCATGGCAGAAGCTGCCCAGGCACACAAACACGCTCTTTTGTGGGGCCACACGACATCCAGTTCTGAGGCGAAAGGAAGGCAAACGCTCGAGGTCTGCCAGCAATACATTGCTAAAAAGGTCGCCGGCATTTTATTTGCTCCGCTGGAGGGAACCCGCGACAGCGACCGAACGAACCACCGTGTCGTGTCGGCCGTGGAGGAAGCTCGCATTCCAATCGTCTTAATCGACCGTTGTTTTCTGCCGTATCCAAAGCGCAGCCACTATGACCTTGTTTCGATCGACAACCGACGGGCGGGATACATGGTCACGGAGCACCTTCTGAAGCTCGGTTGCCAGCGCATCGCCTTCCTCGCTCATGCCTATTCTGCGTCGACCGTCGAAGCGCGAATCGCTGGCTATCGCGAGGCTCTTTTCGTCGCTGGTTCTCCGTTCGAGGCAACGTTGGTGCAACGACTCAACAGCAATCATGCAAGTGAGGTTGGGCGGGTAATCGAAATGCTGAAACCGGACGCGGTCGTCTGCGCGAACGATCGGACCGCAGGCCACGTGATGCAGAGTCTTATCGGCGTAAATTGTCGAATCCCCGAAGATGTGCGGATCGTCGGCATAGACGATGTCGAATACGCGAGCCTCTTACCTGTACCACTAACTACCGTTCACCAGCCGTGTCTGGAGATTGGCGCGGCCGCCATGGCGGCGATGCTTGAGCGAGTTGCAATTCCGGACATGCCCGTTCGGGATATCCTCCTGGACTTTAGATTAGTAATACGCGATTCCTGCGGGGTTAACCTTGGGGTTAAGCCTGCCTGAAAAGCGCCGAAACATGTAGGTCCAGATCACGGAAACCACCGGAATATTGAAAGTCCGCTGATTAGGATGAAAATCTCGCGAGGACGATAAAAGTGTACGGTCGGCGTAGAGGTAAGTTAACGATCCACATAGTGTAGCCCGTTAAAGTCGACTGATTGCTGTTACGCAGGGCACACGCTCTTGAGCCCCCGCTTTAGGCAAACGTCGATTAACCGCGTGGCCTGCTCGACACCGCTCGCTTTGAAAAAATCGTTGCCCCGCCGAACCTGCCCGTGCCGAGGCTCAAAACCGGGACTTTGAATCCCGAACCGCCAATTTGTCTCTGTTCCTTAATTGAATGTTCCTTTTTGTTGACCTGTGCTTTGCAACACCGCGCGCACTCCGCCAAAATATTTGTGGGTAATTGAAAGGCACGGGAGGCGGGTACGCCGCGAGCAACCCGGATGCATTCTGTTGCACACCGTGACGCTTCTGCGCCCGGAGTTCCAGGTAAACGGCGATCAGGTTTGGGGTTACGGCTAACGCGGCAAGGAAAAGGGCAAAAGAAACGCCCACCAAGGCAGTAATGATTTCCATCTGGTTTATCTTTCTCAAGTTTTAGCGATTATCTTGAGAGCAAGATCCAGGGTTCCTTACGGAACTTCTGTTTCTTATCCTCTCAGCATTCTGGATCAGTCGTCCCTAATCGGGAACGCTTTCCGGAATGCCCAGAGAATTCGTTTTTCTGCTGTCGGACAATATAACAGCTTATACAACACGTCCGCTGATTTTAAATATCATCTGATAGTATTAGGCCTATAATTATATACAAGGTATTGAACCACAATTAATTAACTTATTATATCATGTTTCTGATATGACTTGCTTAAACACCGACGGTAAAAGTGCCAAAATACCAGTGAGTCATCGAGATCATTAAAAATGATATCCTCTCGCTTGACCGACGGTCTCAACAGCAAAAACCCCGGCTAGCTTGGCGCAAATGGAACAGTGAGCTGCTAGTCGAGCGCACCCGTGCCGGACTGGCAGCGGCGTAAAAATGGGTCGAGTCGGCGTAAGAAAACGGCGGATGACCGACCGTAAGATCCAATCGGGCAAAACCCTCTTAGAGAATGGTGTCCCGCCTGATAAAGTGGCGCGAAATCTGGGTGTCTCTATTCCAACGCTCTACCCACTGATTGCCTGCGTCCGAACGCTCTGAACATCCGGTTTTTCCGTTTCATTAGACTTCTCGTATTTTGATAAGCAAATGAAGTCACTCGTGAATGCATCACCCTTAAAAATCCGCAACTTGCGAGCAGCCCCTGTGAATTGCGGTTGGCGCGTCCTTGCGGAAGATAAACTTGCGGGTGGCGTAGCGGAGTTCGATATGTTTATTCGCAACGCAGAAATTTCGTAACTGACTTACGATATAATGAAA
>JBEEIB010000478.1:0-2722 GCA_041167675.1 Verrucomicrobiota bacterium
AAACTGGCCAAGTCCACAACCTTCAAGCCTGAAAATATGTTTTCCGTTGCCATGGCAATCTCCTGAGTCATGAATATCAAGTCGTATTAAGGCCTCATCGACCTTGGAACTTCGGTGCACGTTTCGCCAAAAATGCCGATGTACCTTCTTTCTTGTCTTCTGTTGCAGCGCAGATCGCAAATAGCGAGGCTTCGAGCAGCAGGCCTTCAGACAGGCTCGTCTCCAATCCCTTGTTTACCGCCTCGATCGAGAACTTCACGCTTTGCGGTGCGTTGGAGTTAATCTGCTTCAGAATGACTTCGGCCCGCGCCATCAGACTGTCGTTCGGAACGACCTCGTTCACTAGACCAATGCGATAGGCTTCCTGCGCGCTAATGATGTCCCCGGAAAGAATCAACTGCAAAGCTCGGCCCTTGCCGATTAGCCTTGGCAAGCGTTGCGTTCCGCCATAGCCAGGCATGATTCCTAATTTCACTTCTGGCTGGCCGAACTTTGCAGTTTCAGCAGCAAGTCGAATTGTGCAAGCCATCGCCAGTTCGCAGCCGCCGCCCAGCGCAAAGCCGTTTACCGCGGCGATGACGGGCTTACCGAGGTTCTCGATGAGGGTAGTGAGTGCTTGCCCGTAGCGTGTTTTTTCTTCGGCCTCGAGCGGAGTATCGCTCACAACTTCACTGACATCGGCGCCAGCGGCGAACGCCTTGTCGCCGGCTCCGGTGAAAATGACGCCCCGCACGGCCGCGTCATCGCGGGAGTCCCCGAAGGCAGCCGTCAGTTCCGCGATGGTTGCTTTGTTCAGCGCGTTGAGCACCTTGGGACGGTTAAGCGTTATGTAAGCGACAGCGCCTTTCTTCTCATAAAGAAGGTTTTCCAGAGTTAAGCCTGCGACAGCGGTACCCATAGGGTTCTCCTGCTTATTGCGAAATTGGACTTTCGTGAAACGCCATCCACTGGGCGCCGAGCCCCAATATCTGCGTGTTCCCCCAAGTGAAGTAGCGCAGGGTAAATCCAGATGCGCTGATCTTTTCCGCGGTAATGTTTAACCTCAATGCGGCATAGGACGCGATATCAAGGTGGCTCAGCGCCACCAGAATTTTGGGCACAGTGGCGAAGGGTTGTTCGAATCTAATGATGTGCTCAAAACTCCGTTCTCCCTCTCCGTCTCTAAAAGAACGGAAGTCTGGATTGTTATCATCCACGGCGTGAAAGCCGGCTTGGATATGCATTGGATTCGTCGCTTTCGAGTAAATGCAAATCAACGGCCAAACCTCGTCAGGCCACTGTCCGTCATGCGCCGAAAGCTTGCAGCCGTTGATGCTCTTGTACTTGCCGAGATGGAATCCTGCTGTGGACCGATCGTTTGAAACAGATGAAGTGCCAGCTGGCTAGCACCAGTTAGCCTGCTAACACCATGACCGTTGCACGCCTGAAAGAATCCGCCTTCCATTTTGACGATTCCGCATTCCTGTTCAAGCACTTGAGGAGTGAGGAGAAGTATCTCGTCGCTCGGCAACACGATTGCCACCGAATCCGTAGCAACTGCGGAATGCCCGTCCGCCCTGACCCAGGATCCTGGATGAATGAGCGGCCGCGGAACCGCTGCCATTGAATAGACCCGGCTCGCGAGAATCGATTAAATGCAAATGAGGGGTACGAAATACTCGACGACGCTCGCCATAGTTAGGATCTGCGCGGGCGTCCTCTTGTCCGTGGCGAGAGCGGCCGCGACCGAGTCTGCCGGTCCGTCGATGAGTCCCACGAACATCTTCGCGCCCGTTTCGACGCCGGCCAAGTCAATCTTTGGATTATCTATTTTCGTGCTTGCCGTCACCGCAGCCATATTCGTGGTCGTGTTTGCCTTGCTTGTCTATACTGTCGTGAAGTTCAGAAAAAAGGCCACTGACGATGGCCGCGAGCCACCCCAGGTCTACGGCAGCAATCAGGTTGAGATCGCCTGGACCGTCGTCCCCGTCCTGATTGTTGTTGCGCTATTCATGGCGACAGCGCGTGTGATTGCCAGTGTCCAGAAGGCCGTTCCGGACTCCAACGCCATCCAGGTTGTCGCCATCGGGCACCAGTTTTGGTGGGAGTATCGGTATCCGGGGTTGAACGTCGTAACCGCGAACGAATTGCACGTGCCTGTAAGCGATCCGGAGCATCCGACCCCGACGTTCATCAAGCTATTGTCGGCCGATACTGATCACAGTTTTTGGGTCCCACGCCTTGCGGGCAAAACTGACCTGATTCCGAACCACCCTAACAGTATGTGGATCGACCCGCATGAAACAGGTCTCTACTTGGGGCAGTGTGCGCAGTATTGCGGAACACAACACGCCAAGATGCTTCTGCGAGTTTATGTTCAGTCACACGAGAACTTCGACCGCTGGATTCAGCAGCAAGAGCAGACTGCGTTCGTTACTGATGCTGTTGCCGAAGGGCGACGGGTATTCGAAACGACGGCCTGCATCAACTGCCACGCCGTTTCTGGCACTGTGGCCGAAGGGCGCTTCGGCCCCGACCTGAGCCACCTCATGAGTCGAGACACAATCGCTGCTGGCGCAGCCCCGAATACTCCAGAAAATCTCCGGCTCTGGATTCAAAAACCCGAGGCCATCAAGCCTGGATCTTTAATGCCAGCCATGGAGTTGACCGACCGCGAACTAGACGCCCTAACAGCCTATTTGGAGACGCTCCGTTGAGAGCACCATTGACCACGCCGAGGAGG
>JBEEIB010000479.1:0-4777 GCA_041167675.1 Verrucomicrobiota bacterium
CTCATCTGGGCCAACAAGGTGATTGATGGGCCGTTCCGTGGGGCCACAATCGGGCACGAAGATTTTTCCACACTCTCCACCAAGGCAGCCGAACTGGGCGCCATGGGACGCGAATCCGAGGCGGATACCGTCATGTTGAAGGCACTGCACTTGCCCGGAACCGACTCCTACTCGGTTTATGCGTACGGCAGGGGGTTGCTCCGCAAGGACAAGAAGACGAAAGCTATGAACGCGTTCATCTACAACCAGCAGCAGCATCCACAAGATAAATTCTGGACTTCGTTGGGACTGGCTCGCGGCTACACAGCCTTGGGTGATAAGAAGAACGCAATCGCTAGTTGGGAGTTCGTCTTGCAGAATGTCCCCGCCAACCTGAGTAACAGAACCGGAACATACGAGGCTACGCTGAAGAAGCTGAAAGAGGCCAGCTAAGGTGCCTGACCGTGAGCGTCTGAATGTGTCATGCGCAGTTTTCGCGCGGGGCATTAACGCGCTGGTCGAATGCTGCGTGAGGCCGTTCGTGCTGCAACGGCTGGCCGGTCATGCGAACATCGGCATGACTGCACGCCACAGCCATCCTGAGCAGATGGATAGAGCTATTGGAGTAATGGACTGACCGGTGCGTTCGGGGTGGTCGGTTCGTAAGCGGCCGCGGCTGCCTCTCTCATCAACTCGTTTCTTATTTTGTCCAGGCGGGCCAAGCGTTCTCTTATTTCGATGGCTATTCGGTCGAACTCTTCGTCAGTCATGGGGGACCTTATAGACGTTATGCGCCTGTGGATACAAGCGCTATTATCGATCCTTCGTGGTCGCAGGCATATTCGGGCCTTGCCGAGGCGTTCCAAACCGAAGGGGTCCTTGGCATGATGCCCCAGACCGATGCCGTTGTGAAGACTGAAGCTGCCGCGCGACGCGCGATCGAACTCGATCCCCAGAACGGGCAGGCTTATTCGACGCTGGGGCTTACCCAAGGCGTTTTTGAATGGAAATGGACGGATGCGGAAGAAAACCTGAAACGCGGGACTGCTCTGAGCCCCCAGCAACTCCAACGCCGTCTTTGAATATGCAAATTACCTCGTCGCGATGAATCGCCCGGAAGAGGCGGTGTCGCAAATGCGAAGAGTGCTCGAACTCGATCCCTAGTCTTTCATGATGAACGGCTCTTCGGGGAAGTTTTGTACTTGGCGCGGCACTACGATGAAGCGCTCACTGATCTCCAGCAAGCTGAGGAGATGGAGCCAGACACTACTACTTAAGCAAGCCTTTAGCGGTTGACGCAGCTGCCGACAAACTGCGAGGCAACTATTCCGAACAAGTCCGAGCACAGGCAAGCGGGGGACAGTCGTGACCGAAGGCGTTATAAGGAGCGTATTTCATTTTGGCAACCGCCCTTTCGGGCGCCCGCCGATGCCAGATCGTCAGTCTCGCGATTGCCTGCGCGATGTTTTTTCTGTCCCCTGACGTGTTTTGTACCACTAAAGAGAGAATCGTCCTGAGATTTCCTGCGGGTGCCTCGTTCGACGCATTTCGTTGGTTTTGTGTTTTGTCGCACTCACTGCACCTTCTGGAATTTGTTGCGTAACCTGTTCGTACGGCCTACGTGCGAGCGTAAACGCGTTGTTGCGGAAAGGTTCATGGCCTGAGTGGTTGCGGAGGCAGGCACATCTCTAACGGTCGATCTCTGATGCGGAGGTCTCGCTCCAATCGTCCGGCAGCACAGAGACACCCCAAATGTTTCGCGGTTCATCAAGTTCGATCCCACAGAGCATCGGATTGGCAGGGTCAACAAAAACAATCCGCGCGGCAGCACGCTTGTCGGTTAGGTAGACAAGAATCGAAATTCGCATTCCAGCGCTCAATTCAACGGCTGTTGCGATCAATGCTCCGTGAAGGTTGACAGTGATCGTCTCGCCGTCGCATCTACGGTTTCCTCCCTCCACCGTTAGAACCACCTTTAGGGGTACCCGAGTACTTCGTCTCAACTCGTGGAAAGTCGCCGTTGGAGGCATCCGTGCAGCATACACGCCGCTTATTGGCTGTCAAGGGACTGCATCACTAGACACGCAGGCGCGGGCTCTCAGCCTCCGTTCACTGATAGTTGGCGAAATAGTGCGCCGTGAAAACGCGCTGGACTCCAGCGCGGGGCGATTCCGCCCCGGGTTCGCTCCGCCCGGCAGCAATCGAAGCGGCAGCGGAGGCAACAAAGCTGTCGGAGGTTCTCCGCGACAATCTGGACGCTTTCGATGTAGAGGGTCGCTTGGCGACTCGGCGATTCAGTTGCGGGCAATCCCATCGGTTTGCAGCTGCCACTATTCGGTGAGTTGGAGATTGCCTACGCCGAACCCGGGGGTACTGCGACCGTCGAGTGGCAGCGTGACCAAGTGAGCCAGACTGGAGACGGGCCTGGAGATCCGCGTTCCACTCTTCATCAAAGAAGGGCCACCTCCCGCCGATTTCGGCGGAAGGTGAGAACGAAATTGCCTTCTACTTTGCAGGGATCGAATCGAACTTACCGGACGATTCTTCATAGAAAAGCGCCCCCTCTTTGGGATCGCCCCCGCTCCAATGCTTCCTTCCACCGGGAACTCGCACGAAACTGCCTGGCCCCACACGCTTGTCGCCGGCTTCATCCTTGTACAGATACGCGCCCTTCAGGACGACTATCCAAACATCGTTAGTGTGGGTGTGCATCCCGGCATCGAATCCGGGCACGAACTTGGTGAATGTGGCGTGTGCTCCTTTATCCGCGTCGCCCCAGATCGCGGCCATGGAGACGCCCTTTGTTGGGGTCTCATGAAAACTTGCCTGATCGGCGGAGACGAAGATCACTTTCTGATCTTGCTGTCCCTGCACTCGCCCGATGGACCATACCATCATCAACGTCGCCGCCACTCCAACAGTTAGCAGTGATTTTTTCATACTCTCCTTCGCGTATTTCGTTGCAGCTTCTGACTCCGGGCGCATTCTACACCACTCGTCGGCAGCGTCTACGGTGGGTCGACCGTCGTTGGCGTAACATTGCCTCTCTGACTACGTCGGCGGTGTCATGCAGTTTTAGAGCAAACTACGGCGTGCACTCATGGAAGCGCGCCATTTCGCTCTGGTTGATGTTGCTTTTGCCGTTTCCAACCCAGCTCGGTTGTAATCCATTGCGGTCAGGACGCTCGTCCAGAACTATCGCCTGGATGCGCCTGCCGGTAGGCATGGCTCAAGCGGGTGCCGTATGACAAAGCATGTAAGACGGGCTTGTCATAGCCGAGAGCCGCACGAAGCTGGTCAAGATCCTTCACGCCCTAAGTAGAGTTGTAGTACTTCAGATCGGCAAGAGCCGACATCTGCTCTTAGCAAGGGCAAGCACTCTGCTGAAACAAAAAATCGCCGGCCACGCCTGATTTCAAGTGATCGTGAAGGCACAATGCAGCGGATTGGAAGCGCCCGGAGTGTCTGCGATGTGTCCTCCGGCTAGGTCGATCCAGGCAGCGGGATCGTGGTCCTTCGTCATACTCCGTACCTGGTTGAATTGGATATTGATCCTGGGTCCGCCCGAATGGGTTTGCTCCTCTAGCACGTCAATGGAACCGCAACGCGAATTGGGCATCGAAACCTTGCACGGGTGCTCCGGAACACGCGAAACCTGAGCCACGAATGGAGAAGCGACGAAAGATTAGGGGTGAAGCGAACCGAATCATGGGATGGGATTATCGTACATCTGCGCGCTATTATGGGCCGGGAATCCGGCTTTCGCCCAGCCGTGGCCGACGATCGGCTAAAGCGAGAAATCTAGGTTTTCAGCCGGTTTGGTCTGATTCTTCTGGTGGAGCATGCTCAAAAAGAACCCGGAACAACTCGTAAGCAGCGAACGGGATTGAGATTACGCACCCTGCAACACCGATCACAAACATAGCCTCAAGAATGCGAACCGCAATAATTAATAAAGGCATCCTGCACCTGCTCCCTGGCTCGTCGCCCCGGATTGTACTCGAAAGGCGGCCCAATTCTTTACGAATTTTTTAGCCCTTCCTTATGAATTCCTAACCACGTTGATGCTGAAATCCGATCTGGAGTGAGGAACGTCCAGATGGTAGTCGTCGTGGTTCGGATATTGGAAGGGATGTTTGTCGTGGGTGCGCTGGGCTGCGTAGCGGTCATTGCCTTGACGGTCATAGAGGATATTCGTACGCTATTCGGTCGTGATGATCATTAGCCGCGCTCCTGCTCTGTGGCAACAAGCAGAAGTAGCAATTCATGATCGAAGTTTGACCGAAGAGATGCGTGGGTCGGACCGAGCATCCTCACCTGAATGGATTACAAACGAGCCTGGGCTGGGAACGGCAAAAGCAACATCATCAACGAGAGCGAAATGGCGCTCCTCCTTGTGTGCACGCTGTAGTGCGGCCAAAAACTGGTTGACGCTGCCGACGTTGTCAGAGAGGCGTTCATCGCCAACTGACAAATTGGGGCCGCAGTTTTTCCCGTTGAAGGCACGCTCACTTTCTGAGTTCAGCTGCACCGATTTGGGCGGTCTCAACGAGATCGCGGAGATGCAAGCGCGCCCAAGTCTACTTCAGTCCCTAAATCACGGCTAAAGTCAACACTAACAATGACTTGCGTAGCCATGATTCAGGAAACACAAAACGAGTTAAGTACGGTAGCTTGACGAGACGGCGGGGTTTTGAATCTGAAGCTGGGGGAAATTTGTATGGATTCGCTTCCTCCAACAGCATGCGGGTTCGATGAGGTTATACGGGGCTCGGGTCTCTCTCCTCATGAATTCCAA
>JBEEIB010000480.1:0-6219 GCA_041167675.1 Verrucomicrobiota bacterium
GATAGTCTCTAATTATGCGAAGACAGGAAGTGCTGCATCGTCGGCCATATCCAATGCCCATCGAGGCAAATCGCGCTTAGCCCGTGTTAAACTTTGCCTAATTCCCAACTGTTCATAGTTGCGAACCAGAGCCACGGACCGGATGGCGTTCTCGGCGGCGTTGGTACTCAACTCCAGGATCGGATGATCGAGGAAGCGAGTCAGCCGATTCCACAACGTCAAGGTGTAGTTGCAGGCTTTGGCCAGAGCACTCTTTGGCAGAGTCTGGCTGCGAGCGGCTTCGATTTGGCTCTTGATCGATTCCAGGATCGGTCCTGCCCTTTGCTGCCGCAGCCGATCGCGCTCGGTCACCATTAGATTCCGCTCTCGGGGCTGTGCGTCGATGGCGAAGAGTTCATCGATGGTTGCCACCAGCGCGATCGCGGCTCGATCGTCGGGATGAGCTTCGACGGCCTGGAAGAAGTATCTCCGAGCGTGTGCCCCGCAGCCGGCATGGATCAGTTTTGGGCCGCCCACTCGATCATAGCCGCTGTAACCGTCGGTTTGTAAGATCCCGTTGAAGTGACCCAAAAACTGTTTGGGTCCTTCCCGACCGCGTCCGAGTTGGAAGTCGAAGATCACCACTCCGCCTGGCCGGCTATACTTCCACAGATAGGCTTGGTGGTTCTTGCCACGACCAGGGTGTAGCGTGTCTTTCAGCCAAAAATAGCAGGCGTTACTCGCTGCAAGGGATGGCCTCCGTGCCGGTGGAACGCTTAGGTTTAGCCGTACAATGAAATGAGACAAGAACACCCAGATCAGAGGCATTGTCGCTTTACGGTGATTGCCGTCCTGCTTGCCTCTTGTGCCCTGGTTCTTTGTGCCGTGCAGGGGATATTCGGATACCCATTCCGCAAAACGATCGCACTCGACCCGGCAAAATTCGTTCCAGTTGAAGGATTTGCCTACTCAGCTCCTTTATTGGCGCAATATTCGCCCTGGGGTGCGCAATCAGCGTCCGCCAAACTATACGAAGACACCAGGGTTTCTTTTCTATACTCGCAACAGGCGACCTCGGTGAGTGAAATCGGTAAGGGGATTTTTTCGTTTCCAGAAAAGGGACGATTGTTCTTCTCTGCCAGTGACAACTCCGATCCACGAATCAACGGCAGGAACTACCGGATCGAGCTACCACACCGTCTATCCAAGGGCGTACTACCCCTTTGTTTCATTGCATGGTTGATGACAGTAACGATTCATCTACTCACCTCGCCTGACAGGGAAAAAGCATTGCTGGCCTGGCGCGAGCGTGCAGGCTTTGTTTTGACAGCAGTTGTTGGACTCGTCGGAACCTGGCCGGCAATTGCCCTATCAATCCCATCTATCTATTTGTTATTTTTCTACCCACCCCTATGGAAGGATGTAGACGCTTTGGGCCAGCTCACGGCCCCGGCCTCTGTTCTAAACATCCTGCATAATCCTCCGCTCTATTGTTTTTTCGCGCGCATCCCGTTTTTGATCACGTCCTGGATAGCCAATATCTGGATGAATCGATCACTTTACGGTGTCTTCGAGCAGCAGCAACCTTCTCTGGAAGGCATTTACCTTCTGGTGATCGTTCAACATATCGCCTTAATTAGCGCCCTGACCTACACCATCGTGTCTCTCACCTCAAACCGTTCGCTGCGGTTTGTGTTTGCACTCTCGTTGGCATCATTCAGCTCTCTTTATACGCATGCTCACTGTTGCGGATCAGAGGCGCTCAGTATACCTGCGACGTTTGTACTGCTAGCGGCCGGAACATCAATTGTCCGAGGTTTCTCCTTGTCGGCATGGATCGTGTACGGCACGGCTATGATTTTAGCGATCGGGAGCCGTCATCTTAACGTGATTTTCGCTGCTTGGCTGCCCGTTGCACTGATCTGTGTCGGCTTGGTGACGAAATTCGGATGGTGTTCCCCGAACGCCGAAGCCTTCCACTGGGGGCGAGCGATTGGCGCCGCCGTACTAGTCGGTGCCATAGCGATCGGTCTAAATGATTGGATGGCGAAATCAATGATCGCCGCATTTCATGACGAATACAGGTCCACTCTTGGCTGGACTCTAAGCGACCGTGTCCAAAGCTTCCTCGATAGACTACCAAGCACAGAGCGGCTGCAGCTAGCCCGAGACCTGTCTACCAAAGTCACCGATCCGCAGGTGCGGCTAGCGATCGAGGCACAGGCAAGGGTAGGCTCATTTTACCAGGGTACGGGCAAAGTAATTGCAGAAGAACTGGTTCGGTCTGGGGTTCCTCCGACGAAAATTGGCGCTGAGCGCGATCGCATCATCTTAGCTGCAACAGAGTCTTATCTCATGACGGTGCATCCGATTTTAATTCGGACGATTTGGGAGGATTTCCTCCTAGGGTTCTTTTACGCAGATAATTCCAAAATCGCTCGTGCACCCTTCTTTGAAAACCGCGACGGCGCAATTGACAAGGTGAAACATCCGGAGGGATGGAAGCAATTAGAAGCATTGCCATCTTTGGGAATGATAGAATCCATAATTATCCTGGATGCTGCTTGTCGCGATCCTTACGTAAATCTCGGACGTAATTTCCCCCACGTTGTCCTGATGATCTGCACCCTGCTTGTTGGTTGGGCAGCTTGCGTCACCCATGGAGAGTTGCCAAAAAAAGCTCTTTTGGGATGGTGCGCGCTTGCAAGTGGGATCTTGCTCTTTTTCACCTGTATGCTGGGCGTCTTCTATCTGGACCGATATACAATTCCGCTGCTAATAACGATTGTTTTTGCGCTGCTTGCTTCTCTTGCGTCTTTGTGGCAGCCAGCAGCAGAATCGATCGCCGACACCGTCAAGAAGTCGATTAAGGATCAAAAGTGGCGGTGCGCATTTCGGGTGTGGCTAGAGACCCGGTGTATCTCGCGCCTTCCGGACCGCGAGTTGCTGCTCGGGCGGATTCTGCCGGAGCTATCCAAGCCCGGTATTACGATGCTTTGGGTCGGCTGTCAGCCCTACACGCGGCCATATCTGGAGATGATCGAACGCCGGGGCGCCAAATGCTGGACCCTGGATATCGACCCTTCAGCGCGATGGTGGGGTCACTCGCGACGTCACATTGTAGGAGATCTGCAAAGGGTTGGAACGCTCTATTTGCCGCACCAATTCGATGTGGCTTTGGTCAATGGGGTGTTTGGCTACGGCCTGAATACTCAGGACGGACAAAGCGAATCGATTGTGGGACTCGCTCGCGTACTCAAACCGGGCGGTCTGCTGATGCTGGGCTGGAATACGCACCGCGCTTCCGATCCGTTACGACTGCCCGCGATCGAACGGTTCTTTATACGGTCGCGCCGCCCACGCTTTGATCAGCGAATTACTTTCCCGGAAAGCACTCACGTCTACGATTTCTTCGAGCTTTCGCAATCTCGCTAGCGAGGCCGCGCCTCAGACCAACGAGGTGTAGTGTGTTTTAATTAAGGTGTTGGAGTTTTTTCGCGCGCCTTAGCGGCGGTCTTGGTTTCCAATCGAGACCCCGCAAGGGGCTCTCTTACCCTAGCCCTCGATTGATACCCGTTCGATTTTTTCGAGAGTCAGGCGATCTCTTTAGCGATCGTAAATTTTGTAGTGTCGAGCTCTGATGCCCGGCGATCCGCTGGGCCACGTCGATCGTGCTGCCTCGATTACTATGAATAGTGTCAGCGGTCACTTCCAGCCGGCCAGTAATGGTCGAAATGACCCAGCCACGAGAATCTGCATAAGTCGGCATTCTTCTTCCAACCAAACCCGCTGTAAGCCGGTGATATCGGGCTTGTTTGAAAGAAAAATGCCTCTCTTTTCATAACACCTTACGACGAATTCACTGGCTGGGTCATTTCGACCATTAGTGGCTGGTTTAATTTCGACCGGTGACAAACCGAAGGAACTGCTTCTTCGTGACATTGATCGCGGTCTGATTCCTTACCAGATTCCGGAATGGGAAGGAGAGCAAGGAGATCGGGTTCTAACAATCAGACGGATTGGCTACGTCCTGGTCATCCAGGCCTACTTGCATGACCTAGGCGGTGTTCTCGAATACTTGCGTGCTTGCAATCTCATTCAAGAAACTCCGACAACCGAGCAATTTGCTCATATTCACGATGGGAACGTTGCAGAGTGTCTGGAATCCTGTGCGGGTTTCTCAAGGGACCGGTCAAGAAGAGTAGTTTTTGGATTCACGAACCCGAGACCTTCGTTAGAAAATCGCGGGTTGGGAAACTCCCGTTCGTCGTTCGCCGATCAACTGCAACAAACCTATGAACGAATGCAACAGATTAAGCAGATCTTGATCCGGAGATTGGCGAGATCGGCAAGCGTGTGAGCGTTGCATCGGGAAAGTTATTCTTCCTTCAACTTGCCTTCCCAGATCGAGCCCCTAACACCGGTAATAACCTTCTGAAAATAGGTCTAAGTGAAAAATAAAGGCGGGCAAATATGTTGGCAAAACTCTTAAGTGCTATTGTAGCTGCTGCGATACTGGTAGCTGTTGTTTGTACGTTTCCGTTTTGGGTAGTGGTACTAGTCATTCTAGCGCTCTTTTAATGGCGGAGTGGGCCATGCCGAGGGTAAAATCTCGCCCGTAGACGAGGGTTCCTCGCAGAAAAGTTCCTTGTTCGGTCGATTTCTCCCTCTAACTGATTTTTCGCTAGCTGGGCTTAACCGGAAGCTAAATATGGAAAATCTCCGTTCTGCAGTGCAGAAGTCGAGCGCAATTCTGTGCTGTTGCATTGCAAATTGTGCGTGGTCCGGCTCAGTCGATTCTTCGAGCCCAATCAATTCACCGCCCGATTCATTCTGGACTCAGAAATATTTGCTTGGTGATTGGGGCGGCTTACGCACAAGGCTCGAACAAATGGGTGTCACCTTCTATAGCGAATATCGTGATGATTTTCAGGGGAATGTCATCGGCACCGACAAGAACGGCAACGACAGGGGCCACTCCGTGAATTTCGGAAGATTCCGGCTGAACCTCGATGTGGACCTGATGAAACTCGCTTGTATAGATGGAGAGTTCTTCTTTAGCGCAGCCTGGCAGTATGGCGGGAACCTTTCGGGCAGATACCTGAACGTGCATACTCTCACGAGTAGTATCGCGGGAACCGATAGCGAACGTATCGATCAACTCTGGTATCAACAGGGCTTCTTTGATAGCCGACTCAAAATCAAAATCGGTCAAATTGCTGCGGCCAACGAATTCGGGGCCACCGATTTCTTCGACATCCTTTATAACGATGAATTGGGTTACAGCCCGAATACAAACTTCGTTACCCATCAGCCATTCAGCCCGGCAGGGAAGCCTGGTGTCATCGCCACATTAGATCTTCGCGATATTATCCCTGGTTTATACATCAAAGGCGGTGCCTTTACCGCAATTCGTGACCCGTATCATCCCGATTGCTACGGTGTCGACTATGCCAGCGACTGTGATCAGGGCGCGGCGTTCGCGGGCGAGGTCGGCTACAAGGAACAGAAAACTAACTACGACGGAGTGTATAAGCTCGGCTTCAACTATACCAACCAGGCTGGTTTCACCCAGGATCGTACAGGGCAACGGCTGAAAGGAAATTACAATGGATACATGACCATTGAGAAGACGGTCTTTCACCCCCAAGATCGCAACGGCAAACTAGACAACACCAGCAGAGAGTTGGATTTGCTCTTGCAGATATTCGGTGAGCCGGATGATCGCAATCCGGTGGATGTTGAAGTCACTTTTGGGGGTCGTTACACCGGTCTCATCCCAGGTCGGGATAAGGATAAAGTCGGCTTCGGCTTCATTTACTCGCACACCAGCCATCAGCAGAGCCTTGCCAATCAGATAGTGGTGGGCCGACCTCGGTGGCGAAGAGACTCTTGAACTCGACTACCAGCTAAACATCACTCCTTGGCTCGCTATTCAGCCGGACATACAAGTTATCTTCAACCCAAATGGCGATTCGAAGCGGGATACGATTCTCGTGCCCGGTATTCGTTCCATCACTGTCTTCTAAGCCAAGGCAATTGCCTTGGCGGCCTTTGGACCCGATTGACTGAAGATATTCCCTAACAGATTTATCCACAGTAACACTATCGTGCTTAGCGGCTAAGAAAGTGAACTGGCCCAAAGAAATGACTAAACTTACGCCGAGATCCGATCATCCATAGGAGCCGATCCGCAGGTGGTTAGTTACTAATACCATTAATTGGATGAACATTCGGCCA
>JBEEIB010000481.1:0-3844 GCA_041167675.1 Verrucomicrobiota bacterium
CAGGAACCTACAGCGTCATTGCCGTGGCCGCCGGTTACATGAGTTCTACGCAGCAAAATGTCAGCGTGTCCAGTGGTGTCATCACCACCGCTAACTTTAGCTTGACGCCATCGACCGGAACGATTTCCGGGACGGTGATCAACAGCGTGGGCGCGGGGATTGCCAGCGCGACGGTTTCCTACAGCGCAGGAACAGCGACCGCGACTACCAACTCTAGCGGTGCCTACACGCTGAACGTAGCTCCAGGAACCTACAGCGTGACCGCCACAGCTGCTGGGTACCCGAGTTCCACGCAGCAAAATGTCGCGGTCAGCACCGGAACGACGGCGACGGTGAACTTTACCTTGACGCAATCGACCGGGGCTGCGATAACCACGGTCCAGGCTGCTGATAAGTTTCAATCGGGGACTACGTCGTTGCCTTTGGCGTTTCCAATCACACCGACGGCAGGGAATACCCTGATCGTGGTGGGTATTTCTTCCGGCCTGTCAGGGACTAGCTTGGCGGTTTCCGACAACAACCAACAAACCTGGCAGTCAGCGTTTGGCTACGTAACTAGCCCGAACACGAATGGACAGGTGAAGGTGTGGTTTGTCAGCAACTGCGTTGGCAAACCGACGACGGTGACGGTTTCGATCGGCGCGACAACGCACAACATACACATGCAAATATTCGAGGTGAGCGGATTAGTCAGCAGCCCGGTGGATGCGATCGGCAGTTCCGACAGCGGCTCGGCTTCGGTGAGTACGCAGACGGTGACGAGCACCGCGGCGGTGACCCAAGGGACGGAGTATGCGTTGGCAACTCACTGGACGTGGAACTGCAGCAGTTGTGCTCCGACCATCACCAAGGACCCCAACTACACGATTTTGCTACAATCGCCCAATCCGAGTGGAGGAGATTTCGTACTGACCGAAGCCCGGGTGCAGAGTGTAGCCAACGGCACGCAGAGCGCAACCTTCAATAGTTCAATCGCCTATCAATACGCTTCCGTTCTGGTTACCTTCAAGTGACGGACGCGACCATTACACGCTAGCAAGTTCAGGAGGGGCTCGAGGTTTAGACGTTTTCGTTGTTAGTGAAGAGAGAAGAACCATGTACAAGAAATTCTACGGTTTGACCCGTAATCCGTTCGAAGTCAGCCCAGACCCATTCTTCTTTTATTCGACTCCTGATCATTCAGAGGCGCTCTGCAGCCTGTCGTATGGAGTGCTTCGCCGAAAAGGATTCGTAGTGGTTACTGGCGAGGCCGGGACCGGCAAGACTTTGATGGCGCGATGCATCATGCAGGTTCTCAGCAAGAATAAGGTGGTCTCTGCTTTTGTTTACAACCCGACGGTCTCCAGCGTGGAGTTTCTGGTCCACGTGTTGAATGACTTCGGTCTCACTCCTTCACCGCGCGGCACCAAGGGTGAGTTGCTTTCCTGCCTCAACAATTATCTGGTGGAACGTTCGCGCCGGAACTTGACCACCGCTCTCGTCGTCGATGAAGCGCAATTGCTCAGCGCCGAGTTACTTGAAGAAATCCGCCTGTTGACCAACCTGGAGACCAGCGAGCACAAGTTGCTTCAAATCGTTTTGATCGGCCAGCCGGAATTTCAGCAAAAATTGGACTCCCATCAGTTGCGTCAGTTGAAGCAAAGAGTCGGTTTGCGCTGCAGTCTCAAACCTTTAGAGCCTGCCCAGTTAAAAGGCTACATCCATCGCAGACTGGAACGGGCCGGAGCCAATTCGCACGCCGGAACTATATTTCTCGATGAGACCATTTCTTTGCTCCACTTCTTTTCCGATGGCATTCCGCGCCTGGTCAATACCCTATGCGAGAATTCGCTCCTGTGGGGCTTTGGCCACCGGCGACATCACATCACCTCGGAAATCGTTCATGAAGTCGCTACCGATCTCCACCTGGATCGCTTTTCTTACGGAACAGTCCAGGAGGGCACCCGGAATCGAATGGTCGTTGAACCCGGTTCAGAGCTTTTTGCCGAGACGTCAAAAAGAGAAGTGGAAATGCAGATTTCAAATATATAACGCTAAAGTGTATAGTGCGTTATAAGAGCGCCGTGCAACCTCTACAAAATCCTGCCCCACTCCATCAGTCGCCGCCAATCCCGTACCACAATGGCGATTCGTCTCCCGGCCGAATCTCCTTTCGGAAGGAGCTGAAATTGCGAGACAACTCACTGGCCTTGCGGACGATTCGCGATTTGCAGGGACTCGAAAGCGTGCGAGCGACCTGGGAATCGTGGCCGGGGAGCCGGGATTCCGATTTCGAATTCTTTAGCAGCATCGTGCGGTCCCGCGGGAATTTCTGCCGGCCCCATGTGATCGTGCTATCCCGGAATGAGCGTGCGGAGGCGATCCTGATTGGCCGGTGCGAACGCAGAAAATTGCCTTTCAGGCTGGGCCATTTCACCATCTGGCAGCCCGAAGTCAACACTCTGGAATTGGTTTATGGCGGCCTGCGTGGCAACGCTTCGGAAGAGAACTGTGCGGCCCTGGTCCAGGAGCTTATGAAATCACTCGAAGCGGGAGTTGCCGATCTGGCGTTATGGAAACAGCTCGACGTGCAATCTCCCTTGTATGACTGCGTGCTCAAACAGCCGCGTTTTGCTTTGCGCGATTATTCCGGTTGCCTGCGGGATCATTGGTGGCTAGAAAATTTCCCCAAGGGCCGTGAATCTTTCCTCTCCACTTTGGGAAGAAGCCAGCGCTCTAAATTGCAGCGCAAGTACAGAAGGGTCCTGAATCACTTTGCTGGCAAAGTGCAAGTCCGCAGTTTCCGTTCGGTGGAAGATTTGCCGGCGGCCATCGCCGATATGGAGAGCATTGCGAGCAAAACGGACAAGCGCAAGATCTTCGGAGACGGATTTTTTGACACTCCTGAAATTCGCAAACACATGAGCGTGGCCGCCGCGAAGGGATGGCTGCGACTGTACATCCTGTACCTGGAAGATCAGCCTGCCGCGTTTTGGATGGGCACGGTTTATAACCGCTGTCTTCAGGGCGACCACACCGGTTACGATCCCGCGTGGAGCGAATTTTCTCCCGGGATTTTTCTCTTTCTTAACATCCTGGAAGACCTTCGGGAAGAACACATCCAGAGTATTGATTTCGGTTATGGAAATACCCAGCTTCGACAAACGTTCGGTAACCTGCGGCGAGTTGAATCACGCGCGCAAATTTATGCGCCTACCTGGCGTGGAGTTGAATTAAACTTTTCGCGCACCGCGACTTGCCGCGCCGCGAACGCTGCAAAAGCCGTGGTTGAATTGGCGCAACGGATGCAACTGCCGAGGAAAGCTTTGAGAAGCCAGCCTGCTAAAGCGCAACACAAGCCCCTTTCGATGTTCGATAGATGGCGCTCTGCCGCCAAAGATTGGGCGAGAGCTCAGGTTTGGTTTTGAAACCCTTTCCACCGCTCTAACTTGGTTATGAAGATATTCCCTCCTCCTTCCCACTTTGTGGTATTGCACGTCTTCTAAGCGCTCCGTCGCCATTCCCCCTTCGCTTCCTATTACCAGATCGTCTTAATCTCTTTACGAGCCCGGATTTTAGAGTCCTTGGTTATTAGCGCGATGCCCTCGGCTAAAGCGGTCGCGCCGATGAGGCGGTCGCAGGGATCACCGGAGTAATTCGCCGGAAGCTGGTTGGCTAGCACGGCAATCTTGACGGAGATAGGCCGGATCGCGGTTCGTGAAACAATCTGTTCGACGAAAGCCTCCACGGTGCCAGTAATGTTGAGTCGATCGTGAGTGGCGAGCCAGGCTAACTCCCATAACGTGATCGCAGAAATCGCGATTCCGGTTTCTTGACTCGCTCTGCGAATCGCTTCGCTAGCCTT
>JBEEIB010000482.1:0-4161 GCA_041167675.1 Verrucomicrobiota bacterium
AGCTAACCACTACGGTTAACAGCACTGTAAAAATTGCGATGAAAGCGGAATTCCCGAGCATTTGCCAGAATCGCGGAGCAAAGAGGATTGAGACGTAATTGTCTGTGATCCACTCCCGGGGTAACCCCAGCGCGTTGGTGCGCAGATCGCCGGTGCTCTTAAATCCTCCGATTACAGCAGCCCAGATGGGAAGCAAGCACAATCCGGCAGCGAGAAAAAGTACCAGCCACCGGTAATAGGCATACAATGGGATTCGGGTACGCATAGGTTTAGGCCGCTCGATCCTCGCGTAGCAAGAATCTCTTATAGCATGCCATTACCACCACACAAACAACGAAGAGGATAAGCGCGACGGCACTACCATAACCGAGGCGCATCCTTTGAATCCCGAATGTATAGAGATAAGACACCATCGAATGGGTTGAATTGAGCGGGCCTCCGCCGGTGAGCGGGATGATTAGATCAAATAGCTGGAAGGAACCAAGAACGCTAAAGAATAACGAAAGTAGAATAACCGGTTTCATCATTGGAAGTACAATGTGCCGAGTCACCTGCCAGCGACTAGCTCCGTCGATACGAGCGGATTCAATGACATCATTGGGTACATTTTGCCGACCGGCAATAAACAGAGCCAGATGAAAACCGATATATTTCCAAACGACTACCAGCAGCACCGCGGCCATGGCCCACCCTGGCAGAGCCAGTACGAAAGGGGGGTGCCAGCCAAACCAATGACCAATGGTGGCTACCAATCCGTATTCCCCGTCATAAAGGTATTTCCAGATCAGACCAACGACGATCTCAGCTAAAATGTAGGGAATAAAAAAGATTGCCCGGAAGACCAAATTGCTGCGTCGGGGGTCGGAAACGATTAACGCAAGCGATAGTGCGATCGGAATCTGGATTCCGGCCGACACTGCAACGACGAGGAGATTGTTAAATAATGAATTGCGGAGGATCGGATCATTGAAAGCTCGCTCGAAATTGGAAAATCCGACCCAATTGTGGGGTGCTCCATATCCGTTCCAATTAAAGAAGGCGTAGTAAGCCGACTGTGAAACCGGCAGGACAACGAACAACGTGAAAACAAGCAGCGCCGGAGGTAAGAACAGAGCGAGAGTCGGCCAAGGACCGGTGCGCATCGCCTTGCCGAACTTGGGCCAAAATGGGGAAGCCTTTTGCGCAAGCGCCGGTTCTTGTGAAGGCACGCTCGGGGCTGGACCGGCTTGAGACTTCATGTCCTTGACTTTGTCGCGGCGCGCACAGGTAGCGACGCACTCGTGCGCGTCCATCACCGATACGGACGCGCAGGAGCGCGCCCCTACCGCTAGGTAAACTCGTTACATTTTATTCTGCGACCAGGAATCCTGGATAGCTTTCACGGCTTGCTCGGGGGTAGTGCTTCCCGCAGCTACCGCTACGGCCTCGTCGTTGAACACGCGACCGGTGTCAGGTCCAAGAAGCTGGTCCATCGCGATCTGGATCCAATCGGTCTTTTCCGTCTCCTGTGCGATTACGTGCAAAAATGGATCCTGAATCGCGTCGGCCGTACCCTTTACCATCGGTATGAATAAGCCAGCAGCAGCCAGCTTCGTCTGGGTATCTTTTCCAAGCCAAACTTTCATGAAATCCACAGTCTCCTTTGGCGCATCTTTAGTCACCAACCATCCGTCGACGCTGGCGAAGATATCGTTGGCTTTGCCTTTTCCATCTTTGACTACCGGAAAGAAAAACCAGCCGAGCTGCTCGTTAGACAGGCCTTTTTTGGTTGCCGACGCGTTGCGCCCTTCGGCCAAATCCCAACTTCCCATCAGATGAAACGCCGCTTTACCGTCATGGAAGTATCCGGAACATTCTGGGAACTTCACGGTTTGATACCCGTTTTGGAACGGCTGTAAATCACAAAGATCTTTGTACATCTTCCAGGCTTTCAGCACTCCCGGATCAGCCAAACCCGTTTTGCTATCCTTAGAGACAACCTCTTCCAGGCCGCTCTTACCCAATACCCGCATCATTAACATAGCCGGATAGAAATGCAGAGGCCATTTATCGGCGCCGCCGCAAGCGATCGGCGTCACACCGGCCGCTTTGCATTTTTTCACTGCACCCAAAAAGTCGGCCCATTCCTTGATCTTCGTCGGATCAACTCCGGCTTTTTGGCAAAGCTCCTTGTTATACCAGAACACAATTGGTCCCACATCGTTGGGCAATCCGTAAGACTTTCCATCAACGATGAAATTCTGAACGCCGGCTGGATAGAAGGAGTCTTTAAACTCACCGGCGATCGCACTGGTGATATCCTGGCAGACGCCTGCCTGGACTTGTTCCTTCATTACGCCGCCGCCCCAGCTGTGGAACACGCTCGGGCGGTCCTTAGATTGCAGAAGCGTGGACAATTTCGCTTTGAAGGCCTCGTTCTCGAGGAAATCGAATTGAACTTTGACGCCGGGATGGCTCTTTTCGTATTCATCCGCAGCGGATCTCCAGATATCACGAGTGCCCTGGATCGATTGGATGTGTAGGACCTTAATTACCGTCTGAGCCGGCGCTGCCGCCGTAAAGGCTGCCACTAGTGTGAACCAATAAACGATTCTTTTTTTCATCATTGTGGGGGTTAGCTTTGCTTTCCTCCCTGCAGCGATTCCTTGCTACAGAGGGGTAGGAAAACGCAATTGACTCGGCTCTTTCTAAGCTGAAAGCAAGGGCAATTCAATGCCCATCAAAAGAGCGAGAGCGGCAATGAAGGATATATCCCACTCAACGAGGGTAGGGCGAAACAGTCTGGTGATCAGTGCGTTCGTATAATATCGACCCCACGCCGGAGTCGCGCGTTTTGAAGAATACCATAAAGCTGGCCGCGACGTAGGTTTCCGCCTTCGCCAATCCTACGGAGCGAGGGGTTGGACGGAGTCTTGCTTCGCTTTACGGATCGCGAGCCCCGTTCGCAGCATCATGCCATCTCTGTTCCCTTCAAATACTCCAGGCTGACTTGGATCGCCGTGAAGGGATCGCCTTCGCAAAAATCCTGTTCAACTATGAACCACTCGCAGCCGGCGGCTTGGCCCTGCTCGACTATTGCTGTGAAGTTGAGATTACCACGACCGATCTCCGCCATCTCCGGAATATTTTTTCGAGGGTTGAATTTATAATCTTTCAAATGGATCAGAGGTACCCGACCCTTCAGCTGGGAGATCCAGTGCACCGGGTCACCGCCACCGAACTGAATCCAGTACGTGTCGAGCTCGGCCAAGAGTTTTGGGGCGTTCGCAAAGATGTATTCGAGAATCAGTTCTTCGCCGTGTTTTGTGAATTCGAGAGCATGATTGTGGTAGACCAGACGCTTGCCGGCGGCGGCAAACACCTCAGAGCTGTGTCGGAGCTGATGAGCTAGGCGGTCGACCTCCGCTTCTTTTTGAAAATCGACTCCTGCAGGAAAGGCATAAACCGCGAGGTCGGTCCCTAATTCCGTCAGCTCCTCGGCAGCGGTTTGCGGATGGTTGAGCAGCCGCTCCCCGGATTCATGGATCGCGCTGATCGCTAATCCATGATCATCAGCCAGCTTTCGTAAATCTCGATTAGAAGCGAAGTCCGACCGAACAAACTCAACCGCATCATACCCGATCGCTTTGACCTTTTTCAGAGTCGTAGCCAAATCTTTCGCGCTGCCGCAGAAATCGCGAAGGGTATAAAGCTGAAGGGCAACCTGGGAAAGTCTCATGACATCTAGTGCACTCGATCCCAAAAATACGCTATAAGAAATGCGGAATGCGGATTGCGGGGTACGGAGGCGCAGTCAGAGCATCGGTAAAATTTTTAGGACTGATGATATCAATAAACGTGGACCGATGGAGAAACAATGGAACAATTGCCGAATTCAATCCGCGTTCCGCATTTCTCCCTAGCTCCCTAATTAAAATCAGGAGTATGTGAAACCGAGCGTAAAGCCCGCGGCCGTTCACAACTTGACCGGAGAGCATATGCCTCTCCGCTCCCGGCCGTTTCGACAATCGCTTCCATGACTTCAAGCACGTGAAACGCAAGCTCTGCCGAGGCGCGATGAGGAGTGCCCGACCGCAGTCCCGCAACCAGGTCGGCTAACCCGATGCCGCGATAGTTTCCATCGCCAAAGCCATGACTATGACTTACATCGACCCAGCGTCC
>JBEEIB010000483.1:0-3434 GCA_041167675.1 Verrucomicrobiota bacterium
TACACAACAACCCGTTGCGTCCACTGCCGAGCCTCTAGGTCTGGCCGGGAAACGTGTCGTCGCAGTCGTGTATTCCAGTTATCCGTCGGATCCGCGACCCCGAAGGGCGGCAGAGGCATTAGCCAAAGAGGGGGCTAACGTCGAAGTGATATGTCTCAAGGAGACGGATGAAGAGCCGCAACACGAAATCTTCGGTAAAGTCAACATTACGCGCGTTCCTTTAAAGCGTCGCCGTGGCGGAAAGCTGTCGTACGTACTTCAGTACGGTTCGTTTATTTTCCTGGCTGGTTCGATTCTCACCGGTCGAGCCCTGAAAAGAAGGTATGACGTTGTGCACGTGCACAACATGCCGGACGTTCTCGTGTTTAGCTCTTTGGTTCCTAAGATTCTAGGGGCCAAGGTTATTCTCGATCTCCACGACCCCATGCCTGAGCTGATGATGACCATCTTCGGGCTTCGGGAGCATAGCCGTGCGGTCTGGTTTCTTAAGGTACTGGAAAAGTGGAGTCTCCGCTTTGCCGATGCAGTACTAACGGTCAACGAAGCGTGCAAAAAAATCTTTTCGGCCCGAAGCTGTCCGCCGGAAAAGATAAGTGTGATAATGAATTCACCGGACGAAGGGATCTTTAAATATCGCGAACCATTAAGGCAGGGGTTGGCTGAGCGCGACCCTTCGAAGCCGTTCGTGGTCATGTATCATGGTTCGCTGGTCGAAAGGCACGGCCTCGACCTGGCCGTGGCGGCCGTGGAAAAAATCAATAACACAGTTCCGCGACTGGAACTGCGCGTTTATGGCCGGAGCACGCCATTTTTGGAGCAAGTGATGGACTCGGTGCGGAAATCGAAAGTCAGCGACGCCGTCCGATACATGGGCTCGAAGAGTCTAGAAGAGATCGCCGAGGCTATCCGCCAATGCGACGTCGGTGTCATCCCGAATAGGCGAAGTATATTCACCGAGCTGAACACGCCTACTCGTATATTTGAGTATCTGTCGCAGGGCAAGCCCGTCATTGCCCCCCGCGCTCCGGGCATTCTGGACTATTTTGGCCCGCAGGAACTGACGCTGTTCGAGTTGGGAGACGCTGATGACCTCGCGGCAAAAATCGAATATGTTTTCCGACATCCGGAGGAAATCGTTAGCGTGGTCGATCGTGGCCAGGAAGTGTATCGGGCGCACCAATGGACTACCGAGCGGTTGCAGTTTGTGGAGCTCGCGAAAAGCCTTTTGAAGGGACGCTTACGTTCGGCGACTTTGGTCGGCGAACGGCCGGCAGCGGGTTGTGTATTTCCACAATGATTGGCGTTGCAGTGCGCGCGGATGAACGCGACATCGTTGCCGAGTTCTTCGAGCTCTTCAAAACGCTCTGGGAGTTTTGCCGCAGCGGCGTTCGTTATGACGTGGTGCTATGCACGTCAGTTGATTACCGGTGCGAGGCGTCCCGTTTGCTTTTGGTCCTAGGCGGAGCTGCTACAGCGTTTGACGCGGAACGAAGGAGAAAGGTCAAATCTCGGCCCCCAGGCTTCATCGTTTCGGATGAAGGGAAGCGAGTGCCGATTTACGAGGCAATGGTGACATTCCCAGGATGCATAAATTGCGTTTTAACGGAGGAAGCAACGGGAGAGCCGGTCGCTGTTTTCGAGCAGCGCGGGGAAGTAACGACATTGCGGGTTGGTTACAATATATTCGCCGAAGCGCGGTTCCTTCTGACAGCAGGTCAGCCGGCCTGCAACGCCGGGATGGCAACGCTGGAAATTCATATCGAATTCTTGCGCAATTGGATCACCCGGTCGGGAATTGCGTCGGTGGAGATACCGCCTGTTCCAGACGGGCACAACTTTATCGCTTGTCTGACACACGATATCGATCATCCGGCGGTGCGGAACCATCGGTTTGATCATACGATGCTGGGATTTCTTTACCGCTCAACCATCGGCACGTTGCTGAGCGTATGCCGCGGTAAGAAACCAGTCAGAGCTTTATGGAAGAACTGGGGAGCTGCCTGCATGCTACCTTTTGTGCAGATCGGAATCGCCAAAGATTTTTGGAGCGGTTTTGATCGCTACCTGGAAATCGAGAACGGCTTGGGCTCGACATTCTTTGTAATCCCTCGCAGCAACTATGCAGGGCGAACAACAGATGGGCTTGCTCCGGCTTTGCGAGCATCTCGCTACGATCTTGGCCAACTGCTGCCTCAACTCAAAAGAATCGTTGCTGCGGGCCGGGAGGTAGGAGTGCATGGAGTCGACGCATGGCTCGACGCCAACGAGGGTCGTAAGGAGCGGGTCAGAGTGTCGGAAGCCCTTGGGACGACCGAGCTCGGTGTGCGCATGCACTGGTTGTTTTTTAATAAAGACTCGCCTGCGATGCTCGACCAAGCGGGGTACACCTACGATTCAACTTTTGGTTACCGGGAGACAGCCGGTTATCGCGCAGGAACTACCCAGACATACCAACCCCTTGGAGTGACGAACCTTCTCGAGTTACCGCTTCATGTGATGGACACGGCGCTGTTCTATCCGAGCTATTTGAATCTCGACGACGAGGAAGCTCGACGGTTGGTTTGGAGGCTGATCGATGACGTGGAGCATTTTGGCGGCGTGCTCACGATCAACTGGCATGATCGCAGCATCGCCCCGGAGCGGTTATGGGGAGATTTCTACCGCGATCTCGTCCGTGAATTGAAGATGCGGAGGGCTTGGATGCCGAACTCCGCTCAGGCTGTCGCTTGGTTCCGACACCGAAGAGCGGCGAGGCTCGAGTCGATCCGGCTGGAAGGCGGAGTGATGAAGGTTCGAGGGCAAACTGACGGAGGAGACACACTGCCCAGTCTCAAAATTCGAGTTTTTAAACCTAGAGCTCGATCGCTATCGGAGCACGTGGAGGCAAGAAAAGCTGCTGAGTTCGTCGAGATACGATTGGATAGAGCAACAGATTTTGATTTTGCAATATGACCAGGAATGGACCTGTTTTAGCGCAACTCGGCTGTGGGTATTGGGGACCGAATTTGTTGCGGAACTTTTCGTCTCTGCCCAATTGTTGGGTCAAGTACGTGGTGGATTCGAGCCCGGATCGGCGTGCTTTCGTCGAAGCAAACTTTCCCCGGACCACCGCTGTGAACGGAGTCGATGAAGCATTGTCCGATCCGGAGGTAACCGGAGTTGTTATCGCGACGCCAGCCGGTACGCATTTCCAGTTGGCAAAGGAGGCGCTGTTAGCTGGCAAGCACGTGTTTGTCGAAAAGCCGCTGGCGACAAAAGTCGCAGAGGTAGATGAGTTGGACAGGCTAGCGAAAGAGCGTGAACTCGTTGTAATGGCGGGGCATACATTTATCTACAACGCAGCGGTACGGTATGTAAAGAAGCTGCTGGACGCAGGAGAGTTAGGAGAAATTCGTTATATTTACAGCCAGAGGCTAAACCTCGGCCGCATTCGT
>JBEEIB010000484.1:0-19317 GCA_041167675.1 Verrucomicrobiota bacterium
AGAAGCAGCAGAAGTCAGCTGAAGAGGTGCGAGGCGGACAATCCCATTCGCAGACACGCTCGCTGGGGTGGACCATCGCGAATCACCTGGCTGGCCAGGCCCACCATAGCGCGCACCAGGGGGCGCATCGCGACACGCAACGGCTGAGCTTTCTCAAGCCTCAACAGTTCTCGTGCCCAGGACGGCAAAACGTCGATGGCTGCTTGAACCAGAAGGCGCTGCGCGGGTAATGCAGCGGCCGACAAGATTGGCACGTTCGACACCAGGTTTAGAAACTCCTCCAGAATCTCATGATTTCTTAGATTCGGCCGCATCTCCTCGATGTACCGCTCGACTTCCGCGGCCGACGCGGGAGTGCAGTTAGCTCCATAGTATCGGCAGGCATGGACGGATTCGCCGTAGTAGCGGTCGTGTTCGGCGCGGTTAAGGCGCGGGTTAACGTAGCGAAGATATGCGTTCATGAAGCCGTAGGCCGCTGTCGCGTAGACCCAGCTTAGAAGCTCGGGATCGTTCGCTTGATATGGCTGACCGTCGGGTGTAGTCCCGTTGACTTGATCGTGCATGCGGCGCACTCTCGAGGTCATTGCTTCGACATCACGACTTGAGCCGTACGTGAAAATCATCGCGGCGAGCCCGGTTCGCCGCATGCGCGCCACCGGGTCACGGCGAAAGTCTGTGTGTTCCCACACTCCGGAGCGCACGCGCGGCTCAGCCAACTCGAACAGAACGGCGGTGACGCCGCCGATGAATACGGTCACCGGATTGCTGAGCACACGCCAACTCACGGAATCGGGACCGAAGATGCCGGGATTGCCGGCAGGCTCGAGATAATTAATGTGCTGAGCGCGTCCTGGCGGATCGGTCAGGCTCAGGACCATTCTCTCCAGCCGTACCCGCGCCCCACCCAGGAAGGGTACCCGGTCGAGGCCCGAAGTAGGGGCTGTGGTCGCGTGCTGGACTCGGGTCATCACAGATCTCCTCAGTATACAGATGGTGGCGTAATAGAAGTTACCACTTTGGCTTAACCGGGCAATTTCGCATCAGGTGACGCCAGATTTAAGGATCTCGAAGTTTGATTTTGGGAATTATCTTGCTGATTTTTTGGTCGATATTTTGCGCGATCTGACCGGCGGCATGCCCAGCCAATCCCGATGTTTTAGGAGCACAATTTGACTGCAATCGACATATTCGACTGGATGCGCAACATTTTGTGCTAGCTGCCTTCGGCCGCTTGAGCCGATTGATCCGGAAAGCTCGATCCGCACCTGTGTGAGTGCTCTTTTAAATTTTTCCATCCAACGAGAAAGCCCGATCCGACTTACTGTAGGCTATCCGGAAGAATTGACCTCTAATTCCTGGAAATTTTTCGTCGAGAAAGACAAAGATAATGCTTACATCGCCAAGAATATTGAGGTCGAGCGCCCAAAGTGAATGCGGACTCCGTTGCGGAATTGATCCTGACCTTTTTTACAGGTCTCAGTATGGAGCACAACCTGAGTTCGAGCCGAGCCTCCATCGTCCGCAAAATCGAGGATCTGATGAACACAATCCGGACACTGTGACTAACCACTGCGGGAGCGTTCATCTCGCCCTTCGTTGGGAGCGCGGTCGATGACTCAAGAGCCAACGCGGCCCATCCTTAACCGTTTAGCGGAAGTGCGGATGTTTCGCTAACTTGGGGATGCAACGTGCCCACAATTACCCTTGAAGGTGATGCCAATGGCGCACCGCATCCGGACGCCACATCCTATGCCAGGAAATTCTCGGGCAGATATGCGCACAGGATCATCAATGGCGGCATCGGTCACAATCTGCCTCAGGAAGCCCCAGAGGCCTTTGCGCAAGCTGTGGTCGACGTTGGGGCCGATATTGATTGAACACGGCCATTGCCGGCGCTTCGGGCGACCAATTATCCATCGTTCATCTCAAGCGCCATCTATTCGGCAGGAGGACGTGAGCCGCCGGCGCCAGAGCATGGACCGAAAAGGATCTTTTATGAAATTAACCTGTGTTAGGTTTTACAAAATTTACCTATGTTGGATTATTTGCGGCTGCCATGGCGGCGCCCGTCTTTGCTGTGTTGTCATTGGCCTCCGACCGAGGGAATACGGAAGACGCGTCGCCGATTTTTGGGGTTACGATCCCCAAGGGATATCGGCAATGGGAATTGATCGCACCGTCCCAGGAAGCAGCGCCTCTGAAGGAACTTCGCGCAATCCTAACTGCAGGTACCAACGAGCTGGCCCGTTGTTTCAGGCAAGTTAAGGCGTGGCCCTCTCTTTGGCGCTATCCCCCTGCGCCGGGTTTGAGCCGTGGGTCCTCGTCTGTACCACGTCCAGATACTGATCGCTGAACAGGACCCAGGTGTCGTTCTCGTCTTCCAAACTGTTGCGGCGCGCGATGTTTAAGGTGACCTGGAGCTCCTGGAGCGCCCGGTCGAACCGATTCCGCTCCGGACGCTGTGTCATGTTTAATTCCTTTCGCAACGAACCCGTGGTGAGAGGATCCAGCTTTAGCCTTTCGTAAATTCTCTGTGCCAAGGGGCTACATTCGCTCAACGGCCGATAATGCTTGGGATAATACTCCGCGCGCATGTGATCCATATTCATCAATACGGCGTGACCCGTTGGAATCTTTCCATAGAAGATCTCCTCCGGATAGACAGCCGGTAGTTCATTTTTCCATCGCCAGATTGCAACGACTTTTTGGCCCCAGCCCTTTTCTCCCGGTTGCCGATGCGGCAAGTCCACTACCTCCCACAGGTTCGGCATCCCAACTCCGGCGTCGGAGAAAATTCCGCAAATCCTGACCTGTAAGACATAAGCGCGAGCCTGTTTCAAGGTGCGGACGGTTGTAACCCGGCGTTTCATCGAGACTGGCCGCTGATGTGGTTTCCTATTCTGGGTGAGAATCGGGTGAGCCAACTGGAGAAAATGATGGTCCTGGGCGCAAATAACAGCATACAAGTGCTCGGAGTTAGTCCTTAGCTATATCCTCAGTTAGAACCGGATAAACGCCTTGTGGCAAGGCTGGCGACCGTCCTCGCCTCCGTGTCGGCCCTGGCTTGGTGAATGACCCGCGGAATCGATATTCCCCCGTTCCTGTGAATCTGGCGCCCAGTTCTCGATCAGGTCTCGTTCATGAGAAACCTCACGCAGCCGGACCAACTCCGCGCACGCATCCTCCTTTGGGCCGAAGAGGAAATCCGCCTCGATAGTCTCCCACCCAAATCAGGCGCCATTCTCGAAGCCCTCCTCTATCGCGGCGAACTCGCCGTCTGGAGGCGCGACGATCGAGCGGTCCGAGTCTGGCCCCGAAAGATGAAACGTCTCTGAAGAATGTTGCAAGTTAAGACGTGACCCCTCTCTTGGCGCCACCCGACCCCTCTCTTGGCGCCACATCGGTTTGATCTTGATCATGCTGGGTGCGATGAAGAAAAAGATTTTCGTTTGGCGAACAGGTTGCGAAAGTCCTTCGAATACGGCACGTGGGGCGGCGAGATCCGCCGCGAGTTCGAGCCTCAACCGGGCGAAATCGTTGCCCAGGAGCATTGGGGTTCCAGTGGTTTCGCCAACACGGATTTGGATTTGCAGCTCAAGAAACACCGCATCCATCAGCTCATCGTCATCGAACTCATCGCGCATACGTGTGTGGAGGCGACCGTATGCTATGGCGCTGAGCTTGGCTACGAGGTCACGATGGTGAAAGACGCGACCGCGAGTTACTCGGATGAGGAGATGCACGCCGCTCTCGACATCAATATCCCAAACTACGCCAGTGCCATTGTGACCACAGCTGAGATCGTCGACGCGATCTCTTCTCTCTAAACCGAGTGACGTAATGCGTTCCGACATTGTGCCAGGAGCTGTTTTACCAGACTACGAGCTTACCGATCATACTGGGAAACGCCGGAGCTCTCGGAGTTACAAGGACAAGATCCCATGATTCTGGTCCTGGGCCGCCGAGGCTACTGCCCGAAAGACCGCAGGCAGCATGTGCTGTTTTCCTCGCTAACCGAAAAAGGGGTGCTCGCCATGAATCCGGCCCTGGAAGTGAAGACCGAGCACTACGGCCGCCGTGTCGTTGGACACGACCTCAATAACCTATTCCATGGCGTACCTTTGCGCGCAGCAATCGTGGGCAGAGGCGAGCCTGTGGAAACAAGGGCAACTGGAATGGGCATAGTGGACCGCAAGCTCGATCAGGTATCACTCGACGCCCGTTTTATTTCGTCCAGATTGCAGCGAAGCGGTCCTGGCCTCCGACGCTATATCCGCTGACTAACTCCAGACGGAAGCCCTGACCCACTAGCTCGTCGAAGGCGGCCTGGTACTGGGCGGAGGTGAGGCCGTGGCGCGCCTGCCAAGCGAGAGCGTTTGCGATTTTGCGGAAGATGGCGGCATAGCGATCTTGCGCGCCGTCAGTGTAACCGCTGACCACCACAGGTTTATAACCCTGCGCCGTCACTTCGTTGAAGAACGCCTGGTACTGATTAGACGTCAGTCCGTGGCGCGCTTGCCAGGCGGGCGCGTTCTGCAATTTGCGCCAGATGGCAGCGTAAAGATCTTGACTGCCATCAAAATAGCCACTGACCCAGTCCAGCGCGAAACCCTGGCCGGTGAACTCGTCGAAAGCGGCCTGGTACTGCGCGCCGGTCAAATTGTGGCGGGCGACCCATGGTCCGGTTGGGCCCTGCTGGAAGATACATGCGAACCGCGGTCCGGCTGGAGTTGCATACCCGTTGACCAGGACAGGGCTAAAACCTTGACCGGTTAATTCGTTGAACGTTGCCTGGTAATCGTTTGCGGTTAATTGGTGGCGAGCCTGCCACGCGGGCGGGGAAGCGGTCTTGACCCACAGGGCAGCAAAAAGCGAGGCGGCGGTCCCATAACCGCTCACGTCAACCAACTGCATGCCATGATTGCCGACGTAATCATTGAACGCCTGCTGATATTGCTCCGCAGTCAGGTTGTGGCGGGCGATCCAGCCGCCGATCGGTATCTCTGGCGAGATGTTGTCCAGGTAAATGCCGGTAACCAAGTCGCGGAAGAACTGGTCGGCGGCGCCGATCGGGGAGTTGGCGAGCACGACCAACTCCATATCGCGCGGCAGGAAATAGGCGAGGCTCTGCTCCGTCTGCATCGCTCCGGACCGCCAGAGGCCGTTTTTGTTATAAAGCGTGCCAAGCGGTGTCGATTCGATCACGTCAATGCCGAACCCGTCGTCCAGCATTGTCTGAGCGGCCGCCGGCGACATGATCGAGCCTTGGCGGCGAAAACAGCCCATCACATCCAGCAATTCCTCGACCGACATATGCCAACTGGTGCCGCCGGCGTCAGCCGTGAGATCGCCCGAGTTCCACCCGGCGCCCGGCGGAAACGCGTAGCCGAGCGCGTCCGGGTCGGGGTGCGTAAAGGTGGGCCCGCCGACGCCCGCCGGCTTAAAGAGGTGCTCTTCTACGTCGGCGGCATACGCGGACAGGGTAATAAAATCCCAGACATTATCCTGGAAAGGCGGAGGGAAGGTCGTGTTGGCCGGGATCGTGCCGTTCATGACCGGAATCAGAATACGGCAGATGCTAAAGTTCATGTTCTGGTACGAATAAACGCCGAGGTTGGCGCTGGTCACCCCGGTGGCGACCTGCGACTTCATAATCGGAAAAAACGTGTCGGATCCGGTCACACGAAATCCGGACGTGTGCGTCATGAGCTGGGCGAAAGTGATTTTGTCGATGTTCGATCCCTTGGCCCAGTAATCCGGCAGGAAGTCTATAATCTTAGTGGAAGCCGGGAGACTGTGCGCCGCGAGCGTCCGCGTCATGGCGATGGCAGTGATTAACTTGCTGCAGCTGGCGATATGCATGCGGACCGTTTGCATCCAGGACTCCGAACCGTCGGCGGGGCGGTGGGCCAATCCGGATTGCGCCGAGGCAATCGGCTGCCCGTGCTGGCGGAGCTGCATGACGTAGCCAGCCGTGTTCGCGGCGAGCGCGGCGTTAAGATCTGCGACAAATCCATCGGTGTTAAACGAGAGCGCGACTCCGGAAGGCAGGGCGCGGGGAGGGAGCTTGATTCCTTCTTCCAGACCCCGGGAACTGACTACTCCGCGGGTGTGGGCCGGCTCCATCGCATGCGCTTTCGCGGCTGTCTGGTTGAAACGGAAGCCGCTGGGCAGCGTGGTAGATTCGGTTGTGGGTTCCTCAGGTCCAAGGGTCACTTTTTCAGTCTTTGTTAAAGGCATTTCGTCCTCCTCTTGTTAGCAAAGTTGCGGCTTTCTGTCATTTTGCATCCTCAGCGAGTCAGAGTTTCGTATCATCGCATAAATCGGATTCCATCGTCCCGCCCGTCCGGATCACGATGGTAACCCGATCGGTAAAAGGTGCGATTTCAACTTCAGTATCGCCGCGCGCGTGAATGCACAATACGCGCAATTACGTATTGACTTAGATCGAACACATTCCCCACACGTTTAAGAAACCGGTTATAATTTTATGGTTCAGGGGAAGAGTATGGGGAGGATCCGCTGGGACGGGTGGGCCGATCCGGTTATTTCAGCTTCAAAGAGGCTCTGAGGCTGCGAGTTCCTGGCCCATTTGAAACCTGCTAAGCCGAAATCCTTAGTAGCGCATGAAGGTCGCCCTATGTGACCGACTCACCAAAAGCACCACTAGCTGACGAAAAACTACTCGAGAATACCTGCGGTTTCACTTTGTGGAGTCGCATCTGGGGGGGAATGACGGGTTTGAGAGACGCATTGGATCTAACGAGAAATTGAATACGAGAAACTTCAGAGTGGGCTTGGTTAACGAATTCGCCAGGATGCAAAAGAATGTGCTGCAGCAGTGCAAAGGCCAGTGCCAACGGTACGTTCGACCTTGCTTACGACTACTATGGGGGGGCGGCAACAATAACCGGCGAGTCAACTCCCCACGGATTAATCACAATCAGCGTGTTGGGCCGATCTAGCTCCCGGCGACGGTTGTTCGGCCGGTCAATGCACGGGCGATGGTCAGATCATCAGCGCTTTCAAGGCTGAGTCCGGCAGGCAGTCCCTGCGCGATCCGGGTAAGTTTTATGCCTGGCTGGATCAAGTGTTCCGCCAGGTAGTTGGTGGTCGCTTCCCCTTCGACATCAGCGCCGAGGGCTAGGACAATCTCTCGGGGTGCATCACGCCTGACCCGCTGAATCAATGCATCAATCCGCAAATCTTCGGGGCCAACATGATCGAGTGGCGACAACTTACCACCTAAAGTGAAGTAGAGCCCTTTAAACGCGCCCGTCCTTTCCAAGGGTAGCACATCAGTCGGCTGTTCCACTATGCACAGGGTTCCTCGGTCGCGAGTTGGATCGGAACAAATGATACACAATCCTGATTCAGAAAAGAAACCACATTCCGGGCAACTGGTGATCCCTTTCATCGATCGCAAAAGCGCGTCCGCAATCTCATCTGGCCGGGCGTCGCGTGATTGAACCAGCCAAAGAGCTATCCGCTCGGCGCTGCGCGGACCGATACCTGGCATACGGCGAAGTTGCCGGATCAGTTCCTGCAGCAGACTGGGATATTCTATTCTTGGCATAGATGCGAGCAAAGAAGCTGTGCAGATCCAAGCTCACAGATCCTGTTTTCGCCGGATCTGGTTCGCCCTACCTTTCGCTGTGTTCGGTTCGATAATATTCGACCACTCGATCACTCAAGAATTTGTCCGGATCGTCCAGGGCGCTCACCGGAAACCGGAACTGCAAGTTACGATCCCGATCACGAAGAAGTTTCAAACCATAAGGATAATCCTTAAAAAGATCAGAGCAAAAAACGCTGACCTCTTGTTGGGCGGCACGGGCCCGGGCAACGATCTCGGAAATCGCTGCCGGCTCAATCGAAAATTCGACCCCGTTCTTTTGCGAGAAGGCTTCGGCGAATTGGAGAACTTGATTCATCTGGTTCTGATCGGTTTCAGCTCGGGCCTGAGCGAGCAATCTCTCCAATGTACCCGCTGGATCGCGGACCAGCGCGGCGTCTATGGTCAGATTGCGGATTCCGGTGCCGGGGAGCTCGAACTTAAAATCGCGGAGCACGCGCTCGCAGACCGTGACTAAAGCACGCGCACCGGTTTTCTCCGGTTCGGCCTGCGCGGCGATTTCACGCAAGGCGTCGTCTTGAAATGCCGCGTGAATGCCAAAGGCTTCAAAAGCCCGCAGATACTGGCGGATCACGCTGCCCTCAGAGGTCTTCAATATCGCGAAGTAGTCATTCGCATCGAGTTCGTCGCAGATGACGCGCACCGGAAGACGACCGACAAATTCCGGCTCTAATCCGAATTCGATGAAATCCTGGGTTTCAGCGGCCCGAAAAATTTGTCCCGGCTCGCGCGGCGCCGGTTCGGCCGCAAACCCGATACTCGCTGCCCGTAGCCGACGATCAACCTGTTCCCGCAATCGATCGAAAGCCCCGCTGCAAATGAAGAGGATATGCCGCGTATTGATAACTTCTTTTCTGGATTTTCCTTTCTTCTGGAATTCCAAAGCAGACTGGATCTGCGACTGGATATCCATCGGATTGCGCAATGGAACCTCCGTCTCCTCCATCAACTTAAGGAGAGTCGTTTGCACACCACGACCGCTCACATCGCGGCCAATCATTCTGCCGCTGGTCGCGAGTTTATCGATTTCATCAACGTAAATAATTCCGTACTGAGCTAAATCGTGATCACCATCCGCCCGCTGAACCAATTCGCGGACCAAGTCCTCCACATCTCCTCCGACGTAACCGGTCTCACTGAATTTAGTCGCATCGGCCTTGACGAACGGAACACCGATCAGTTCGGCGATATGTTTGACCAAGTATGTCTTGCCTACTCCGGTCGGCCCTAAGATCAAGACGTTGCTCTTGGTATATTCGATTGCCGCCGCCTCCTTCGGGTCCTCTTTCTCCAACCGGCGAATCAAATTGACATGGTTGTAGTGGTCGCAGACCGCAATCGCCAGCGTCTTTTTCGCATCGTCTTGTCGGATCACAAAGCGGTCGAGGTGCGCTTTCACCTGTCTCGGAGTGAGACGAAATTCGAGCGGATCAAAACTTTGTGCCGGCTGGACCGGAGGCTCTTCCTCGGTCGCCTCGGGCTGGGTAAACGCCGCTACGGACACCTTGTCGCCAAAGTTCGCCTTCATGAACTCCTGGATCTTCTTCTGCAGCTCTTCGGGCGACGGATATGGTGTTTCTGCCATTGTGAAGCTTAAACTGGGCGATTTGGCATCGCAAGATGCCTTCGGAATGCCAAATGCGAACTACGGAGTGGCAAACCAAAAACTCGGAATCGGCCTTTTCCCGATAACCAAGCCCGATGGCAGAGCCCTTTGCATTGATTGGAATATCCGGGCTAACTTTCTTTTTATGACGTTCTTCCCTCTCAAGCCCCTCCATTTTGTCACAGTGTTGCTGTTTGCTTGCTTGGCTGCGGCAACCTCCGCCGGCCAGAAAGAAGACTTCCAAATTCGTGTTTCTGGCCTTGGACCCAACGGCCAAATTCCCAACGACTTTGCTTTGAACCAATTTGGCTGTCACGGAAAGAATCTATCGCCAGAGATCGCCTGGAGCGGTGCTCCAGCGGAGACTAAGAGCTTTGCCCTCGCGATTTTGGATTCGGATGCTCCCAAAGAAGGCGGGTTCTATCACTGGCTGATCGTGAACATCGCGGGTTCAGCTCATAGTTTGCCGGCTGGAACTGGCAACCTCGATAAACGGCGGGCGCCAGCAGGAGCCGTACAGCTAAAAAATGATTACGGAGAACCGGGTTATGGCGGCCCTTGTCCACCCGGACATCAGCTGCACCATTACCATTTCTTGCTTTACGCCCTGAAGAGCGAACACCTCCCGATCGATCAAAGGAGCGCCCCTGGTACCGCAGCCGCTGAGTTTCAAAAAGAAGTGCTGGCCAAGGCAGAGGTCGTTGCGACTTATCACCGATGATAACCCCGACATCGCCGGGAACTGTCCCAGCACCGGCGACCCGCTCAGTTCCCGCACGGTCTCGGCGATGGCGGCGTTTCCGGCGCTATTCCTGGCGACGTTCGCCCTCAAATCTGCTCTGCACCTCCGTCAACCTGGAGATCAGCGCCATTAATGAAACTTGCCGCTTCGGACGCCAAGAATGCGACCGCGTCGGCGATCTCCTCCGGCCGGCCTAGCCTGCCAAGTGGAATACGACCGCCAAGAAAGGCGTAAAGAGCGCTCGTGTCGCCGCCAGGCCCAGCAAGACCTGCCAGGCCGGGGGTCTCAGTAGAACCCGGGCTGACCGCGTTGACGCGAATCTTGCGATCCTTGAGATCGAGGACCCAGCACCTGGCCAGGCTGCGAATCGCGGCCTTAGTGGCGGAGTAGATGCTCAAAGCCGGATCGGCGGTGAACGCGGAAACAGAAGAGGTGAGGACGATGGAGCCCCCATCAACCAGGAGTGGCAGGGCTTTCTGCACCGTGAACACCAGTCCTTTGACGTTAATGTTAAAATGGCGGTCGAAGTGATCCTCCGTGATCGCGCCCAGCGGCGCCCCTTCCGCAACGGCTGCATTCGCAAACAAGATATCGATCTTGCCTTTCTCATCGCGAACGGTGGAATACAGTCGATCGAGATCGCTTAAGTTCGAGACATCGGCTTGAACCGCGAACGCCTTGTTATCTAGCGCGGAGACTGCGGCGTCCAGTTCAGCCCGGCGCCGGCCGGTGATAAACACGTAAGCCCCTTCGGCGACGAACTTCTTCGCCGTCGCTAAGCCGATACCGGTGCCACCACCGGTTATGACAGCAATTTTATCTTCCAAAGTTTTCATCATATTTGAAGAGCCTTCCTATTATGTGTAACTGCACAGTTTAACGGTGGAAATTCGTCGGTTTTCTGGCGCCCGAGTCACTCACCCCTGAAGCGCAAAGTCGAGATTGTCTTGCCGCAAACGGCTGGCACGGTCGCGCCCGAACGTTTGCTCGAATTCCTGCTGCGCGGCTAGCCATAGCGGAATGGCTTCAGCTACTTTACGGATGCCGTCGACTGAAGCCGAGAAAACCAAGGCCCGGCCCCTCTCAGCGGGCCCACTAACGACGTAACCAAGCCGTTGTAAGGGCTTTAGCGCCCGAACCAGAGTCGTGCGCTCCATGATCATAAGATCCGCTAAATCAACAATCCGAATTTTGGGATTCTTTTCAAGCAGCGAGAGGATCGAGAATTGCGAAATTGTGATGCGAATCGGAGCTAGATGACGGTCATACAAACGCGTCAATGCCCTCCCGCTACGGCGGTTCGCGAAACAATGACAGAGGTTTGGTCCGGTAGGCTCGAGCACGACCGAAGCTTAACTGTGCAATTGCACATATTCAACCCGATTTTAGGCTTTTTCAGAGTGTCCCCAAGTGGTCATCGTGGGAATCACGGTGCAGATTCCCTCTGGATCATCGAACTCACTACGCCGCGTCACACGTCTGATCGGCCGTACTGACGTTAGCCTACATTTTTCGGCTGAGTACCAACTCCTGCCGGTCCGATTCCAAACGGACGTGCGTGTGCCTATCGATCCGATTGCTTTACTTCGTCCCAGAGCCGATCCAGTTCCACCAAAGCAAGCGCCGAAAGTTGGATGCCTCTTTCTGCAGCCAGCGTTTCCATCGCGCGGAACCTTTGAGTGAACTTCTCGGTTGCGGTTTGCAGCAGACCTTCCGCATCCAGGCTTCGTTTTCGTGCGAAATTCACAATGGAAAATAAAAGGTCACCTAGTTCTTCAGAGAGTTCGCTCGTATTCTGCGCCGTTTCTATTTCCGAAATTTCTTCGCGAATCTTCGCCAGCACATCATGCGCTTCCGGCCAATCAAAGCCGGTACGCGCCACCTTCGTCTGCACTTTCTGCGCTTTGGCTAGCGCCGGCAGTGTTCGCGGTATTCCATCAATGATCGACTTCCGCTCTTGTTTCTCCGAGCGCTTAATTGCGTCCCATTGGCGTAAAACGGCGTCGCTGGTGGAAAGTTTGTTGTCACCAAAAACATGCGGATGCCGGAGCACAAGCTTATCGGCGATCCGATCGGCGATTTGGTCAAAATGAAATCGACCTTCTTCACTTGCCATCTGCGCGTGCAGAACTACCTGAAGCAAAATATCACCAAGTTCCTCGAGCAGGGCTTCGTCATCCTGATCATCAATAGCATCGATGAGCTCATAGCACTCTTCCAGCAAATGCGGCTTGAGCGTCGCGTGAGTCTGCTCGCGGTCCCAAGGGCAGCCATCGGGCGCGCGCAATTTGGCTACTATTTCCCGTAGGCGATCAATAGAGGAATTCATAGAGCGAAGTAGTCTGGCCCGCCTGGCTCAGGATAATTGGATTGGTGAGGGGTGAATAGTGATCAGTTGTCCCGCGAGGATTTTGCAATAAGCGCTTACGAATCGCCAATCACCTCTCCTTTTCACCAATCACGTTTGATTACCCTGAGGCTGGAGCAGCAGACTACTTTGCCGTCTCACTTATCGTCCTTTTCCAACAATTTGGCCCGTGCGCGCTCTAGACTCTCACGCTCTTTGGCCGTGAGACTAGCTAGACCATGTTTGGAAATTTTGTCCAGCAATCGGTCCATTTCGTTGAGATCGCTCGTTTGTGGATCGCGAGCAGACGGCTTGGCAAACGAGGAGGGCCGAGCAACGACCTTAAATTTCGGCCGGCGCCAGAACTCGAGCGGATTGGGAATGCGCGGAAGTTCACCGCCATTCTGCAGATATCGGATGTATCCGAAAGAAGCAGCGCAGACTAGCGTGAAGACCAAAGCACTGAGCCAATCATGCTGGCTTATTAAAACGAGCAGCCAGATGGCATAAGAAACAATGCCGACCCACTTGAGCGGAAACATTCCGAACCACTGCAGACCTGGGTAAAGCGTGCAAAAGGCGATAAAGAATCCAATCGCCACTTCCATATTGCCGAAATACGGAGCGGATTGGCCGGTCACAAACATCCAGACGGTTAAAGTGACGATCGGCGCGAAGAGCAAAATCGCATAAAGAACAAGAAAACGGGAACGACCGATATATTTCTCAACTTCGACTGCAGAGACATAGAGAAAGAACAGGCCGAACAGGATGAAGAACGAAGGCCGGTTGACGAATGTGCAGAAAAAGATCTGCCAGATTTCGCCGTGGAAGAAGGCTGTATTCGGAAAAAATATGCAGTTTGCCATCAGCCCTTCGAGGAGGGTCGTCAACACAACACCTACCGCGTAGGCGATTGTAAGAATCGTAGCACAGTAGATCGGATGACCCCGGAAGTACGAAACCGGCCGATCCTCGTTAAAGCTCGATAGCAACGCCATAATCCAAAAAACTGCTTACACCGTCCTTATCTTAAGGGAAAACTATTTCAGCGGCAAGAAGAGCCCTCCATATCCTCGTCACTAAGGGCGCACTATCCCAGGCCGTTCCTCTTTGGCCAAAATCGTTTGCAGCCACAGGGCAGACCCCTATGGTACACTGCAGTAGTCTCCTAAAGCGCAAAATGCCAGAATCGTTAGATGTATCACGAGCCCGAAATGGGTCATTTACTGCAAAGGCTCGTCACCTCGCCGCGCACACGCTGCGACAATTTCCCTGGAACCGGCGTACCAAGACAGACAACCGAAATCTTTTGCCGTTGTTGATCCAAGTCCTGGCCGGTTTTTCCAAGGTGGACGGTCGGATTTTGGAAGAGGAAATCGACTCAAGCTTGGGCTTCCTTCGCTATGACTATCCGGAGGCAGTCTATTCCGAGCTCCGCTTACTATTTCAAAAGGCATTAAAAGAGCCACAGGACTTGTCCGCCATGGCGAGGCGTCTGGCTGAGGAACTGAGCCAGGATCGCAAGATCATGCTCGGGGTTCAGCTTTACGACTTAATTGCCAAGGCCGGTATGCAGCAGGAGCAGGTCATTGCCTACTATTCGTTCATGTCGCAATTGGGTATGGCCGCCCAAGCGATTGACATTGTCTATCAACTCAATGCCGCAGACCTGGCCGATACTTCGGTCTATCAAAAAGGAACTTCGCCACTCGAGTCGATTGTATTCGGAGACAGCCCGACCGTCGACGTGCCGCTGAGAGAACTGAAAGAGGGCGACCGGTTGATGGCCTACCGTTACCATGAGTTGATCCTCTTCAAGAATCTGAGCTCGCGGCCGGTGGTCGTTCGCGGACGCGCGTTGGCGCCAGGTGAATTCTGCCGCATTTATCCGGGCCAAAGAATCATCATTGGTGAGCAGGTCATTACCCATCAAGATCTTCTCTTATACTTCAATGCGAAGAAGAACGTTTCGCTTCCGCACATCTTTGTCACGGTTACTCAAAACGACGAGGTCCAGCTGGAAAAGGCAAGAACTCGCGACAGCTGTCTGGAAGTAACGTTTGGTCTCAAAGTCCAAGTGATCGCCCTCAAAAATGTAGCCGCCACTCTCAATGGAATCGAGTTGAATGCGGGAACGACTGCGGTAGGCACACTGGAGGACCGGATTGTTTTCGAGAATTCCAGCGAACTACTACTCTCCGATTTGCGGCGGCGCGCTCGCGCATTGGGTGGACGATTTCAGCTGAAGGTCTCCAAAATCACCTATTTGGTGTCGAACAATCCCTCCCTTCTGGAAGCGGACGACATCCTGCTGAGCCCTGGCACGGTCGGAGAAGTGCTGCTCAAAATTACTTGCGATTACGAACATCGCGTTGGCACGCTGCAGGTTCTGCAAGCGGATCGCCCGATCATGGTCGGCGATATGATCGTGCGCAACATCGCACATCTGGTCGACGGCGATATCATCCGGATCGATACCGGCCAGGTGCTCCGATGTGACTTTTCGGAACGGATCATTGAAGAAGAACGAAACATCATTCGACATCTGGAAGTGCGCGATGTGTCGTTTCGGTTTCCCGCTGGAGAGGTTGCGCTCGATGGGATCTCTCTTTCTGTCAGTCGCGGAGAAATGGTCTGCGTTATGGGTGCGAGCGGATCCGGTAAGAGCACTTTGCTAAAGGCAATCTGTGGTCAGAATGAACCAACCGGCGGCAGAGTGCTGCTCAATGGACAATCGCTCTACGAAGACCGCGAAACGCTGCGAGAATACGTTGCCTACATTCCACAGGACGATGCCTTCGACGAACACCTGACGATCCTGGAGAATCTCGACTACGCGGCAGCGATCCGGTCTCCCCACCTTTCGGCGAAGGACCGGATGCGCCGGATCGACAGCAAACTTATCGAGCTCGGTCTCTCCGAGCGACGAGATAGCGTTGTCGGGACTCCGGTAAAGAAATATTTGAGTGGCGGCGAACGGAAACGGCTGAACATCGGCCTCGATATGATCAGCTCGGCCGATATCTATCTCTTTGACGAACCGACTTCGGGTCTGTCATCCAAGGATTCCGAACATGTCATTGAGATCATCCGCGGTCTCTCTCACAACAAGATTGTGCTGGTGACGATCCACACGCCGACTTCCAAGATCTTTCAGATGTTCAGCAAGGCGGCGCTTTTGGACAAAGGCGGCCGTCTAGTGTTCTTCGGTACGCCACAAGAAATGTTGCAATATTTTGCCTCGGCGGAACACCAACAACATTTCGGCACGGAATTGGGCAGCTGTCCTTCCTGCGGGACCACTCGGCCAGAGTTTATCTTTGATGTCTTGGAAACACCACTGCGCGATCTGAGTGGAGACGTTATTTACGAAGAAAATAGCAAGGGTCAGCTGGTGGCATCCCGCCGCTATTCGCCCGACTATTGGCGAGATAAGTATGAATCGTTTCGGCTGATCCAAGAGATGCGCCAGGTACCGGTGGTGCAGCAAACCGCAACCGCACTGCCAATTCCGGCTGCGAGAAAGGAACCGATCAGATGGAAGGATGAATGGGTAAGATTTACCACAATTTTCAAACGGGCATTCATCAGCAAGCTCCGAAATCGCACGAACGTATGGATGACCCTTTTCGAGGCTCCTCTTCTGGCTGCGCTGATCGGGTTCGTGTTGCGTTACGCGGAAAATGAAAGTTACAACTTCGCTTCCGCGTTTCACATTCCTACTTATCTGTTCCTGGCCCTGATTGTGGCCATGTTTCTCGGTCTAACCAACAGCGCCGATGACATCATCCGGGATCGAACGATACTGCAGCGAGAGCGCAATCTTAATATCCATCTTCCCTACTACGTCATTTCCAAATTCGTTACCCTTTCTCTTTTTGCGTTCGCCCAATCGGTCCTTTTCGTACTCATCGGCAATTTCATTCTGGAAATCCGTGGAATGTTCTGGCCGTACCTCTGGTTTGTTGGAACCACCGCGATCAGCGGCGTCGCCGGAGGCCTTCTCATTTCCTCGTTGGTCGATGACGCCAAAACGGCGGCGAACATCGTGCCGCTGGTTCTGATTCCGCAGATTATTTTAGGCGGCGCTTTGATTAAGTACGAAGAGATGAATCGGAATCTTGATTTTTTCTACTTTTTCACCCGCGACCGAATCGCAAAAACGCAACAGGCTCCCCGAGATATGAAGCCTCAGAATGTCGAGGTACCGTTCGTGTGCGAGTTCATCCCGACGCGCTGGGCGTACGAGGCCATCGTCGTCGGTCAGGGAAAACTCAATCCGTTTACGAAACGGCAGGATCTTCTCACGGAGAAAATCCAGGAACTTGCGCATAAGCAAAATTTGTCCGAGGCCGACCAAAATCGGCTGGAAGATTTAAAGGTGACTCTGGCAATCCTATCGGGTTTGGGGGGAAAGGACGTTGGCCAGATAAACTCACGGCTGCACGAAATCGATCAGGTCATTGGCGGCAAAGAACTGAATGAAGCTCAATTTGAACGACAGGATAACCAACTCACGGCGGAAGAGCTGTTCGAGAATAAGAAGATTACCGATATGCTCACCGACGCCCAAATGAAGCAGAAAGATTACACGTCGAAAACGCGAAATGTGTTTTTTGCACCCGAGAAAACTTATTTTGGTGTGACGGTCAGCGTTTTCGTCTTCAATTCAGTGGTCATCAACGCCTTTACCGGATTCTTCTTGGTGCTGTTGCTTGGGCGCTTGCATAGGCAGCTGAGCACGAGCTAGCTAAAGGTTACCAGTTGCGGGTTGGGCAGGCAAAAACCCGCAACTCGCAACCTGCAACTTGTAACCTTTAGTGGGCCATAGCAGCTGCGTCCGGCGGCGCCTTCGCTTTCCTGAACAGGAAGATCATGGGCCCAAGCGCAAGACAGATCAGTGCCAGCCAGCGGAACTGTTCCACGTAAGCCCATAGGCCGGCCTGTTGCTGAAGAGTTTGGTACAAAACGCCGTAAGCCTGCGATTGAGCAGCTTGACCCGATTGAGCAGCTAACGAGTGCTGCATCGTAGCGAGTTGATTACGGAACGGCGCGTCCAACTTGGTGAAGTGCCCAACCAGCAAGGCCTGGTGCACTTGGGTACTCCGCGTAACCAGCGCGGTCACCAACGATATCCCAACCGATCCCCCCAGATTTCTTACCAGGCTCGTTAAACCGGCAGCATCCCCCATGTTCTCGCGCTTCAGAGTCGCCACCGAAAAGGTAGTCATCGGCACAAAGATCGAGGTGATAGCAAATCCGCTAATGACGATTGGCCAAATGACGTTCTCCGGGGAAATGTTCAGGTTCAGCCCGCCCAAGAGAAACATGGTGAGACCCAGCACTGCCGCTCCCTGTGCCATCCAGAGACGGCCGTCAACTTTGGAAAGAATGCGTCCGGCAACGATGCTGCCGATAATGGCTCCGATCCCTCTCGGGCTCATCACCAGGCCGGCCTGCAGGGAGGGATACCCAAGCAAAAGTTGCAGAAACTGCGGCAGTGCCGCCGTTGTACTGTAAAGGACGGCGCCAACGCTGAAGTTCAATAAAACTCCGGTCGCGAGATTTCGATCCTTCAACACCCGCAAATTGACGATCGGATTGGGTGTCGTCAGTTCCCGTACAAGGAAAACGATGAAACCAAGGACTGCGAGAACTGCCAACCAACAAATAAAATTCGAAGAAAACCAGTCGTCATCCTGGCCCTTGTCGAGCAGTACTTGCAGGCAGCCGATCCACAGGGCCAGGAACCCGAATCCAAAGAAGTCGATTTTACCGGCTTTCGCGTTTTTCAGGTACGGAGGGTCTTCGAGAAACCGGAGACACATAAAGATCGCTGCGATGCCAACTGGAATATTAATGTAGAAGACCCAACGCCAGGAATAGTTGTCCGTAAGCCAACCCCCCAAGGTAGGCCCAAGTATAGGCGCCACCACCACGCCCATAGCGTAAATTGACATTGCGGTTCCCCGTTTTTCCGGAGGGAAAGTCTCCAGCATGACCGCTTGGGAGACCGGTTGCAGAGCGCCTCCTCCGGCACCCTGGATAATTCGGGCCAGAATCAGAAAACCCAAGCTGGTAGCCAATCCGCAGAGCACCGAAGCAAGGGTAAAGATCACAATACAAGTGATCAGGAAACGCTTGCGACCAAAGCGTCGTGAGAGCCAGCTGCTGGCAGGCAAAATTACCGCATTGGAAACAAGGTAGCTGGTAAGCACCCAGGTCGCTTCATCAGTGCTCGCCGAGAGATTTCCAGCGATGTGCGTTAACGAAACGTTGGCCACGGAGGTATCGAGCACCTCCATGAACGTCGCCAACATCACTCCTGCCGCTATCAACCAGGGGTTAGCGGCTGGTTTCCACGGCTGCTCCGTTTGAGCTGAGGTTTGATCAGCCATCGAGATTAGGCATCCCTGGCGCCGTGGCTCAATGAACTATTTGTCGCTCCATCGCGCCGGCTGCGCGGCCAGATCCAACGAAATGGCCGCCAGCGATGCTTACCAGTTAGAAGGAAGGGATTCCGTTCACGAGGCACTTTTCTGGTCTTCATAAGAGAATTAAGCGTTCTTCTTTATTTTGGGCGGCCTGGTTCCCCACCAAAGGACCCCCAGAATTGCTGCTCCGGTCAAAGCCGCTGCGATCATCAATTGGAAACCGGAATAATCAAAATCTTGCACCTTGACCGTCGGAACGACCGATTCACCTGGTCCCAGCGGCAAGCCCACATCGGGAACCGAGTCGAAACGGATTTTCACCGGGACACGCTGAACCACCTTCACATAGTTCCCGCTGGCATTTTCCGGAGGCAAAAGGCTGAACGCAGCGCCGCTACCCATCTGGATACTGTCGATATGACCCTTGAATTTTTTGCCCCCGAGCGCATCCACTTCGATTTCCACCGGCTGACCCGGCCGCATCAGCCGAAGCTGATTTTCCTTAAAGTTCGCCGTAACCCAGATGTTTGAAGGAATCAAAGCAAGCAG